>JBBQRI010000061.1:0-11830 GCA_038214915.1 Chthoniobacterales bacterium
CTCCCAGCGTCACGCAGAACCAATTGAATGTTTTTCAGCGAGCATGCCAAGAACGCATTCCTCCCACACACTCGAAATGAGAAGGCCAGGACTTCGAATCCCCTTACCTTCAAAACCGCAGGCGTGGAGATAAAATCCACAGCTCGAGCACCACTATGGATGCCGTCCAGTTCGCGCTTGAGCGAGTCGATATACGCAAGCTGATAATCGATGCTCCCAGTGCGAAAGGCCGCCTCCGGCTGCGCCCAGAATATTTTTTGGACGGATTGATTCCAATGCTGGAAGTGTCGTTCCTTTGTCTGGGATAGCCTCTAAATAAGCTTGCGCAAAATTCGAAACGGAATCACGATCACGGCATGCGAATAGAAAACAGGTTTAGTCGCCTGTGGGGTTCGTTGGTTCGATGCGCAAGTGTCGTGCTCACGTTCGCATTTTGCGCATCGGTATTTGCTGCCGATCCGAGCAAAAACGTAGTGCTCCCGGCACAGCCACAGCAGGTCACGAACACCGCGAAGAAAATGTGCTACACGTTCACTACAACATCCGGCATTCCTGTGCCATGTGACAGGCTCAGCCCAATTCCGACCACCGCCAGCCCCATGAGTATCTACCGGAACCCAGCGATCAAATAAAATAGGTTCCGGCAAGGCTGAGTTCGCCGGCTCGTCGGTCGGAGACGTCACTGCACTTGCGCTAATCAAGAGTAACGTGACACCTAGACGAAGCGCACTCCATAGAGATTCGCGCTAAGAATCTATTGAAAGGCGGTGCACTGTCGCCGGCGCGACATCGCATCTGATACGAGAAATTGATTTGATTTCGGCAGGGTTGTTTCGAAGTGCGACGCGCGCACGGGGCTGGCTTCTCAAAAATATTTTCTCGAAGAGTGAAAAATAATCTTGCCAACGTGTGGAATTTTTTTTAGTCCCGTTCCCGTAAGGCTAATTTAACCAAGGAGAAACTATGACCAGACCTGAACTTTCTAAGTTCGGATTCCTGCGCATGACTCTCGCAGCCTGCGTTGGAATCCCTCTCATCATCGCATTAAACGCATTTGCACAAGACCTTCCGCCGGCCTCCGCGGTCCTCGCGCCGCCGCCGCCGGGTGCCGCCGCGCCGCCGCCTACCGAAGCCGAGCGTGTCATCGTAACAGGTTCGAACATTCCAACGGCAGAAGAAGTTGGACCTAACCCTGTTGACATCTACAACCGCGAAAACATGAACACATCAGGTAGGATCACTACCGAGCAATTTCTCCAAAGCCTGCCGGTCGTGAACGCGAACGTCGTTCCGATTTCGAATAACGAAAACGGCTCCAACACCGCTGTGGGTGCGGCGACAGTTGCGCTCCACGGTTTCGATGCCAGGGCCACTCTCATCCTGATAGACGGACGCCGAGTCGCTCCCTATCCCACGGGCAACAACCCCGGCTTGGTCAACGTCATGTTCGTCGATTTGAATACGATTCCTGAACCGGCTATTGAAAGCATCGAAATTCTAAAAGACAGCGCGTCCACCACGTATGGTGCGGATGCGGTGGCTGGCGTCGTAAACCTTAAGATGCGTCACAATTACAATGGCGCGGAATCAAGAGTCGAATACGGGAACACGCTCGATAAAGACTCGGGTCTATTCGACGCATACGGCATCTTCGGTGTTGGCAAGGGAGATACCAACATCACTGGCGTCTTGAATTACTATCATCGCAACTCCATCGCCAACCGCGATCGCGGTTTCTCGGCCGTTCCGCCGTTCCTAAGCTCGAACAATAGTCCTTATAATCTTCAGCTTAGCAGCGATGTGGCGGGAGCCGCTGGTGGTCAGAATTTAAATCCTGGTGGGACTGAATTTGCAAGTGCACCAGATCTCACAAACGGGTTGGTTCCGGCAAGCAGATATCTCTACTTGGCCGATAGGCGTGTCAGGGCGTTTGGCGGTTTACGTCCTGGGTTCAATTTCAATCAGTTCTCGCTCTCCTTCCCAGAGTCAGAGAGGTACGGCGTTTATCTCAATGGCGACCATAAGATCTTTGGCGATCAGATGGTCGTCTATGCGGACGGGTTTTATCAGAACGTGAAAACGCATAACGAGCTGGCACCTCCAGCCACGGGTTCATTCCAGACCTTAGGCCAGACGACATTGGCCATTCCGCCGCATTCGCCAATTGCGCCAGGCTCGGAGCCACCCAACACACCCACGCACGCGGAGACCAATCTTCCAGCGGACGCGTTCAATCCGTTCAATCCCTTCGAGCAAATCATCTCCGGCGGCACTCGCGCGCGTTTGGCTGAATTTGGAAACCGGTTGTTCGACAACGAAACCGACGCGTGGCTAAGCACCATCGGCATCAAGGGGGACAAGCTTTTTGACGGGACTTGGGGGTACGACACCGGGTTCCGCTACAGTCAGCTTAAGAATACTCAGACCGGGACGCAAGTGTCCGCCTCGCGTTTCAACCGGATCTTGAACCAGGCCGATCCGATCTTTGATCCGACGTCTCCGCAATTCATCGGCACGACCGTCCCGTTTAATCCTTTCGGTGATTATCGCGCTCCAATCCCGTCTAACGACGCCACGGTCGAATTTGCCAGGGTGCATCCCAAAGACGAAGACACCTCAAAGCTGTGGACCTTGGATGCCACGATCTATACGACGGCGCTCTTCAACTTACCGGCCGGCGGCGTTGGCTTCGCCTTCGGTGGTCAGTTCCGCCGCGAATCGCTGAAGGAAGTGCCGGATATGCTCAACGTCGAGGGTGACATTGTCGGCAATTCGCCAGTTCCGCCTGCTGAGGGTGGAAGAAAGACCTATGCGTTTTACGCAGAGACCAGAATTCCTATCTTCAGCCCCGTGACGAGTACCTACTACAAAGGCGACGGCAAAAATCCGCAGGTCCAGAACGAGACCAAGGCAATGATTCCGGGCTTTTATTCCCTGGAGTTTACGGCTGGGGCGCGATTTGAAGAGTTTCTGAACAATGATACCAATGTCTTGGTGCCGAAGGTAGGCATGCGCTGGCAACCGTTCGACGAGCAGCTGACTCTCCGGGCAACTTGGGGCGAGGGTTTTCGCGAGCCGTCACTTGAAGAATTATTTGGGTCTCCGCTCTCAGCTCTGGAGCCTTCCCACGATCCGAAGAACGGCGGAGCCTTTGAGCCTGAGACGAACACCCTTATAAGCAGCAATCCCGGGCTCCAGCCTGAAGATTCCCGCTCGTTCAGTGGCGGCGTTGTTTACTCGCCAAAATACGTGCCGGGGCTGAATCTCTCGGTTGACTTTTGGGACATCGAGCGCACCGGCGTCGTTACTGCGCCGTTGGCCGACCAGGTGCTGCAACGTGAACTAACAGGCACATTGTTGCCCGGCGAAAAGGTGGAGCGCGACATTGGTGGAAACATCACACGTATCTTGATTCGAAATCAGAACATCGGCAATCAAGAGGCTCGCGGGTTTGACTTCGGCGTTTACTACCAGAAGCCAACGCCCTGGGGAACCTTCACTTCGCAAACTCAAGCAACCTACCTGGATGAATTCATCTTCCAGGGGTTCATCTTCCGAGAGTTCGGGCCAGACAACGGAAATTTGGCCGGCAGAACCACCGACCCGGGTACGTCGAATGAAGGTTGGTATAAATGGAAGGGTAACTCCAGTCTCGAGTGGACATGGAAGGGCTTCGATCTCTTTACTATCGTGCGCTACACCGACGGATTCCACGAGTTTACGCCAAACATTCACCAGCACTGGGTTCATCAGACCTTTTTCTTTGACGGTCAGCTTTCCTATGACTTCACTTCGCTTCTTCCGGTTGAGGCCCAGCCTGTGCCCGGCTATTCCAAGGGCGAAAAAGAGGTCGTTCGTGGCAAGGACGGTACGCCTCTAGAAACGGCTTCGGCTCAGACCAGCAAGTACAATCGGAGCATCTTGGACCATCTGCTGCGAGGCACAATCATCACCATTGGATGCAATAACATCTTTGGTCAGGACCCGCCTAAGGCTTATGGGGAAGGTGGAAACGCGGTTGGCTATCCCGGCTTCACTTACGACGCCACCGGCCGGTTCGTTTATGCGCGCCTAACGAAGAGATTTTAAACACTGACGTTTCGGTTAGGTCCGCGGAGAGGCAGTGGCAACAGCTATTGCCTCTCTTGCTTTGGTCGGGGGGGCCATCGTCATCGCTTCAATGATTTGCACACCGTACCTTCCCGGGTGTAGTTTTTGTTCGTGAAGGTCCTAATATCTTCAAGCGTTGCAACTCTCGTCGCGACCAGCATACTTGCCGGAACAGCGCTCGCCGATACCACGACTAACCAAGCCTCCGAACGGAAGCAAAAAGTTGAAGAGCGGGCGATTTTCGTCACCGGTTCTCTCATCCCGCAACGTGTCAAGCTGCTGCCGATCGGCACCACGACGGTCTCGCCGATTCGAATAATTGACCGCCATGAAATCGACTGGACCGGGTGGCACACGACGCCGGGCGCTTTCGTCAACGATCCTTCGGTTCGCATAATCGGTCACTGATCTCCGTCCGCTGAGTCAGCGGAGCATGCCGGAGCCAGCGGGGAGGCTAATATTAACACTCGATCCTCCCGAACTGGACGCCTCTTCATTTACAGCAACTTTAGCTGGCGGCGGCGAAAGCGGCTGTTGGCCTTTGGATTTGAGCGAGTCGTTCAATGCGGGCAGGTCCTGCGCGAGGAGTTGATCGAATTGTTTGGTGACTTCGTCGAGCTCGCGTTTGAGCGTGTCGATGTAAGCGATCTGGTAGGCGGCCGGTTTGCCTTCGTAGCTCAGGATTGCTCCGTAAAGCTGGTCGGTGTGCTCACGCAAACGTTCCTCGCCAGTGATAGCGCCACCCTCGGTTGTAGCGACGATTTTCTTTCGCATCGCGTCCACTTTTCCGTCGAAATCCGAGATCTGCTTGCGAAGCTGATCGCCTTCCGGCACTGCGGCGCCCGTCTCGGCAAGCGCCTGGCGCAAGCCGATAATCCGATCCATGAGCGCACTTTCGTCACCAAATAATGCAACTACGCGCATGGCTGCATCGAATTGCGCCTTGCGATCGGCTGAGCTGAATTTTGCCCGCCGATCAAGCCCGACCGTCAGTTTCGTGTCGTAGACCTTGCCTGCCTTCGTTAGGCGCACAGTGTAATCACCGGGCACGAGCCGTGGTCCGCGTATTCCCGAGCCGGCGATTTGTGCAGCAGGCGGCACACGGGGCGGTTTTGCCCTCATCGTCCAGATCACCCGATTCAAGCCTGGTCGCTTGCTCGCCGGCAACTCGTCAACAACACGCCCGGATGAATCCAAAACTTCGAGTTTCATTTTTCCAAACAAATGCCGCTCGCGCTGATAATAGTTAATCACGGCAGCGTCAGGCGGATTTTCGCCAACAAAAACCGCGTCGCCATTGGGCCATCCACCCTGGCCCTGGATGCGCTGTTGGACCGGCCGCGCCGAAACAAAGGCAACATCCTGCTTCAACAAATCCGGCGTTAACGCCCGCAGCGGCGTAATGTCGTCGATTATCCAGATGCCGCGCCCATGCGTGCCGAGAACCAGATCGTTATCCCGCGGGTGAATCGCCAGGTCGCGAACGGCAACGGCAGGAAAATGGTTGCCCTTAAATTGCGCCCAGCTTGTTCCGGCATCAATCGAAACCCAGAGTCCAAACTCCGTGCCAACGAACAGAAGATCTGGCTTGACCAAATCTTCTTTAATGACGTGCGCGTATCCACGGACGCTCTTCGCGTCTTGAGCACTGAGGAGCGGCGTCCAGGTCTTACCGAAATCAGTGGTCTTGAAAACGTACGGCGCCATGTCGCCAAAAGTATGCCGATCAAAAGCGGCGTAAGCTGTTCCGGGATTGAAGTTGCTGGCCTGCACCCAGTTCACCCACGAGTTCTTCGGCAACCCGGGGACGTTGCCGGCGACGTTAGTCCAGGTTTTACCGCCGTCGCGCGTGAGCTGAATGTTGCCATCATCAGTGCCGACCCAGATCAGTCCCTTCTGCTTGGGCGATTCGCTGATGGAATAAATTGTGGTGTGCATTTCCGCCGACGAATTATCCACTGTCACACCGCCAGATTGCTCTTGCTTTTGTTTTTCCGGATCGTTGGTGGTCAGGTCCGGCGAAATCCGATCCCACGTCTGTCCGTGATCGCGTGAGCGAAACAGGAATTGCGCGCCAACATAGATTGTTCCCTTCTCGTTAGGCGAAAGCGCGATCGGCGTATTCCAGTTCCACCGTAGTTTCTCATTGTAATTTGGCCGTGGCTTGATGTTGCGACCCTGATGTGTGTTGCGATTGACTCGGCCAATCTCCCCGCCCTGGTACTCGGCATAGATGTAGTCAGGGTCAGTCGGGTCCTGGAACATCCAGAATCCATCGCCGCCGTACATATTTTCCCAACGATGATTGGTGATGCCGCCCGGGTACTGCGAATCACCTACCCACGAGCTGTTATCCTGCAATCCGCCATACACCTGGTAGGGATCTTTTTCGTCCACGCTCACATGATAGAACTGCGACACCGGCAGATTTTCTCCTTTCCACCATTTGCTGCCGCCGTTGTACGAGTACCACATCCCGCCATCGTCACCGACGAATACAACTTGTGAGTTCGTCGGGTCGATCCAAACATCGTGCGCATCGCCGTGCGCGCCTTGAAAACCACCCACTACGGCAAAGCTCTTTCCGCCGTCCTCGCTAACAATCAATGAACCGTCGGGCTTGAACAGGCGGTCTGGATTTTTGGGGTCAACAATCAGATTCGCGAAGTAGAACGGCCGCCAGACCATCCACTGGCTCTTGTCGCGTTTCTCCCATGTCGCGCCGCCGTCGTCTGACACGAACAACGCGCTCTCCGGTGATTCCACGAATGCGTAAACGCGTTGCGATTTCGATGGAGCGATCGCCACCGCCAAACGTCCATACGGTTTCTTTGGGAAACCTTTGTTAGCCTGCTCCGTAATCTCCGTCCAAGTGTTGCCACCATCGGTCGAACGGAACAATCCACTGGCTGACGACGCCGTCGGAATTGCGCCGCCCGAACGGTATTCCCAGCCTTTCCGCCGGAAATCCCACATCGTGGCAAACATGATATCGGGATTGCTTGGGTCAATCTCGACATCGGTGCAACCTGTCGAAAGATTCGCCCCCTTGAGGACTTGCTGCCACGTCTTGCCGCCGTCGGTAGTTTTGTACAGACCGCGGTCGGGCGAATCGCTCCACAACGCGCCAGGAACCGCGACGAAAACCGTGTCGCTGTTTCTTGGATCAACCGCAATCCGCGCGATGCGTTCCGATTTCTCCAGGCCAGCGCGCGACCATGCTTCGCCGCCATCGGTGGACTTGTAAATTCCGTCGCCAATGGACACGCTGTTGCGCGTCCACGATTCACCAGTGCCGACCCAAACGTTTTTCGAATTCTTCGGGTCGAGCGCGATGGCGCCGATCGATTGCACTGCTTGTTCGTCAAATATCGGGCGATACCGCGTTCCGCTGTCATCGGATTTCCAAACGCCGCCACTGGCCGCACCCACAAAGAGCGTGATCTTGCCCGATGGCTCGTGGACTCCCGCGATGCACGAGATTCGTCCGCTCATTGCCGCCGACCCGATGTTGCGCGCCCCGAGCCCGGAAATGCTCGCCGAACCAAATGGAGCGTCAGCTGCGTAAACAGGAATGGTGCAAAGAAAAAGCGATGCGAGAACGCATCGCACTGCAAAAGCGTTACGTGCGGAATTCATAGAGGTGCTAATTCGGTTTTGCGGAAGCTCAGCGCGGTGGTTGGGGGATACTTATTTGGCCGGGGAAATGAAATATCGTGTCATCTACCGGCACGTTGGCTTCGACTTTATCGATGACGACCATTTGTTTGTCCGGCGCTCCCTTGCGTCCGACCTCGATTGACGTCGGAACAAACACGCCACCGGCTTTTTCATAATCGCCGAGATCCGTCTCGACTTCTTCATGCGCGCCCTGCCGCACTCGTTGCGTCACGATTCGGATCTCAAGAAAGTGATCAGGATCCAAATAGACAAAACTGACGTCGCCGTTCTTTCGCACGACTTTCAGTTTGTGAGCGGGTGTCCCATCGACATCCTCGGTTCCTAGATATTCGACGGTGCTGCCCTTTGTTTTCCAATCGGCCAACGGGCCATCGATTTCAGTATCTTCCACTAGCGCCTTCACATCGTCAGCAGACATGCGCTCCGGATCTTTGCGCCCGAAAAATGGCGAAACCTTCCATCCGTCCTTGCCGTCATACGCCTCGATCTGCGTCATCCCCTGGAGCGAAGCCTCAATGCGCACTTCATCGGGGCGCTTTTTTGTTTGGAGATAGCCAAGCTCGATCTGGCCCTGTTGCACAAGCAATTTGCCGGTTGAGCGCAGTGTTTGGAGGCTTTTCAGCGCGGTCTCGCCGCCCTTAGCCTCGATGTTCTTGGCAACGAGTTCGTCGACGGTCGGTTGATTCGTTCCCTGCGCGAAAATTGCCGGAGTGCTGATCGCCGCAACGATGAGAGAAATTACGGAACGCAAATGCATATGAAGTTTCGGAGATAGATATGAGACAGCGAAGTGCCACGGATATTCAAACGAGGTCGAAACGCAAGCGCTTCTCGAAGCAAAAGCGCGTTTGGAACCAACCAGTACAGAGCGAATTTCGGATCGTGCATATCATTCGGCGCGCAACGCCTGGATCGGATCAACGTGTGCGGCTCGTCGCGCCGGGACCAAACATGCAATCAATGCAATCGCCGCGAGGAAAATCGTTGAAACGGCAAGCAGCGCCGGATTGTGTGCCGAAACCTCGTAAAGCTGTGTTGTCAGGAGACGGCCAAGGGCGAACGCCGACACAATTCCGATCGCCAGCCCGGTAATCACTGGTCTCATCCCCTGGTTTATAATCAAGCGAAGCACGTCGTGGGTTTGCGCGCCGAGCGCCATGCGCACTCCGATCTCGCCGGTGCGTTGTTCCACGCTGTAGGCAACGGCCCCGTAAATTCCGATGCTCGCAAGCAAGACCGCAACACCGGCAAAAATTCCGAGAAGCCACATCATCAGGCGCGCTTGCCCACGCGCCTGCGCGACGACGGTGTCCATCATCTGCGGGATGGCAATCGCGACGCCCGGATCAACTTTCGTTACCGCTGACTGCACCAGCTTCGTGATCGCGTCGACTTTGAGGTTGCTGCGAACTGCGATGCTTAAAAACGGAAAATTTTCCTGCGCCCACGGCAGATAAAATTCCATTTCGGGCAGTTCAGCGATGCGTTGCGAACGCACGTCGCCGACGATTCCGACGATTTCCACGGGAGTGCTGCCGCTGGTCACGAGCAGCGTCTTGCCGATGGGATTTTCGTTCTGGAAAACCTTCTTTGCCCCCGTCTGGCTGATTAGACAGACGTTTCGGCCTCCAGAGACATCGTGTTCGTCAAAGGCACGCCCGGCGATGAGCGGGATTCCCCATGTCTTTAGATATCCCGGCGCAATATCGTGACTCGGTGCGGTGGCCCGGCGTTCGGTCGGCGGCACATCGCGATCCGCGCGGGCGTAAAGCGTCCGATTCCCACCGTTAAGCGGAATATCGCCGCTAACTGTAGCGCTTTGGATGCCTGGCGTGTCGCGCAACGCGGCAACTGTTCGCTCGATAAAACGCTGACGCGCCGCCTGGTCTGGGTATTGCGCGATCGGTAGATTGATCGCGCCCACCCAAAGATTGTGCGGCTGAAAGCCGAGATTCTGCTGTGTCAGTCGAATAAAGCTCGTGATCAGCAACGCCGCGCCCGCAAGCAACGTCACCGAAAGAGCCACCTGCGCACCGATTAGAATCTTGCGAAACCGCTGTTGCCGTACGCTCCCACTCGTTCCGCGTCCGCCTTCTTTCAAGCTGCCTAGCAAATCGGCGTGAGACGCTTGAAGCGCCGGATAAATTCCCATCAGCACCCCTGTCACGATCGATAATCCAATCGTGAAAGCGAGGACCTCGAGCGAAAGGCTACTGGCCGTGTTTCCCTCAAGCGGAAGAAAATTGGACGCCATTTTGGGAACGAGCGGCACAAGCTGCCACGCCACGAACGCGCCAAGCGCTCCAGCAAAGACGCTGACCAGCAAACTCTCCCAAACGAACAGCCTGACGACACTACCGCGCGATGCGCCGATCGCCATACGGAGCGCGATTTCCCGACGGCGCCCACTGAAACGAACCAGCAAAAGATTTGCGACATTGCTGCACGCGATGAGCAACACAAAACAAACCGCCGCGAAAAGGGTGGCGAAACCGGCGCGAATATTTTCCGTCACATCCTGTGGAAGGGTTTTGACCGATGTCTCGGCTGTGCTGTCAATGTTGGTCGAGTAATGTGCGCGGTAACCTTGTTCCAGCGTTGGCAGCGCGGCACGCACCTGTTCGACCGTCAAACCAGGCTTTATCCGGCCGATCACACGCAGAAACCCTGTTCCACGCATCATGCGTTCATACGAGAATCCGGGCAGCTGAAACGGTTTTGTCGTCCAAACCTCGCCCACGAACGGGTTCGGCCCGAACCAGAGCGCCGGCATGTTCGGCAACACCCCAATTACGGTGTGCGGCGTTCCGTCCAGCGTAATGCTGCGTCCAATTATATTCGGATCGCCACCGAGCCGCTTCTGCCAGAAGATTTTCGTGACCAGCGCCACATCAGCGCCCTCTTCTTCTTCAGCCAGAAAATTCCGGCCGAGCATCGGACGGACGCCAAGGACATCGAAATAGTTAGACGTCACTCGCCCGCCGAAAATCTGGACGGGGTCGCCCACACCCGTAAGTGTGAAGGCGAACAAATTCTCGCCGGCGAAGCCGTCAAAGAGCGTTTGTCCTTCACGGTAATGTTGAAAACGCGGCGCGGAGATCGCGATGTCGACAAGATTGCGCGACTTGTCGCCAGCGAACAGGTGGACGATCCGTGACGGTTCCTTGAATGGCAGGCCGCGCAGAAACAGATCGTTTATCAAACTGAAGATTGCTGTGTTCGCTCCGATGGCGAGCGCAAGCGTAACCACGGCAATGATGGTGAACCCTGGCGTCTTACCCAGCGTCCGGAGCGCGTATTTCAAGTCGGAGATCATAAGGATTTATCGCGAATTGTTTTGCATGTGAGTCATCATTCGGCGCGAAGGGCAATAACAGGATCAACCCGCGCAGCGCGCCGGGCCGGTAGCCAGCACGCGATCATCACCGCGATGCCGAGCACGATCGCCGCGGAAATGCACGCGATCAGATTCGGCGCTGGCATTTCAGCCCATTGATTTCGGACCAGGCGCACCACTCCGTAAGTCGCGAGCGCGCCGGCAGTAAAGCCTAACGAGAGCAACACTGCGCCTTGTTGCGCGACAAGCTGAATGATCTGGCGCGCGGTGGCGCCAAGCGCGCTGCGGATGCCGAACTCGCGTTCGCGTCGAGCAACCTGGAGAGCGAGCAGGCCATACAAACCCACGGCAGCGAGGACGAGCCCCACAAGTCCGAACGATGACACGAGAACGAAAATGAATCGCTCGGTCGTGCGCGAGCGCGTTGCGGCATCCTGTAGCGAGAGAAAGTTGTACGCGGCGAGATTCGCATTCGCACGGGCCAGCGCGGCGCGGATCGTCGGCTCGTTCACTGAGCGGCCGTCGGTGTGCAAAACAAAGGTGATGTCGTCGAGCGATGTGGTCGCGTGCACGAGCATTTGCGCGAGTGGCCGCGCAATCATGCCGAGCACTTCGCCGTCGCGCGGATCGGCAATCGCTTTCATATCACCGACAACGCCGACAATCGTGAACCAAGGGCGAGTTCCATCGAGTCGGCCCCAG
>JBBQRI010000062.1:0-11465 GCA_038214915.1 Chthoniobacterales bacterium
TACTGTTCACGCATCCGCAAAAAAGACCGAAACCGCTGCGCAGGATCGTGTTCATTGCGGACCACTCACAGCAGGGATTGGTGGCATTGAAAACGACGCTGATGCTTGCGGAAGCAGAATCGTGCGAGCGACTGTACGTGATTGGAATCATCACTGCGTTTGATGAAGCCAGGGCTTCGATCGCCGGTGATGCCACCGGTAGTGCCACGCATAAGCCGAACCATGGCGAGGAAGACCCGCTTGAAGAGTTCGTTTTGTCAGCCGGTGCGACTGCAGTTCCAATCGAGACGCGCTTCATTAAAGGCGCTACGGGCCTCGCTGCATCCGATTTTGTGCGATCAGTGGAAGCCGACTTGCTTGTCGTGTCGCTGCCGAGAAGTCGCGAAACGGTTCAGCAACTCCCGAGCAATATTGCTTGGGTTAGCGATGTGATTCCGTGTAATCTCTGGATCGTCCGCTGAATTGAATTGTTTTGCAGAGGCGTTTGTGTCAACGCCTTGCAGCCGAATCACCGGTTGATACAACCGCCGCTACATGAACGACGCGCCCGAATTTCAACCGTACGGGTTGCCGCATCTGACGGTGATTTTCATAACCATCGTACTGCCGTTTGCACTTGCTGCACTGGTACGGCGCACAAAATCGCAGTGGATCGAGCGGGTGATCATCGTTGCGTTGTCAGCTGTGTTGATCTTGAACTACCTGGCTTACCTGGTTTTCATTCGCAGCGGGGGCGTGGTGGATTGGCGGCAGATGTTGCCGATGCAAATGTGCGACTGGGGCATGGTCGTGGTGATGGTGGCAATGTGGACAGGATACCAGCGCTGGTTCGAGGTTGCGTATTTCTGGGGGATTGGCGGCACGTTGCAAGCCGTCCTTACGCCGAACCTGCCCTATGGTTTTCCAGACTGGCGGTTCATCAGTTTTTTCACGTCGCACTGCTGCATCATTGTCGGCGTGGTTTTCCTGATGCTGACGCGTGGCTATCGGCCATACCCGATGTCCATTGTGCGCGTATGGTTGTGGTCGGAGTTCTATTTCGTGGTCACGCTGGCCATTGATATACTCACTGGCGTCAACTATGGATTTCTCCTGCATAAACCTGAGGCGTTTTCGATTTTGAGTTTTCTCTCCGATTCGTGGCTGCTGTATCTCTTGCAAATGCACGGAGTGGCACTCCTATTTTTTCTCGTGCTCTACGGGCCATTCGCCGTTTTTGATATAACGAAAAGAGGATTAATCCGGAAAGCAGGAAAGCGGGAAGCGACCCTTTAAAATTCCTGCGCCGCTGCTTTCCTTAGACATTCATGGCCAAAACAAAACCATTGCGCGTCGGGAAAGTGTCGATTGGCGATAAACGCCCCGTCTTCATTCTCGGCCCGTGTGTCATTGAGTCTGAGAAATTTGTCTGGCGCATGGCGAGGAAGATTGCTGAGGCGTGCGCTTCTGAGGAAGTTGATTTCATTTTTAAAGCCTCCTACGACAAGGCGAACCGAACTTCTGTCCGCTCGTTTCGCGGAACCAGCGTGCGCGAAGGTTGCGATATTCTCGCGGACATCGGGCGCGAACTGAAGATTCCGGTGACAACCGATGTCCATTCTACGGCTGAAGCTGAGATTGCCGGGAAGAGGATCGACATGTTGCAAATCCCGGCGTTCCTCTGCCGGCAATCGGATCTGCTGCGTGCCGCTGCCCAAACGGGTCGTGCGATTAACGTAAAAAAAGGTCAGTTCCTCGCGCCGTGGGATGTGCGAAACATCGCCGAGAAACTGATCGCCTTCGGCAACGCACAATTCTGCTTCACCGAGCGCGGCACTACATTTGGGTATAACAACCTTGTCGCCGACATGCGCTCACTTTACTGGATGCGCGACGCAGGCTATCGCGTCATTTTCGATGCGACCCATTCCGTGCAGCGGCCCGGCGGGGCAGGGGATGCGACGTCCGGCGACCGTATATTAGCCCCGGTGTTGGCCAGAGCCGCAATGGCTGCGGGATGTGATGGAATCTTTATGGAGGTACACGAAAATCCGGCCCGCGCTTTCTCCGATGGGCCGAATCAGGTTCGGCTAAACGATTTGCCGAAGCACCTTCGCATGTTAAAGGCTATTCATGCTGTGGTTTCAAGCACGGGCGGGCGACTTTAGTCGCGCAGGCAGCGAGCGGCGACCAACTGGATTGCCGACTGTGAATCGAACTTCTCGGTGTTGGTTCCTCGCGATTTTGTTGTTTTCAGTCGTGCTGGGCGTCTCAAGTTTGGCGCCTTATGCGTCGGCTCAATCAAAGGGTCGCAAAGGAAAGCCTCGCGCGAAGGCGGGGCCGAGTTCCTCTCCCGACGAGCAAAGCCTTACGAACATCCCACTGCCGATCGGCCACGAAGCCAAAGGCCTCGTGTTGCCGGATTTCGACGCGGAAGGACATCTGCGGGGAAAATTCGAAGCGGGAACGGCGCGCCGAATCGACCAGGAACACGTCGGCTTTGAAATTCTCAAGATTACAACTTACACGCCGGAGGATCAGCCGGACCTAAGAATCGACATGAGTACGTCCGTCCTTGATTTGAAAACGCGTATCCTGAGCTCAAAAACACGCACCACTATCCAGCGCGCCGATTTCAACATCGCTGGCGATTCAGTGGAGTTCGATACGAACAGCAGAACCGGGCACTTGATCGGGAACGTAAAAATGGTGATCACCGACACGTCGCGTCTGACGGCGAAACCCGACACGAACAAATGAAGGATTTGACGGCGATGGTTCTGGTTATCGCCTGCGCCACCGGCGCACGCTTGCACGCGCAGACTGCTGCTGCGACGCCCAAATCAATCACAGCGGCTCCCAAAGCGATCGCAGCCGCGTCGGCGAAAAAGCCAAAGAAACAACCAGCCCAGAAAGAGAACAAATCGCCTGCCAACTCCTTGTTTGGCCAGAGCGGCATGGGTTTGAACACCGACGAACCGACGACGACAGAAATCTACGCCGACGAAGCGTTTTTTGATTCGACTAAGAACATAGGCATCTTTAGCGGTCGAGTGAAGGTGACCGATCCACGTTTCAATCTTCAATCTGACAAATTGACCGTGTTTATTACAAAGGGAGAAAACCAGGGTTTGGAGAAGGCGATCGCCGAAGGAAACGTCGGCTTGGTGCGCGAGCGGCCCGACCCGAACAGTGGTCCACCAACGCGCGCAGTCGGGCGCGCAGACAAAGCGACTTACACAGCCGCGACTGGGGACGTGGAATTGCGAGGAACACCCCGGGTCCAGGAAGGACCGAACATGCACGTGGCAACGAGCCCTGATACCGTGATGATCATTAACCAGAATAGCCAACTGACAACTCACGGACCAAGCCGGACAGAAATTCGTCAGGAAACGAAGGAACATCAGGCCAAGGAAAAGAAACGCGAAGCAAAGAAGGCCGAAGCTCAAGTCGCGCCTACTCAGTCCGTGCCCGCAGCAGCCCTGCCGACACCATGATCAGCCAAACTGCGCCCGTTTCCATTCCGAAACGATCTTCGGCGGCCGCGCCGAAGGTGGAGACTGTTCTTGCGACCGACCAACTGGTGAAGATTTACGGCGGCCGGGCAGTGGTGGACGGGGTGAACATGAACGTGCGCGCGGGTGAGATCGTTGGACTTCTCGGGCCGAATGGAGCTGGAAAGACCACCAGTTTTTACATGATCGTTGGATTGGTCAGACCAAACAGCGGTCGCGTGATTTTTTGCGATAACGACGTGACGGATTACCCGATGTACAAGCGCGCCCGGCTCGGCATGGGTTATCTGCCGCAGGAAGAATCGATCTTTCGCAAAATGACGGTCGAACAAAACATTATGGCGATTTTGGAGACGCTTGCGCTGAGCAAAGCCGAGCGCCGGAATCGTTGCGATCAGTTGCTGCACCAGTTCGGGATTGAGCGAATTGCGAAAAATACGGCGCTAACGTTAAGCGGTGGCGAAAAACGGCGTTTGACGATTGCCCGTTCGCTGGTCACGCAGCCGAAGTTGTTGATGCTCGACGAGCCGTTCAGCGGCGTCGATCCCATTGCCGTTTACGATGTGCAACAGATCATCGTTAACCTCCGCAAATCGGGATTGGCCATCATGATCACCGACCACAACGTGCGCGAAACTCTCTCTATCGTTGACCGCGCGTATTTGATTTTCGATGGGCGCGTCGAGAGCGAAGGCACCAAGGATTTCCTCATCAACGATCCCATCAGTCGCCAGCTTTATTTGGGCGAACGCTTCAAGATGTAACGGGGGCGCAGCGCCGTGATCCGGAGCGAAGTCGAGGGACCCAGCAGCAGTTCGGTCGATTATGCAACGGGCTGTCTCCAGCCTCCCTTTCGAGCTATGGATTGGCAGCCGACTTCGTTCGACATGATGAGCGGTTGCGCTACAATGTGATTCCGGCAATGGAGTTTGCCCTTTCCCGCGGGTGCGGGAGAAAACCGCATGAGCTGATGACTCCTTCCAAGCAGGAAGGAGTTTTTTATGTTCATTTATATTTTGGTAATGCTCGGCGGAGCACTTGGGACTGGAGCGCGCTTCTGGATGTCGGGATTCATTGCTGAACGCGCGGGCGAGTTTTTTCCTCTCGGCACCCTTGTCGTGAATGTTAGCGGTTCGTTCGTCGCGGGGTTCTTCGCCGCGTTTACGGGTTCGGAAGGGCCGATTCTTGTGTCGCCGCGATTTCGGCAATTTTTCATGATCGGTGTGTGCGGCGGTTACACAACGTTTTCATCCTTCAGCTTACAAACACTAGATTTCGCTCTTGATGGAGATTGGTTGAAGGCGTCGCTGAACACGGTGCTGTCGTTCGCTTGTTGCCTCGCAGCCGTATGGCTCGGGCGCGTTCTCGCTCTCATGCTCCTGCCAAAATAGAAACAAACATATGCAAATTCCCCAAGACGCCGTGCTGCTGCGGATTTTTATCGGCGAAAGCGATCGCCATCGCCATCAGCCGCTGTACGAGGCAATCGTTCTAAATGCACGCGAGATGAAGATGGCTGGCGCAACCGTGTTGCGTGGGCCGATGGGATTTGGAAAATCAAGCCATTTGCACACGGCAAAAATTCTTCGCCTGTCCATGGATCTCCCAATCGTGATTGAGATTGTGGACTCCGAAGAGAAAGTAAACGCTTTCCTGCCTGTGCTTGATGAAATCATGGGCGGCGGTTTGGTCACCCTCGAAAGAGCCAAGGTGATTCGCTACCAGGACCAGGAAAAAAGATAAGCAATCGAGCGATCAGACGTCGCTTAAAGCAAACAGCAGCACCGAGCGGGTGATAAGACGTGATGCAGTTTGGAAATTGCGGGTATTCACGCTAGAAGTTACGTGCAATGGCGGAAGAACCCGGGACGCAAACGATTACATCCTCAAGCGATCAGCAGAAGAGCGTTCCAATTGTCACCGTCGAGAGCTTTTACAATTCGCACGCCGAAAAGCTGCAGATGAAGCTCGAGGGCCCGCGCGTGGGGTTTCATAGAAAAATTCGGGAGCCGACGATCAATAGACCTGGACTCGCACTGTCGGGGTTCTACACCTATTTCGCCGAGAAACGTGTGCAGGTGCTGGGCGCGGCAGAACATTCTTATCTGAAAAGTTTACCTGCCAGAATGCGCGTCGAGCGGTTTCGCAACTTATGCGAACACAAAATTCCGTGTCTTGTGATGTCGCGCGGGTTTCATCTCGCGCCGGAGTTGCTCGGTGTCACCGGCGAGGCAAAAATCGCGGTGTTCCGAACTCCGATGATTACAATGAAGTTCATCAACGCCGCAACGATCGCTCTTGAGATGGATTTCGCGCCGACGGTGACGGAATTCGGAAGCATGGTGGATATTTTGGGTGTCGGCGTGTTGATCCGCGGCGCAAGCGGCATCGGAAAAAGCGAATGTGTGCTGGGGTTGATTGAGCGCGGCTACAGTCTTGTGGCTGACGACGTGACGCGCATGACGATGCTGGAGGGCCGTGAGCTCATGGCCACAGCGCCCGAAATGACGCGCAATCACATGGAGGTACGCGGGATCGGTATTATTGATGTGGCAAAAGTCTTTGGCATCGGAAGTATTCGAGTGGAAAAACGCCTCGACCTCGTTGTGACGTTAAAGGAGTGGGGAGACGTGGAAGAGGTTGACCGAATCGGACTTGACCGGGAATTTTATGAAATTCTCGGACTCAAAGTACCGCACGTGACCATTCCGGTGCGGCCCGGGCGCGACATGGCGCGGTTGATCGAGGTCGCCGCGATGGACGAAAAATTGAAAGGTTTGGGACAGAACGCAGCCGTTGACTTCAATACAAGGTTGCTTCGGTTGATGGAGCAGAAGAAGGCGACGTAATGGGATTGTTGTATCGAAAAGGTAGCCGGGCTGCAGCGGCGCAGAAGATCGAAAAAGAGCTGGCAATTGTGAACCGGCTTGGTCTGCATGCGCGCCCGGCTGCGATGTTTGTGCGCATTGCCAGCCGGCATCGCGCGGAAATTTGGGTGTCGAAGGAAGGCGAGGAGGTAAACGGCAAAAGCATCATGGGCCTGATGATGCTTGCTGCCGGGCAGGGCTCAAAGCTGCGTATACGCTGCGACGGACCAGACGCCGACAAGGCGATGGAGGAACTGGAAGAACTTGTCAAAGCGGGATTTAACGAAGACTGATTCGCCCGACGCGCGCTGTCACACCACTGATGCGCGAAGGACTTTCGTGAGTTTGACAATGGCCTTACTCTCGGAGGCGAATGAGCGACAACCCGGAAATCCGGTTTGAAGGAATTGGCGTGTCACCCGGAGTCGCCTTCGGCAGAATTCATGTCGTCCGCGAGGATATGGATGAGGTGGTGCGTTACCAGATTGCGCCATCGCAGGTTACGGATGAAATCGGGCGTTTCGAGGCCGGGCTCATCCAAACGCGGATGCAGATCCTTGAGATGCAGCAGCGGATTGCCGAATCCATTGGCGCGAAAGACGCTGCGATTTTCGATGCGCACCTGCTGGTGGTCGAGGATCGCACGTTGATCGATGAAGTTCTGCGAAAACTTAAGACCGATCTTTGCAATGTGGAGTGGGCGTTCCAGGAAGTCGCCACGCGTTACGCTGAGACCTTGAGCAAAATCGATGATCCATATCTGCGCGAACGCGCACTCGATATACAGGACGTCACCAAGCGAGTAATTCGCAATCTGCAGGGTAAAGCTCCGAAGGCATTTCTTTCTCTGGGCCAGCCACACATTCTGGTTTCGCATAATTTTACCCCTTCGGACACGGCAAGCATGAGCCGCGACAACGTGCTCGGGATCGCCACCGACGTCGGCAGCCGCACTTCGCACGCCGCGATTCTGTCGCGTTCTCTCAATATTCCGGCGGTCCTAGGTCTACACGATATCACTGCAAAGGTCGAAACCGGTCAGCACGTTCTTGTCGATGGGAGCGATGGCTGGTTGATCGTCAATCCGACGTCGGAAACGCTGGAGTACTACAAGCAAATTGAATCGCGAAGGGCTAAAGTCACGGCGCAACTGAAGCAACTGCGCGAGACGACCTCTACCACGCGCGATGGACGTCACATTGTTCTTTCGGCAAATATCGAACTTCCGGAAGACGTCGATGCGGTTCTAGCCAACGGAGCGGAGGGAATCGGACTTTATCGTACTGAGTTTCTTTATTTGAACCGCGAAACTCTGCCAAGCGAAGACGAGCAATACGAAACCTACCGAAGAGTTGCCGAGCGCGTACGTCCGAATCCGCTGATCATTCGAACTTTTGATTTAGGCGGCGACAAACTGGCTGCTGGTGCAGTGGACACCGGCGATGAGTTGAACCCTTTCCTTGGCTGGCGCGCTATCCGGTTTTGTCTCGAGAACCAGGACATTTTCAAAACGCAACTGCGGGCCATTCTCCGCGCCAGCACCGTGGGCAATGTAAAACTCATGTTTCCCATGATCTCTGGGTTGGAAGAATTGCGCCGCGCCATAGCCGTCCTCGAGGAATGTAAACAACAGTTGCGCAGCTCAAAAATCGAGATGACTGAAAGAGTCGAAGTTGGCGCGATGGTCGAGATCCCAAGCGCTGCAATCTGTGCAAGCGCGCTTGCACGCGAGGTCGATTTTTTCAGTATCGGAACAAACGACCTCATTCAGTATGCGCTTGCAGTTGACCGGGTAAACGAAAAGGTCGCGTATCTTTACGAGCCGACGCATCCGGCAATACTGCGATTGCTCAAGATGGTTGCCGACGCGGCGCACGCGAACCACATCTGGGTGGGCGTTTGCGGTGAGATGGCGGGTGACGTCGCGCTGGTGCCGCTTTTGTTAGGCCTTGGAATGGATGAACTCAGCGCAGCAGCGACCCTGGTGCCGCGAGTCAAGCGCGCCGTGCAAAGCCTGACCATTCCTGAATGCCGCGAGTTGGTCGAGGAGACATTGAAGCTTCACACTGCATCGGAAATTCTAGAGCGTTGCCTGCAACTGGCAGACAGTCGCTATGGCGATCTGCTCGGTTAAGACCGAGCACAGTGAAGAGTTAAAAGTAGAGATTACAAGAATAAGAATCCACCGTTTTAACGATGTAACCCTTTTAACGATTCAAAGGGCGCGACTGCGCGTCGCGCTACTCTTCCCCTTCAGGATCAGTCTTTAGTCCCTCTTCCTCCATTTTGCGCAGGACATCGCTCATATCGTCCACTTCGTCCCACACATCCTGGCTCACGTAAATGGGCGCCTTTTGCTGCGTAGCCATGGCGATGCAGTCACTTGGTCGTCCATCCAACTCGATAATCTTTTTTTGCTGCAACTCGTTTTCGACCTGAATAATGACGCGCGCGTAGTAAGTAGCGTTCTTCAGGTCGTTAATGATCACGCGCTCGACTTTTGCGCCGAGCGCCGCGAGCAGATGCGCCATCAAATCATGAGTGAGAGGACGCTCTTTGGTGATGTGACGCATGAACATTGTGATGGCGCTGCCGACGGTTTGATCGACGTAGATGATGAAAACCTTCTCATTGTTGCCAAGGAAAACCGCGCACCCGCCGCTCGTCGGTAAAACTGCCCGCACCTGCACCTCGATCACCGTCTTGTTCATCGCGCAAATAGTACGTGGGCGAACAGGAAAAACAAGCTGTGCACACGACGCTCCTCATCCCATCACCTTCGTCTTACGCGTCAGACGAAGATTTTCGCGCTACGGGCTTGAATGTTCTGCACGCTGATTAATATGCGCATTGCGGTCGACACCGCGCGCGCAACGACAGTGAAAACCGAGTGGGATATCGAATCAGCCATCGCCACATACAACGTGGAGGGATGGGGCGAGGGCTATTTTACGGTTAACAGTTCAGGCAACGTCGAAGCGCGGCCGTTGAAGAACGATGGCGGTTCCATCGATCTGCTGGAAGTCGTCAACGAAGCGCGTGCCAGAAACCTCGGTTTTCCGTTGTTGATTCGGTTCCAGGATTTGCTCCGGCACCGGGTTGAAGCAATTAACCGCGCATTTCAAAGCGCGATCGCTGAGTTCGGTTATCAAAATCACTATCGCGGCGTTTTTCCGATCAAGGTCAACCAGCTGCGCGAAGTCGTCGAAGAGATCGTCGATGCGGGCGAACAATTTCATTTTGGACTCGAAGCAGGCAGCAAGCCAGAGCTCGTCGCCGCGCTTGCGATGCAGAAAGGCCCCGAGACTTTAATCATCTGCAATGGCTACAAGGATCCTGCTTTCATTCGCATCGCCTTACTCGGTCGGAAACTAGGCAAACTTGTCGTCATCGTCGCAGAAAAGCTGGAAGAGGTTGAGCAAATCATCCGCGCGTCCAAGGAGGTTGGCGTCGAGCCTTGGATTGGAATTCGTGCGCGCTTACACAGCAAAGGCTCCGGTAAATGGTCGCCGAGCGGCGGCGAGAACGCGAAGTTCGGCCTCGACACGACGAATCTGGTCGCTGCGAGTCAGATGTTAAAGGAGGCCGGGCTGGCGCATTGCCTAAAACTTGTCCATTTCCACGTCGGATCGCAGGTGCCGGACATTTCGACGATCAAACGCGCAGTGCGCGAAGGCGCGCGATATTACGCAAAGCTGTCGAAGCTTGGACACGAACTTGGTTATCTCGATGTGGGCGGCGGGCTCGGTGTCGATTACGATGGATCGCGCAGCGACTTTGACAGTTCGACTAATTATTCGCTCCAGGAATACGCGAACGATGTCGTCTGGAACATCATAGACGTTTGCGACTCCGAAGGCGTCGCGCATCCGGTGATTGTGAGTGAGAGCGGGCGCGCCACTGTCGCGCATCATTCTGTGCTGGTGGTCGAAGCGTTTAGTTCGATCGAAAAGACAGCACCAAAGCTCAAGGTCGAAGCGAGCGAAAAGGACCACAAACTGGTAGCGGATATCCTTGACGTGAAACAGCGGTTGAAACGCGGAAATCGTCTTGAGAGTCTGCACGACATCCGGCAAATCAAGGAGGAGTCGCAGCAAACATTCGATCTCGGTCTGCTCGATCTAGAATCGAAAGCCAAGATCGACACGGTTTACTGGCAGGTCGCGCACCAAATCGTTAACATGCACCGCGGGTTACGTTATGTGCCGGACGAAGTAAAGCAGCTGGAAACGACCCTAGCCGATCAGTACATTTGCAATTTCTCCGTGTTTCAGTCGCTGCTGGATCATTGGGCGCTAGGGCAACTGTTCCCGATCATGCCGATCCATCGGCTTACCACGCCGCCTGATCGCAACGGCACCATCGTGGATATCACCTGTGATTCAGATGGAAGAGTCTGCAAGTTTGTCGACTTGCAGGACGTGAAAGAAACACTGCCGCTGCATCGGATTCACCCGGGCGAAATGTATTATCTCGGCCTCTTTATGGTGGGCGCTTACCAGGACATCATGGGTGATCTGCACAATCTGTTTGGCCGGGTCACCGAGGTACACGTTTTCCTCGATCCAGATGAAGAATCGGGCTGGTACATTGAGGAAGTGATCGAGGGCAGCACAATCGGGGAAGTTCTCGCAATGACGCAGTGGGATAAACTCGAGCTGATGCGCTTGCTCAAAGCGCAAGTAGATGAGGCGATTAAGACCGATCGTCTCAAGCCTAACGACGCGATGCGACTGCTCGATGATTACGAGCGATTTCTGCAGGAATACACCTACCTCAGTTTCAATGGCGCGAAGGCGCCGCCGCAACCGGGCAGTTGGCTGCCGCTCAGCTAATGACAGCCGCCGGCGCGCTGGCGCGGTTGGTAACGATCCTGATCGTCGCTGCGGGCGTTGCCTTGTCGAGCAGAAGACGCAATCAGCGGCCGGTGGGAGGGCACTGCGCGGGTTCCCGGCGACGAACTAACTGTCGTTGTCGATCTTGCGCAGGAAAACGGCGCATGGGTTGGATCGATCATTATCCCGGGGCTCGGATTGAAAGGCGCGCCGCTCACCGAGATCAAAGTGCAACCGCTTGATGTAAATTTCGCAGTGAAAGGCGC
>JBBQRI010000063.1:0-11413 GCA_038214915.1 Chthoniobacterales bacterium
CGCCGTCGTCGCTACGCGCTCGGCTGGTCGCAATCGGAGTTTGCGACGAAACTGCAGATCGCGGGTTTCGACATCAGCCGCAGCGGAGTCTCCAAAATCGAGGCGCGTCTTTCTTATGTTGACGACAAGACGCTGCTCTATCTCGCCGAGGTATTGAAGGTGCCGGTTCAGGAACTTTTCCCGCCGAGAACGCCTGGCAACCGAATTTATGACTTCATGGAAAAGCTTGAGACAACGCGGTTTTGAACCAGGTCCGCGACGAGGGAGGACGAAGGAGTGACATCAGTTCCGTTCCCTGTCGCTCTCAGCCTTTCCGCCTACTCTTCCGCACAGAACACGTTCGCTTCGTTGCGAGCCGCACCGTTAATCGTGCGGTCCCCTGCGCCAATGCGGTCCAACCCAGGAAACGCGGAAGGCGCCAACTGGCACGCTTGTGCAAACATCCGCCCGAAAAGTTGTCGCTGTAATTCTCTACAGCGAATATTTCCGAAACGGCTGCGCACTTGCCGAAATGTGAAGCCGACCCCTCGGGCGGTCGCGAGCCTCTCGAGTCGCGCAGAACCGGCGTGGTGCAAGCCGGTGACAAGTCACGTGATAATCTCGGACATCTTCGCGGAGAGTTGCGAACGCATTTAGCGCCATCTTGCAGCATGGAGATCTAGCGTCGGCTTCGTTGCGACTGAACTGTGCCGCTGTACGTTTTCGCAGAATTCAAAAGCCGTTCCACCTCGGTGCAGGGAATCATGATTCGGCCGCATTGGGTAATTGCCTTGATTGTGCCCCGATAAAGTTGGCGGTATCCCCACGTCTGATGTTTTCCAAATAAGGCCGCAAATTCTCCGGGCGAATAGGCCATCCGTGTGTCGAGCGAAGGCGGTTGGATTCTCTCGTTATCGTTTTCCATTGCGACACAGCATCTCACGGCGAGGGCCGAGAGGTGCGCCGCGTATGGCGCAATCGATGTTGAGACTGCTGGTATCCGATCAGGCCTCAAGACTCCGACTGCGAAAATTTTCTACGGTCAGTTTCTACGGTCAGCATCAATTTACGCGCAAAAATACGCTAACCAAAGAAACGATTTGAAAACTCAAGCACTCCGTAAATCCCTGCTGGAGATGGATTGAGCAGCGCTGCGCAAAACTCGGCAAACCCACGCAAAATCCAAGTTTTCACTTTCGAGTCGAGTGCCTTAAACCGGACTCAGCCACCCTTCCCCTTCGCAAAAAAGAACGTCGAACCGTCAACGTCCAATATCGAGCGTCCAACGCAAGTATCACTCAGACGATCTGCCTGCGGCATGGCTGGACCTCGCGTGGCGGGTTCCCTCGCGAGGCGCGCCGGCCTTGGCAGACGGAGTTTTCGGCCTCACGAGGCAAAAAATGTTACAATTTTACACTTGCCATGTCCGCCAAACTTACTGCATCTTGTGTGTCCACACGGACAGCCACGCTATTACTTGTTGTTGACGGATGTTCACAGGTTCTTGGCGCCGCTGTTCACCAGTATTCCCAGCTTATTCGGAAACCTCAACCCCTCCCTTACCGCCATGATTCAACTCAAACCCGAAATTCCGCCCGCGTCACTAGATAAACCCACACACTCAGCCGCACGTCGAAAAAACAGGATGGAAACGAAGAAAAATGGTGGCCTGCGTTTCAAGCGTGTGTTCAGCGATGCTGCCGTCGCGCCATTTGATCAGATTGAATGGGAATGCCGCACTGCGGAAATCACTGACGACGGCGGCAAGGTCATTTTCAAGCAGGAAGACATTGAGGTCCCGAAGAATTGGAGCGCGCTCGCCACGAAAATTGCCGTGTCGAAGTATTTCTACGGCGACATTGCCAACGGCACCGACCCGTACAAGGGCGGAAGAGAAACTTCGGTGCGGCAGTTAATTCATCGCGTCACGCGCACCATCACCGACTGTGGAATTGCGGATAGTTACTTCGCAGATGCGGAAGCTGCGGAAAATTTCTATGACGAATTGACCTGGCTGTGCTTGAACCAGCACGGCGCGTTCAATTCGCCAGTCTGGTTCAACGTTGGGTTGTATCATCAATATGGCGTCGGGAAAGGCGCGGGTGCAGGGAATTATTTTTACAACCGCGAGACTGGCGAAGCGGAACGCGCAGCGTCGCAATATGAGTACCCGCAGGGCAGCGCCTGCTTCATCCAGAGTGTAGGTGACACGATGGAGGACATCATGCGCCTGGCGACCAGCGAAGCAATGCTGTTCAAATTCGGCAGCGGCACCGGCACGGATCTTTCGTCGCTCCGCTCGACACGGGAAAAATTGAGCGGCGGCGGCAAACCGAGCGGGCCGCTCTCGTTTCTGAAAGTTTACGATCAGATCGCGAACGTGGTGAAGAGCGGTGGCAAAACGCGGCGCGCGGCGAAGATGAACACGCTCAAGGATTGGCACCCGGACATCGAAGAATTCATCGACGCGAAACAAAAGGAAGAGAGAAAAGCTTGGGCGCTGATCGAGCAGGGTTACAACGGCAGTTACAACGGCGATGCCTATGGCTCAGTGATGTATCAGAATGAAAACGTCAGCGTCCGGGTAAGCGACGAATTTATGGACGCGGCGCTGGAAGGCCACGAATGGTGGACGCGCCGCGTGACCGACGGCAAACCGTGCGAGAAAAAAGATGCGCGCGCGCTACTGCGCAAAATTGCTGAGGGCACATGGATTTGCGGCGATCCGGGCATGCAATTCGACACCACAATTCACAAATGGCACACGTGCAAAGGCACCGACCGGCAAAATTCTACCAACCCATGCAGCGAGTACCTTTTCCTCGACAACACCGCTTGCAATCTCGCTTCATTGAACTTGATCAAGTTCAAGACCGCGGACGGCGACTTCGACGTCGAGCGATTCAAAGCTGCGGTGCGAATTTTCATCACGGCGCAGGAGATCATCGTCGATAACGCGAGTTACCCCATCAAAGAAATCGCGGAGAACTCACACGTCTTCCGCACCTTGGGGCTTGGTTATGCAAATCTCGGCTCGCTGATCATGAGCTATGGCTACGGTTACGATAGCGTCGAAGGCCGGGCGCTCTGTGGCGCGATCACGGCGATCATGACCGGCGAAGCCTACGCGCAGAGCGCACGCATGGCGCGGGCGATGGAACCGTTTCCAGGCTATCGCGATTCACGTGCCAGCGGTGTGGCGAAGCCCGTTGCGAAGGATAATGTCGCCCCGATGTTGGAAGTGATTGAACTGCATCGCTGCGCAGTGCACCAAATCCCGGATGCAAAGGAATTCGCGCATTTGAAAGAGGAAGCCGCAAGCACTTGGAACGAAGCGGCAGACGTTGGAAAGCGTCACGGGTATCGCAACGCACAGGTAACCGTGCTCGCGCCCACGGGCACCATCAGTTTCCTGATGGATTGCGACACGACGGGTATCGAGCCGGACATTGCGCTGGTGAAATACAAGCTGCTAGCTGGCGGCGGCATGCTGAAGATTGTCAATCAAACGATCAAGCCCGCGCTGGAAAAACTCGGTTACGCCTCCGATGAGATCGAGCGCATTGTCGCGCATATCGACGCCTTCGACACGATCGAAGATGTGATCGATTCCGACGGAACAAAGATTTCATCCGGACTGAAGCTGGAGCATTTGCCGATCTTTGATTGCGCGTTCAAGCCGTTCAAAGGCGAGCGCTCGCTGCATTACCTGGCACACCTGAAAATGATGGCGGCTGCGCAACCATTCATCAGCGGTGCGATTTCAAAGACCGTGAATCTGCCGGACTCCGCCAGCGTGGACGACATCATGAACACTTACATCGAAGGCTGGCGGCTCGGCCTAAAATCGGTCGCAATCTATCGCGAGGGATCGAAGCGCTCCGCGCCTTTGAACACACGCAAAACAAAAGACATGGGAACTGTGGCCGCCAGCGCTGACGGCGGCCAGACAGCTGGAGTTGAAAGCCGCATTCTCGAACTCGAACAGGAACTCGCGACGCTGCGAAGACAGCTCGATCAGCCCGTGCGCCATCGTATGCCAGACACGCGCACGTCATTGACACACAAGTTCGAGATTGCCGGTCACGAGGGCTACATCACCGTCGGCTTGTATGAGGACGGTCAGCCGGGTGAACTTTTCATCACGATGTCGAAGGAAGGCAGCACTATCGGCGGATTGATGGACACCGTCGGCACGCTCACTTCAATCGCGCTCCAGTACGGCGTGCCACTCGAGAGTTTGGTGAAAAAATTCGCGTATCAGCGGTTCGAACCGAGCGGGTTCACAAAGAATCCGGATATTCGCCATGCGACGAGCATCACCGATTACGTGTTCCGCTGGCTCGCGTGCCAATTCATCAAAGGTTACAAGGAAGCGACTGCGCCGAATCGCGCGCAACCCGATCTACCGCTCAAAGAAATTCCCGACATTGAGAAGAAAGCACTCAATCGGCCGGTCACCGATCTCGCGCGCACAGGCGACAAGGAAGTGATCGACGTCATCACCGGTCATCCGTCCAATCATGGAAACGGCGGGACGTCTGCCGCAGGGAACGGTAACGGCGCTGGCACTTCATCAGACAGAGTAACAGTAGCGCTTGGCAGCATCTTCATGGGAATCACCTGTTCCGTGTGCGGCAGCGACAAAGTCATCCGCGCCGGCGCCTGCGGCGTCTGCACCGAATGCGGCACGAGCCAGGGCTGTAGCTGAGGACGAACCTCGGGTACCTGCAACACCGAATTTCGGAGTCGTGACGCTTTGTGCCAGCAAAGCGTAGATGCACGTGATTGGACACGTGGGCGCGCACGGTTAGAATTCGTCGCCCGCTTTTCAATTGAATGAACAAGCTCGACGCGCAGCGACAGAAAGAGATTCAACAGGCTGAGGAACTGCTCTTTGCAGGGCCCCAAGTGCTGGGGTTTGCGAAAGGACTTTTCCAAGGGCATTTCGTCTCGGATTGGGTGATGCCGTATCCACGCATCCCGGAGGCGCAGCAGGGCGAACTGGATCAAACGCTTGCTGAAATTCGCAAATTTTTGAATGCAGATCTCGATCCCGCGGAGATCGATCGGCAGGCGGATATTCCCCGTAGCGTGATCGAGGGGTTGGGGCGTACCGGCGTGCTCGGTCTGACGGCGCCGAAGGAATATGGCGGACATGGTTTCTCACAGATGGCCAACTGCAAGGTGCTGGAGGAGATCGGGCGACGTTGCGCGTCCACATCGGTTTTCGTTAACGCGCATCACTCCATCGGGATCCGCGCATTGCTGTTGTTCGGCACGCACGAACAAAAACAGAAGTGGCTTCCTAAATTGGTAACTGGCGAGCAACTCGGTGCGTTCGCCCTCACCGAGAGGGAAGCCGGATCGGACGCGGCAAACGTGCAGACGCAAGCGCGTCCCAGCGAGGACGGCTCGCACTTTATTTTGAATGGTGAGAAACGCTATATCACCAACGCAGCGATTGCGCACGAGCTCACCGTCATGGCGCGCACTCCTGTGCCCGGGTCGGATAGAACCGCTGTCACTGCGTTTCTGGTGACACCGGATATGCCGGGTTTCGAGATGCTCGAAGCGCGGATGCCGAAGACGGGAATCAAAGGGACGGCCACAGGACGGTTTGCATTGCGAGACGTCAAAGTGCCGAAAGAAAATGTTCTCGGCCCTATAGGCAAAGGCCTGAAGGTCGCGCTGACGGTGCTCGATTTTGGACGTACCACATTCGGCGCGTGCTGCACAGGCGCAGCCAAAACCTGTTTGGAATTAGCTGTCGCGCACGCGAACACCCGCAGGCAATTCAACAAAACGCTGGGCGAATTCGAGCTGGTGAAAAAGAAAATCGCCCGGATCGCGGCTGACGCTTACGCCATGGAAGCGATGACCACGGTCACGGCGTCGTTCATCGATCGCGGGCTTGAGGATTACATGCTTGAGACCGCGATGTTGAAAGTGTTCACGACAGAACGGCTCTGGGAGTGCATCAACGACGTGTTCCAGATTTACGGCGGATCGGCGTACTTCACCGATCTGCCGTTGGAGAGAATGTTGCGCGACGCGCGGATCAACCAAATCGGCGAGGGGGCCAATGAAGTGCTCACTTCGTTCATCGCGCTAGTGGGAATGCGCGGGCCGGGAATGGAGTTCAAAGAAATCTACGACACGATGATGAAGCCGTCGCGCAATGGAATGAGCAAGGCGTGGGCGGCCGGAAAGAACCGCCTCAGCGCGACGGTTCGTGTGCCTGACGTGCCCGTGCAAAGCGAACAGCTTCGCGCGCACGCGCGGCAACTCGGCCGGTTGATCCGGCATTTTAATTTTGCCGTTAATCGCGCGTTGATCACGTATCGTGAGCCGATTCTGGACATGCAGCTTGTCCAGGAGCGGATCGCGAACGCGGCCATGGATCTTTTTGCTTCGACGTGTGTGCTGAGCCGCATCGATGGCGAGATTCAATTCGCAGGCCGAAATGGCAACGCAGTATCGCCCGACAACTCGGCGGCAGATTTGTTTTTGCGTCAATCGTTCCGTCGGATTCGTGGTTTCTTGGCGGGGCTGACAGATAATGACGACAAGGCAGTGATCGCGGCGGCAAAATCTTGCCTAACGAGCGGGACTGCTGAGACGGCTTCGTAAGCGTTTTCGCGAACTCGCTTTAAATTTCGCCGCGCGGTTCAGGCTAAATCTGCAGTGATGGGCTGGCGGCAGAAAAATAAAATCTTCCGTCCGCGCTGCCGGGCTGACAGCACGCAATCACCCGCGAGCATCGTCGGACTTTTAGCGTCCGCCCGGACGACGACCGTAAATGTCCATCGCGGCAGCGGTGGTCGGAATTGCAGAGAGACGATCGCATCGCTGCGGAATACGCGAGCCACCCGCTACCACGTAACAAATTTTCTTTGTCGTGTTAGCAGGCAGTGGCTGCGATGGCAGCGCTACCACATTCTTGCTTTGATCATCAGCGAAGGCTGATGCGCAGAATGCAAGGGCGAAGATCCCGGCTACAACTCGGACCGACCAGCCGCAAACGCGACTCAGTCTGGTTCCTCTTCTCATGCCGTGATTTTGTTCCCATTAGGAATTTAAGCAAGCTTATTCCCCGACCCACTTCGTATTTTTTGGCCAGCCCACTTCCTCCAACCTCCGCGAGGAATGCTTCAGTCGGTCCAGAGGAAATGTTCGAGGCGAATATTATTCAGACGCGCTTTTGCTTCTTCGCTACGGCTGCCTCCGGCTGCCACGAGCTTGTCGTAGATCGCGACGGCAGTTTCCCACTTCGAATCTTCCTCCAACAATCGCGCTGCGTTGAATCCGGCCTTGTAATACCAAAACAACTCGCGGCGTTCACCGGGCCGAGACTCGTCCTCCAGAATTTCATAAAACGTCGCCAGCGCGCCGGCTCGATCGCCTTTTTTCTCGAGGCATAATCCTTTTTTAAACAGCGCCTGGTTACGCCAATGAATCGACCCCTCCTTATCGGCAGCCAATTGGTCGTAGGCCTCAATGGCACGTTGATAACTACTCGGGTCGGTTGCGCCAGCCTCGAAAAAAATGTCGCCCTTCCCGCAAAGCGCCTCGCGTTTTTCGGATGCGCCGGCGTCACTCTTCAACACCTCATCATATAAGGCGAGAGCGTCTTTAGGTTTCCCAAGCTTACGCTCGATGATCGCTTGTTCGTTGCGCGCAGCCCAACGCATCGCGCCGTTCTTCTGCACCACTTGATCGAATAAAACGAGTGCCCGATCCAGTGTATGCTCGCTCATGCTCGACATGGCTGATTCTGCCGCGAAAAAGAGCGCTTTTTCCGCGAGCGGGTCATTCGGAGTCTGTTGCGCGATAATTTCAAACTGCGTCTGCGCATTTGCGAAATCCTGGCGACGATAATGAAGCTCCGCCAATTTCATTCGAACTTCCCGAGCGAATTGCGACTGGCCGTGCTGCTCGAGAAATCGCTTTCCGAGCTCAATGACTTTCGATTCGTTTCCGCCGCCTGCTTCTTCTACCCAGATGCGGAGATAATCGGCGCGTTCGGCGGCAGCAGCGGTTGGTCTGGACTCAATTGCGTGGTCCAGGTCTTTTCGCGCTTCATCCAAGCGTGGCGGTGAGGAATGAAACGCCAACTCGGCCAAGCCCACCCAAGCCTCCGATACCCGCGGATTCTTTGAAAAATCATGAATGAATCGCTGCAACGATGCTGCAGCTTTTTTGTCGCCCTTGGCAGCCTGCATTAAACCTTCCTCCAATTGCAAATCGGCACGCGATTGTTCTTCGCTGCCCTGTTTTTCCAGTTGGTTGTAGTCAGCCATGAAACGAGTGTGATTACCGACCTGCAACCAGCTGCTGGACGCGTTAAACAGCGCGGCTTTTGCCCAACGCGAATCGCGCTGCGCGATTTGTTCGAAGGCAGCCGTTGCAGTATCGAATTGCTTCGCCAAATACTGCACTTGCGCAGATAAAAAATCGATCCGGGTCAACAAGGCCGGGTCGGGCCGCAGCAAGCGTGCATCGTCCAGAATGGCTATCGCTTCATCAAAGCGGCCGTCGTCAATTTCAAATTGGGCAAACTCGAACAGAGCAGGGGCAATGGCCGGCGTTTTGATTTCTGTGTCTCGCAGATCTGTAAACAATTGGCGTGCCCGCTCTCTGTGACCTGCGCGAATCTCCAGGCGCGCAAGATACCAGCGCGCGAATGTTCGCCGCGGCTGTTCCGGCCTGCGCACCCACTTTTCCAGTTCATTGCGCGACGGTCTGTGTTCGGTGCGATACAGCTCATCGAGCTTTGCGAATATCAGCGCGAGATCAGAGTCTGCGTGGTTACGATCGATGAAACGCTCGAGTACGTCATCTCCGGTCTCTGGAGTTTTGAGCTGTAAATGCGCTTCAGCGATGCCGAAGAGCGCAGCAAGCAGAATGGGATGGGGCGTTCCCTCCGGCCTTTTCAGAATCGCCTGGAACATTCCGATCGCTCGTTCAGGCCGGTGCGAAATCAGTTCGAGGCGCCCGCGTAACACACGGCGCTCGCGCCGTTCTGCAACGGAAACTGGTTGCAACTGCTCCAAAAGCCGGCGTGCATCGGGAGCGTTGCCCAATTCAATGTACAGCTCAGCCGTTCGCAGCTGCGCTCGCGTGCCCCATTCCTTATCATGCGCCAGCAGAATGAACTTTCTCAAAGCCTCCTGGCGTCTTTCTAACGCGCGTAACGTGTCTCCCGCCCCAAAAACAGCTGCTCTCTGAAACGGTGACGCGTCGTTACTCAATTCCTCGTAAAGCGGTAGTGCGTCAGCCCACCGGTGTAGACTGGCCAGCGCCTGAGCGCGCCAGAATTTCGCCCATGCCAAGTCGCGTAATCTGGCGTCGGTTAAGAGAACCAATGTGGCCTCCGGTTCGTTTGCGGCCATCTGCGCTTCCGCAAGTTTTTCAGCGACTGCGCGCCATTGTGGTTCTGGCAGATCTTTGTTTAGCAGCGACTGCAACCGCACAACCGCCACCTCCGGCACTCCTTCTGAAAGCGGCGTGCTGGCCTGGGCCATTTCAGCGGAGATATCCGCGTGGGCGACTGGGCTGAGTACCCCGATCAGACATGTGAGGGCTAAGCGTCCGATATGTCTCATCTTCTCTCCAGCATTGCCCGTAAGTATTGCCCGGTATGGCTGGCCGGAATAGTGGTGACCCTCTCAGGCGGACCCGATCCGAGCACCTCGCCGCCGTGTTCGCCGCCTTCAGGACCCAAATCGATGATCCAGTCGGCGCACTTAATCATCTCAAGGTTGTGTTCAATTACCACGATGGTGTTGCCCGCGTTGCGGAGCTTCATCAACACCTCCAGTAATTTTTCAATATCGGCGAAATGCAACCCGGTCGTCGGTTCATCGAGAATGTAAACAGTGCGACCCGTCGCTTTTTTGGAAAGCTCTGTGGCAAGTTTCACACGCTGCGCTTCGCCACCGGAAAGAGTTGTTCCGGCCTGGCCGAGTCGCAGATAGCCTAAGCCAACGTCGAGGAGCGAATTGAGCTTTTCCGCGATGGTCGGCACATTGCGAAAGAATCGCGCAGCTTCGTCCACGGTTAGATCGAGCACGTCTGCGATATTCTTGCCTTTGTAGGTGATCTCGAGAGTCTCGCGGTTGTAGCGTTTCCCCCGGCAAACCTCGCATTCGACATAAACGTCGGGCAAGAAGTGCATCTCGATTTTTATCAAGCCTCCGCCCTCACAATTCTCGCAACGACCGCCTTTGACATTGAAACTGAATCGACCTGCGTCGTAACCGCGAACCCGGGCAGCGGGTAATTGCGCGAACAGTTCGCGTATCGGGGTGAACGCGCCGGTGTATGTGACCGGATTTGACCGCGGCGTCCGGCCGATCGGGCTTTGGTCGATCACAACTACCTTGTCGATCTGTTCCAGTCCGCGAATCGCTTTGTGAGCGCCCGGCTTATCTTTCGAGTTATAGAAATGCCGGAAAAGGGCGCGCCGCAAAATGTCGTCCACCAAAGTCGATTTGCCGCTGCCGGAAACACCAGTCACACACGTTAGGCAGCCGAGAGGAAATGAGACATCGATTTTCTTCAGGTTGTTTTCATCTGCGCCAACGACAGTTATCCAGCCGTCGGGCCGCGGCTGGACACGTTGTTTTGGGATGGCAATGCGCGCGCGTCCCGAAAGATAATTGCCAGTCAAAGAATTTTTGGCGCGCTCGATGTCGCCGAGAGTTCCCTCTGCCACAATCTCGCCGCCACGCGGCCCTGCGCCCGGACCGAGATCAACAATGTGGTCGGCGGCCCGAATCGTTTCTTCGTCGTGCTCGACCACGATGACGGAGTTCCCGAGATCGCGCAGTTTTCGCAGCGTTCCGAGTAAACGGGAGTTGTCGCGCTGATGCAAACCGATGCTGGGTTCATCGAGGATGTAGAGAACGCCAGCCAGACCGGAGCCGATCTGTGTCGCGAGCCGTATGCGTTGCGCTTCTCCTCCGGAAAGCGTGCCGCTCTCGCGATTCAATGTGAGATAGCCTAGCCCGACTTCCGCGAGAAATTGCAGACGCGACTGAATCTCGCGGACCACTTCTGTTACGATCATCTGTTGCTGTTCGGTCAGCTCGAGATCGGCAATGAATCGCAGCGCGTCTTCCACGGTTTGCTGGCTGAACTGGTGGATGTTCAATTCGCCGCCCTGTTGGTCTTTGACAGTGACGGCAAGGATTTCCGGTTTGAGTCTTGCGCCGCCGCAGACCTTGCATGTCTCGCGAGTCATGAATGCTCGAATGCGACTGCGCGTGAACTCGCTCTCGGTCTGCTCATAAAGCCGCTGCATTTGGGGCACGAGTCCCTCGAACGGTTTTGTGATTTTCTTGTCGCCGTTGCCGCCAAACTGCATCTCAACTGGCTTACCATTCGTGCCGAAGTAAAGCGCGGCTTTGAATGCGTCAGGCAAATCGGC
>JBBQRI010000064.1:0-11368 GCA_038214915.1 Chthoniobacterales bacterium
TTATGCCGTCCGCGACTGGTTGGAAAAGACCGAACGGGCCCACGCGATTCGGTCCATAGCGGTTCTGCATCCGCGCCAAAATTTTCCGCTCCAGCACCGACATGAGCGCGAAAAGCGTGAGAAACACGGCGAGCAACGCGACAATGTTGAGCAGGCTGGAGGTGATTTGGATGACCCAGCCAGGCGCGCCAGCAACCCAGGAAAGCAGCCATCGCTTCCCGTGCACGAAGATTTGATCGAGAGCTGAACTCATCTTCGTGAAGAAAAGCGATTGCCGCTGATTTAATCAAGAGCGAATCACGAGCACGGATGTGTGTCAGCGAAGCGGGACGAGCTTCCAAGTGATTTTCCCGTCCGTGATTTCAAGCCAGGCCACACTTGGAGGCGCGCCGCGGTTGGGCTGGGTTACGCAGCCGGGATTGAGAAACAGAACGCGACCACGCCGTTCGTTGCGCGGGACGTGCGTGTGGCCGTGCAGAAAAACATCGACATCATCCGGCGGTCGATCCGGCGGAACGTGTTGCAGGCGGAATTTCAATCCACCGCGCGCAAGGTCGAGAACCAATGGCCAGTCGAAATTGCTGTCGCAGTTTCCGCGCACAACGATCACGGCCGGTCCGATCGCCCGCAGTTCGTCGAGAATCATTTCGGCGCAAACATCGCCAAGATGCCAGATCTCATTAGCATCTTTGGCCATCTGCCTCACGCTCTCCGGCAAACGATTGTGCGTATCGGCCAAAACGAAAACTTGCAATACCGGTGTCGGTTCTTCCTTCACTTCTTTCAACCGAAATTTGGACGTGTCGCCTAGAAAAAACAAAGCCGCCACGCTAATGAAAGCGTGACGACTTGATTGCGAATCGCGGCCGCTTGAGGCTCCCGCTTGCTAAAGCTCAAACATCGTCGCAGCAGCCGAGGAGCTTTTACTATGGCAGCCGTGTCGCTGTTCCTACACCTAATCCCGTGGCGCCAGCACCTGCAATCTGGGTGAACCAAAGCTGCTGTGCACCCGGCCCGACGTACATGTTAAAGCTTGGGCCGTCGGTGGTTGACAGGGTGCCCGTGCAGTCCGCTGCGACCGTATAGGTTCCTACCCCTCCGGTGACGTCGAAGATAATCGTGCCCCCGATGTTCACCGTGCCGAATTCATCGAACGTCGTACCATCTCCGTTGAAGCGCTTGCCTTCCATAACGGCTTTCGGTACCAGGTTCCCACCGAGGTTTGCGTACCCGTCCCAGGCGAACAGATACGTTCCCCTCAGCATGCCCACGCTGCAACCTCGCGCGTCGGGTGCTGGTCCCGCGGTAGCGGACGTGCCAGGCGCCATATTGGCAGCCAAGCACACCAACGCACAGGCGAAGGCGAAGGAGCTCATTATGCTTTTAAGTAATTTGGTTTTCATAAGTGTTATTTCTTTCTCTTTTTTAATTTTCTTCTGTTGTTTGGCCTTCTTTGATCTTCTCGTCATTGAGTTGTCATTTCCGGCCGTTCACTGGGGTACTGCGTAAAAATTTTGGATCCCTTACGCGGGAAGTTTGGAAATTTTTGAGCAACCCGCCTTCGCCGAGGCTACGGCGTGGCAGGCCACGGATATGGGGCAAACAAAGGTGGGGTTGACGGATGCCGCATCGAGGCGATACGGTTTGGCTAATGAGCGTTGAGGAACTAAAGAAGACTGTATCGACGCTTTCGGTGGGGGAACAGAACGAGCTGACGGCTTTTCTTTTTCACCTCCGGCATCGTGGGGACGTTGCATACCAAGCGACGTTGAATGCTCGCATGGATGACAAAGACCAATCACATTGGTTGACACCGGAAGAGTTCGAAAAGCGCTTGGACGCCGAATAAGCGCCGGTGGAACCCTACCAAATTTATCTGAATATCGATCTGCTCGGAGCCGTGCCGAAAAGCGGTCGTCAAAGAGAGGAGATCATGAAGTTCATTTACAGCTTGCGGGAGCGGCCGCGGACTAAAGGCGACTATACCGATAAGGATGCCTCGCTCCAAATCCGGCAGATCAAATCATCGGTGACTACGCGATCACGTACTGGCTGGATGATGCGGTAAAAGCGTAATGGTAGTCGATGTGCGTCCGGCTGATAGATAAGCGTTGCAAGAAACTCGACGAACCGCGACTGCTCCCCAGATATCCCTCTTATCAGTGTAATCCGTGGTTAATTCTCCTTTGGCGCGCGGGAGGCGACGATTTCTTCGAAGCGGATCGCCCCGCACGAGATACCGCGGGTCTAAGCTGTTCCGACTGCTTAGAATCTTTTCTTTAGCTGGACGTACCAGAACCGGCCTTTGATGGTGGCAAGCGATTCGTCGTAACCGTTCTCAAAGGCGCCGGCCACGAACGGCGGGTCTTCATCGAATACGTTCTGCATTCCAAGAGAAATCGTGGTGTTATTCAACCAAGCGCGCCATCCACAGGGATTGTATTCGGCCGTGGATACAGGCATGACATTTTTCTCCTTGTCCTCCTTCATCTTGAAATTTTTACCTCCATCCTTAGCAAGGCCAGGCACTGGGACCGGAGCTGGCGGCGGCAGATTGAACGTGTAGGAGGCAATAAGATCCAGGGTAATCCACTCCCGCACTTTCCGCGCGCGCCAAGGCAAAGGCCCACTTCTCGGCGTTTGTGGCTTAGGAGGCACGAATAACCCGAATGCACTTCCAAGACTTAGGTTGTCATCTTCGTATTGACCGGTGTAGTGGACTACCGCGCCTACATCCAAACCCTGCATCCATGTGTCAGTTGGGCCGTCGTAGAAAAGACTGAAATTGGCGCGGTTCCATGGCAACGAACCGGTCAGCGTGAATCCTGGCGGTATGACTTCACCCGCGATACCGAACCGTTTTGTATCAGGCGAAATCTGAAGCTCGGCCCGCGATAGCCAGGTGCCGTTGAGCATCGCCGTCAACCGGCCAAAATCCCCGTGACCAAAAATCGAAGAATCGAGAATATAGATCGCTTCGTAGTCGAGACCTTCAAAGATCGCGCCTGCAAGATTTTCATTAGGATCAATGACCACAATGATTCGCCCCGGACTGCCAGGACTTATAGGGGGGCCACGGATAACCAGACCGGGGATATTATTCTCGATGATGAATTGTGTGCCGAGGAACGACGTGATCGATCGCATATCAATATGCCACCAATCCGCGCTGAGCGTCAGGCCCTTGATCCATTTCGGGCTGTAAACGGCGCCGTAAGACCACTCATAGGCCACCTCCGGCTGTAGGCTGGGATTTCCTATAACGCGTACCTCGAACGGATAGAACTGGTGTAATAATGGATCGACAGCCCCGGCGAAGCTCTGCGTGGAAGCTGGTGAAATCTCCGATAGAGCCGGCGCATGAAACGCCTCGGTGTAGCTGCCACGCAGAATAAAGGCGCCAATATATTTTGGATCAAGTGCTTGCCAGCGAACCGAAACCTTTGGCTTCTGCGCGTTATACTGACTGTGGGCTGCCGGCTGAAATGAGAAAGCCCCGGAAGGTAAAACTGCAGAGGTATTCTGGCTGTACCATTCCTCGCGTTCGGCAAAGTCAACCTCGAAGCTATAGAAACCGGGAAAGTTCCGCGTTGGGCTGGTGAAGGGTACCCTCACTTCCTGATAGATTGACCAAATATCGCGGTTCACCCTTGCGCTTCCTCCACCTGTCGAGCCAATCGATTGAAACGTTGTATTGAGCGAGTCACGATTGCGCGTCCACCTCGGCGCGTCATACTCACTGCCAATAGCAAACGAAACCGGCCCGGCAGGAAGATTGAACAGGTCACCGTTAACAGTGGCATAACCTATTGGCAGCTCATATTCGCCTGAGTTATGCAGGGTGACATAAACTCTGGCCCTGGCCGCTCTGGTGTTGTGGGCGTTGAAATTCAGGAACGGATCAAACGCCGTCGCCGGGTTCGTGTCCAACAGCGCTTCCCGTAATCCAGGCTGGCTGACTTCTCCGACAGACAACTGTTGGCCTTCGTTTCGGGAATAACGAAAACCCAGCTCCCAATTCCACGTCTTGAAATAATCGACAAATTCTCCCATTTCCCCACGCAGGCCAACGTCGAACAAGTAATCGTGGTAAGTGAACTTTTCGTGTCTCGGGCCGGTATCGTTAATGCCTTGAAACAAAACTCCCGTGGTTACGGGGAGATCGCTCCCGTCCGCAAAGAAATTCGGAATAGTCGCATCCGCCACCGTGAAGGGGTTAAACGGATTCTGAAGTGGCACACTGATGCCAGCGAAATTAAACCCTATGTTCGTGCCTGGGATCTTGAATGGATCTGGCGAAAACGGCACGGCTGATAGCGACGCATCGAAAAATGAACGGACATATTTAAAGTCGGCAAACAGCGTCAGGTATTTGTCACAGAGATCGCGGGTGAAGGAAGCGTAGAAGGCTTGGCGATCAGCCGGCGGAAGCGCTGGCGTTACAGCCGCGAAGTTATAGAACCAGTAGTCGCCACCGCCCTTATAATCAGTGCCGAACTGTGGCAAGAAAAAGGCTGCATTCGGCCCGATGACACCCGGGGCGCCTGGATACGCATTGGGATTGATGGTACCGGGGGTCCCCGGTGGAAAGCCTAAGCGAATAAAAAAAGGAAGATAAAGTCTCTTATAGAATGGCGAAGTCGCCGCATTTGGCACCGAGTGCGGAAGAGGCGTGTTCACGCCGGGTCGCGGTGTACCGCCAGGGCCGAAAAAAATGCTGGGTAGGAGCCTGAGGCCCCCGTTCGAAAAAATGCCGCCAGGTTTAATGGGAGTGCGATTATCAATTCCGCCCCAGGGCATGTAAAACGCATTAGCTGAGAGGTCCCGGTCACTACTGAAGAGGCCACCGGTCCGCTGCCAGAAATCGGCAATGACCACAACTTCCGTCTTATCATCTCCTGTACCGGCTTTGATCCATGCCTCCCATTCGCCCATGTCGTTGGATGCTCCCAAGTTCGTATTCCCGTAACTGCCCCCGATCTCCAGCCCACGGAACTTGTGGACCAAAAAGAAGTTAACCACACCAGTGATGGCGTCAGAGCCATATACCGCCGATGCGCCATCCTTGAGGATATCGATGTGATCGACCATCGGAAAGGGTATCAGATTAATGTCCACACCTCCGCTGAATCCGACGGTGTTCAACGAACCAAGGGCGACACGTTTTCCGTCAACCAGCACGAGGGTTTCTTTGGACAACAAACCGCGCAGGTTGAATTGGACGGTACCGTCCCCGCTACTGCCCATGTTCAGGTTGGTGGTTCCGCCCGCCTGCTGCGGCAAAAAAGTTGTCAGATCCGTTGCATTGCGTATGCCCAGTTTTTCGAGATCTGCCGGGCGATACGTATCCACCGGATTCGGACCGGTCTCTTCTGCTGTTGGAATGTTCGAGCCAGTGACGATGACTCGCTCCGTTACGGCCGTTGCCCCTGTTGTCACCTGCGCTGGTGGCGGTGACCGCACTGCCCCCAGTATAATTGCTTGAGCGGGAACCTTGGGAGCAATCAGCAGATTAGCGCAGGCAACAGCGGCGAACGCTGTTTGACGCATAGTCGGCGGAACTACGCGCGCTTCCATTCACACGAAGCCTGTTCTAGGGAACTGACGATAGGCAAGCCAAATCGGTTTCCGATCGCGTGCAGCGCGGCGCTGAGTTACCCAGAGAAAACTAGGCGTTATTTGGAAACTGTTTCTTTCGGTGCTAACGAGGCAACGATTTTTTCGAAGCGCGGATCGTCGCGTAAAGGATCCCACAATGGGCTCAAGCGCAGGTCGCCATAGCTTAAACCGCTCGGCGGTTTGGCGAGAATTTCGAGTCGCTGAAGCGCCAGTTCGCGTTCGCCCGTCCAAGCACAGATGATGGCAAAATACGTCTTTACCCGTGGCTCGACAAGCATTGAGCTGCTGGCCATGGCCAGAAGTTCCATCGCGCGCCGGCCTTCGCTTATCGCCTCTTCTTTTCTTCCCAAGCATGCATCGATCAGCCCGAGGCAAGAAAGCGGCCCCGCAGCGTTGGGATGACTGCGTACGTCTTTCTCCTGTTCTGCGCGTGCTCTCACAAAGGCAGCGCGTGCAGAATTTTCGTCTCTTTTCAACCGAGCAACTACACCCACCCAGAAGTCAGGGCTAATTTCAAGCGGAAAGCTGAGCGCTTCCTTCTGGGAAAGTGCCGGCGCAAGGCTACCAGCGGCGTCCAAGTCGCGATCACACAAGGCAAGATTGAAGCGGAAGCTCACCAGAAATGGATTTTTCGCTGACGCAGGGTCTTCGGCTAGGATCTTTTCAATCGCGACCCGCAAAGGTCCTGTGTCCGCGCGCTGGTCTACTTCGATGAAAGCGCGCCAAATCCGCGGAGGTTTACGGTCTGGATGAAGGGCGAGGATGCGATCCGTAGCCTTAGCCCATTGCTCATAGTCATGCAAAAACGCATGCATCCCTGCAAGCGCAATCAAGTAAGGGAGATTTCGAGGGTCGAGCTCACATGCGCGCTCGAGATTGTGTGCGGCGTCAGACCAGCGACCTTGGTCCTGATCAATCAATCCAGCTAACTCAAAAGCTTGCGGGTTATTCGGTAAGCTCTGTTGAGCAATGGCAAGTTCGGCGCGGGCGCGGTTATAATCGGATTTTCCCAAGTAGAGATGCCAGCCCAGCGCCAGGTGCGCTTCCCCAGAATCCGGTCTCAACCGAAATGCAGAATCTATGGCCGACTCTGCCAGGGCCAAGCGCTCGGGGGTGTTTCCCATCAAGTCGTAGGCAAAGGCTAACTGGCAATAGGCGAGCAAGAAGTTTGGATCACGAGCAACTGCCTTATTCAACAAATCTACGGCCTCGGAAAAACTCTTCCCCGCATCTAAAGACGTCTCGGCGGTGTTCTCGGAGGGTAGCTGGCCGTTGTAAATCATGGAGACAGCTCGGGCATAAAAATCATAGGCGACCAAGTCCTGCGTTGGCTTTTCTTCAATAGATGCTTTCTCACTGGTTGACAGGTTGGCGTGAAGGTGCTGGGCAACTTTTTGCGCGATCTCGCTTTGGATGGCAAACAGGTCATTTAAATCGCGGTCATATTCCTCGGCCCAGACGTGCGTATCAGAGCGTGTGTCGATCAACTGCGCATTGAGACGAAGATGCGTGCCGGCTTTGCGGACGCTTCCTTCCAGAACGTGCGATACCCGCAGATCATTTCCGATCTGACGGAGATTTCGTTTGCCGCGATATTCCATCACACTGGTCCGGCTGATAACTTTCAGGTCACCGATCTTGGCCAGCTTGGTCAGGATGTCCTCCTGTAAGCCATCGACAAAGGCCGCGTTCTCTTTCTCGTCGCCCAGGTTTTCGAACGGCAGAACTGCGATTCCAGTTGTTAGCGGCTGTCGGGGAAATTCGCTTTTCCAAATAGTCACCCCCAACGGCACCGCCAGCGCGAGCAACATTGCCGCCATGACTGCGATGCCTGGGTTGCGGCGCACCCACTTTCTGCCACGAACGAGCGGTCCGACGCGCCGAGCCGCAATTGGTTCATGTTTTTGCCAACGTTCCAAATCCTCAGCCAGCGCGAGAGCGGGCGAATACCGACGCTTTGGATCCTTTTCGAGGCATTTGAGGCAAATTGTGCTGAGATCGCGATCGACTTTCGGATTTAAGAGACGCGGCGGGCGCGGCTCGGTATCGAGCACCAGCTTGATCGTCTCGTAGGTTGTTCCACCGGCAAAGGGCGGCTGGCCGGTCAGCAATTGGTAAAGAACTGCACCAAGCCCATAGACATCGGTGGCGCTGCTTACTGCCGCGTTGTTTCCCACGGCTTGTTCCGGCGCCATGTAGCTAGGCGTGCCCAGGACGTCCAGGGTCTGAGTGACGCTGCTTTCAGATTCGACTAATCGCGCTAGTCCGAAATCGGTCAGATGCGGTTCGCCTTTTGCATCGAGCAAAATGTTCCCCGGTTTGATGTCACGATGGAGAATGCCGTGCTCGTGCGCATAGTGGACAGTACGCGCCACTTTCGCGATTAAGTCCAACGCCTGGCGAATCGACATCGGGGTTCGCCTGACAACTTCGTCAAGCTGACCGCCTTCAACGAACTTCATGCTGAAGTAGCACGAGCCATCACGCTCGCCGACTTCATAGATGGGAACGATGCTCGGATGATCCAGGCTGGCCGCAGCTTCGGCTTCAAGGCGAAAACGTTTTAGATGGGCTTTGCTTGCCCATTGACCAAGGCTGATCACTTTTAACGCAACGGTGCGGTTCAGGCTTTTTTGCCGGGCGCGAAATACGACTCCCTGACCGCCGCGACCGATTTCTTCCAGCAACTCATAATCGCCTAACTCTCCCAACATGCTCGCGGCGCGCATGGCCTCTCTGACGCCCGAAACAGGCTTCGCATTGTCGCGTGAAAGCTCGTCCTTATTGCCGGAGTCATCCGCCTTCGCTGGAGCTACAGCGGACGAGTCGCCAGCGCCTACAGCATCCGGGAAAATTCCGAGCGCGGTTTCCAACATGCACGCCGTGCAAAGCCCTTTCGGCGCGTCAGAAAAGATTTTCGCGCCGCATTTGCGGCAAATTCTGGTTACTCTGATCATTACCCGAGAGTCGGCGTGCCTTCTCATCTTGTACTGCGTAGAATTCTGTCAGGTCTTATGCGCGAATCACAGCAATCAGATAACGCAACTCGTTTTCGATATCGCCGGGAGTCGCAACGGTATGAGCAATTTCTTCGCGCAATAACGATTGATAGCTTTGCCGAAATCGATGAAAGGCCTGCGAAACGGCATTTTCGGTCATGCCAAGTTGCGCCGCAATATCCGCCTGCGACGGCGCCCCCGGCTCGTCTGCCAGCAATTGATTAAACGAATCGAACAACGCGGCATTACCTCGCAGGCGATATGTATCCTCTAATCGGCTCAGCACGCGATCCAGCAGCGTCGAAGCCCAACGGCGCTCGTAAATCCGCTCGGCGGTGAGCGGGTCGGCCGGCTCCATGCCACTCCGTTCCTCAGTACGCAGTTCTTCCAACGGAATGAGCCGCTCCCCTTTTCCACGTTTGATCGCCATTGCGCGGCGGTGTTCGTCAGCTAGAAAGTGCTTCAGCGCCGTGAGCAGATAAGAACGTAATCGCCCTTTCTCTTTGCGCACAGTGCGGAGATCCCGGCGCTCCAACAAGAGAGCAAAAAAACCTTGCGTAACATCCTGCGCGTCCTCCGGCCCAGCACCCTGTCGCCGCACGAAACTGTAAATGGGCCGCCAATAAACGCGGCAGAGTTTTTCAAGTGCCTCCTGTGCCGCCGGCGATTCGCCTTGAGACTCCAGCACCACGCTCCAGTGCGTGGTCGTAAAGGCGGCCGGGCCGTGATAAGCGTTTCCGCCAATCTCACTCTGTGAAGTCACCTCATCATCAGCAGGAACCACACCCCGATTCAATTAGAAACTGACAGGGACGGCAAGCCTCCGGACGGCGCCCGGGAGCAGTATTTCTCTCGTAAGAGCGGTTTTGGCTTTGCAGGGGGACTTTGCTGCGGTACGGTGGCGTTCGCCATGCGATCGCTGGTTTTGTTGCTCGCCGGTCTGTTTGCTAGTGCCGGTCTGATGCACGGAGAAATCAAAACTCCGGAGAATGCGCCAATTGAAATTACTTCAACAGGGCAAACCACATATGAAAACGGCCTGGCGACCGCCCGCGACAACGTCGAGATTCACATTGGCAGCACGGACATTTACGCCGACTACGCACAGTACAATTCCTCCACACATGATGTGGAGTTGAGAGGTCACGTCCGGATTTATCGGGACGAAAGCCTCTACAACGCGGACAGCGGAATTTACAACACTGAGACGAAAAAGATCCGGGCGATCACCGCACGGACCGAATCACAACCTTACTTTCTAGCCGGTAACGATGTGACTTCGATCGAAGGGGCGGACAATGCCTATCTTATCAAGGGCGGCACCTTCACGACGCACGATTCGGCCAAGCCCGATTTTCGCCTGCGCGCCCGGAAGATTCGTGTTTACGAAAACGATCGCGTGATTTTTCTGAACGTGACCGCCTACGTCGGGAAAGTGCCGGTGTTTTGGTGGCCGTATTTATACCAATCGCTCGACAACGCGTTTAGTTTTTCCATCTCGCCCGCGTACTACAGCACCTGGGGACCATCGCTTCTCACGCAGGTCACGTTCCCGATCACAGACAGTATTCAAGCCCGGCTCCGGCTGGACTATTTCGGCCGCCGCGGGTTCGCCTTTGGTTTTGAGCCGACAATTGAATATGGGAAAGACCAAACCAGTGTGGCGCGGATAAAAACTTTTTACATCAACGACCAAAATCCGGAGATCAATCAGACCGACATACCGCGAACGGGTGTGCCTGAATCGCGATACCGGCTCAGCCTCGAAGATCACACGGAATTCACCGATTCCATCTATGGCATCGCCAACATCACCAAGTTGAGTGACCAATACGTGATGCAGGACTTCTTCCAGGGAGAATTTCGGATTGATCCTGTTCCAGACAATGTGGTAGCGCTGACAAAAATAAACCCGGTTTTCACTCTCACGGGGATCGAGCGTTTCCAGGCGAACCCTTTCTTCACGACGACGGAACGTCAGCCGGAAGTGGTACTCGACATCAAACGGCACGCGCTCTTTGGCGGGCCGATATTTTACGAAGGCGAAACCGGCTTTGCCAATTTGCGGCTAGAATTCCCTGAGGACTCAGGTCTCAAGAATTACGGCACTCAGCGTTTCGACACGTTCCATCAACTGGTTTATCCCAATACATATTTTGGTTGGCTGTCGTTTATGCCGCGGGTTGGATATCGAGGCACCTACTACGGCAAGACCTGGGATCTCGGATCAACAATGTTTGTCCCGCCAACAAACCCGCTGGTGCCCGACACTATCCTGCCGCCACCAACAACAGCCAATCCCATCAAGTTTGATGGGGACACGTTTCGAAGCGTCTTCGATACGGGCGCGGAAGCTTCGTTCAAGATCTCGCGAAAATGGGAGGACGTGCAAAGCCGTGCGGTCGGTTTAGACGGATTGATGCACGTGATCCAACCGTTTACCGACTTCTCCTACGTAAAAGAAGACGGCCCAAATCCACTTTCGATTCTGCAATTCGATCGATTTGAACCTTCTACGCAGCTTCGGGCGATCGATTTTCCACAGTTCACCCCGATTGATTCGATTGCCGATTGGACGGTGTGGCGCGTGGGTGTCCGCAACAAGTTGCAAACCCGGCGGGACGATTCAACGATGACGTGGCTTGAATTGGATACGTTTGTCGATAGGAACTTTGAGAATCCTTATGATCGCACGGATTACTCAAACCTATTCAACAACCTCCGGTTTAATCCTCTCCCATGGATGTCTT
>JBBQRI010000065.1:0-11224 GCA_038214915.1 Chthoniobacterales bacterium
GTAGTCCGCAAGGTCCTCACGTCGCCCCGTATCGACAGCATAGTCTGCGCCACCGATGCGGGCCGTGAAGGAGAACTGATTTTCCGCTACATTTACGAAGCCGCCCAATGCGACAAGCCGGTTCGACGCCTCTGGATCTCATCTCTGACGCCGGACGCGATCCGCGAGGGTCTCGCCAAGCTCCGCGACGGCCGCGACTACGATCCGCTCGCCGATGCCGCCCGAGGCCGGAGCCGCGCGGACTGGCTGGTGGGAATGAATCTCTCGCGCGCCTACACGCTGGCGTGTAACGAAGAATTCTCCGTCGGCCGCGTGCAGACGCCGACGCTCGCGATGGTTTACGAACGAGAATTGGAAATCCGTAATTTCAAACCGCGAGCTTACTGGCGCGTCACGGCGAGATTCGAAGTCGAACAAGGCGAATACGAAGGCATCTATCAACGTCCCGATTTCAATAGGAGTAACGACGAGCACGATCGCGCGGACCGCGTTTGGGATCAGAACGCCGCGGAAGCAGTCGTGGCCGCGTGTCGGGGAAATCCGATTGCCGATGTTACTGAGGAGAAAAAAGCCAGTTCGCAAATCGCACCGCGCCTTTATGATCTGACTACACTTCAGCGCGAAGCGAATGGCCGCTTTGGTTTTTCGGCCAAACGCACCCTGCAGATTACGCAGGCGCTTTACGAGAAGCACAAAATGCTAACTTATCCGCGCACTGATTCGCGCGCCTTGCCCGAAGATTATCTGCCAGTGGCAAGACAGACTCTCGGAAATCTTTCCGGCTCCTTAGGCGCCCACGCACAAAAAGCCCTAACGAATGATTGGGTGCGGCCGAACAAACGGATTTTTAACAACGCGCAGATCAGCGATCACTTTGCCATCATTCCGACCACCTCGGAAGCGAAGCATCTCGATGAAGCGGAAACGAAGATTTTCGATATGGTCGCGCGGCGCTTCGTGGCCGTCTTCTTTCCCGCGGCGGAATTTGATGTCACGACACGTTTCAGCCAAATCGCGGCGCATCGATTCAAGACCGAAGGCAAAGTCCTGACCGCGCCAGGCTGGCTGGAAGTCTACGGAAAAGGATCCGTAAATGACGACAAAGCGCTGCCGGCCTTATCGCCCAGCGACAATAAGCAGGCGAAAACATTGGAAGCGAAATTGGTCGCGGAAGCAACAAAACCGCCACCGCGTTACACGGAAGCGACGCTGCTGTCGGCGATGGAAACGGCGGGAAAATTAGTCGAGGACGAAGACGCCGCAGACGCCATGAAAGAGCGCGGACTCGGCACGCCCGCGACGCGCGCCGACATCATCGACGGTCTCATTTATCAAAAGTACATGGACCGCAACCAGCGTGAGCTGGTGCCGAGCGCGAAAGCTGAGCAGTTGATCCAGTTTCTTGAAGCGGTGAAGGCCTCCGACCTCACGAGTCCGGCCATGACCGGTGAGTGGGAATATCAGTTGCGCGAGATGATGCGCGGGAAATTCTCGCGGCAAAAATTCATGGCTGAGATCGTCGAAGAGACCAAGGGAATCGTCGAGCGGGTGAAAAACTTCGAGGAAGACGACTCGATCGCACGCGAGACCGATATCATTTCACCGACCGACCGGAGGCCGCTCCGCGAAACCCTACGCGGCTACAAATCGCAGGACGGTGAGTTCATGATCTACAAGGTCATCGGCGGCCGGAAAATGGAAGAGAGCGAGATTGGCGAGCTCGTCGTCAAAGGCTTCGTCGGACCGCTTGATGGATTTGTTTCTGCGAAAACGCGCGCCACCTTTGCCGCCACCCTCAAGCTCGCGAAAGATGAGAAGACCGGGAAGTGGAAAGCCGAATACGACTTCGGAGACAAGGTCGATCTCGGATCGGTGGAACCGTTTTGGAAGCACCCGGCGACAGGTGCGGAATTATGCGAGGTAGGTTCGAACTACGTCCTGCGTGAGCGCGAGAACGGCGAATGGAAACAAGCCTTTCGGGTTCCCCGCCTGATGTGCAAAAAAGAGATCTCACGCGAAGAAGCGGTGCATTTGATTGAAAAAGGCAAGACCGATCTGATCAAAGGATTCACTTCCAAGAAGGGCCGACCGTTCGACGCTTTCCTCGTGCGCAACGACGCCAGGTTCCGCTGGGAGTTTCCCCCGCGCGCGGCCAAGGTTGGCAAGGATGGCAAGCCGATCGCGCGGAAAGCGCGCGCGAAAGCCGATCTTTCTAAAGCAAAGGTCATCGGCGAAAGCAAAATGCACGACGGCGAACTCGTGGAATTGGAGGACGCCTACTACGTGCGCAAGCCGGAGCAGGACAATCGCCAGGTGTTTAAGTTGACCAAGAAACTTTGCGAACACGAAATCACGGCGAACGAAGTGAAGGAATTGCTGTCGGAAGGAAAGTCGCCCTTGATCGAAAATTTCGTTTCGAAGCGCGGCAATAAATTCTCCGCGTATCTTGTTCTCTCGCCGAAAAAAGACACAGCGAAATTTGAATTTCCGCCCCGTTAGGGACGGCGCTCGCGCACTTACGCGAGCAAGACGATTCTGGGTCGCGATATTCCAAAAGAAGAGCGGAAAGACTTCTGACTGCCCGGAAAAACCGATCTCCTCGAGGGTTTTATCTGAAACGTGGACGCCCGTTCTCCGCATACCTGAAACTCGAGGACGAAAAAGTCGGTTTCGAATTTCCTGAAAAGACCGCAAGCGCGACAGAATCAAAATAGCTAATTCTTTGATGCGAACTGCGTCCTCATCTTGTCACTCGCTGCACAGTAAATAAACTGAGCCGGTGCAGGACCGATGGATTCTACCGCCGTGCGAAAATCTGAATGGCGGCGCGATTGCGTGGAACGAGATTTGCGAGTCGGAATGCATCGCCCGACTGCTTTTCCGGAAAGGGTTTCGGAGCACGGACGAAGTTCAAACTTTCCTGCAGCCGCGTCTTAGCTCGCTGAGCGATCCAATTTTGCTCCCGCAAATGCGTGCAGCAGTCGCTCGAATCCTGGGTGCGCTGGATTCGCACGAACGCATCGTGCTATTTGGAGATTACGATGTCGATGGCGTGACCTCCCTGGCGTTGCTCGCGGAAATGCTGCGCGGTTACGGCGCGACGCCGGAACTCTTTTTGCCTTTGCGGATGGAGGAGGGCTACGGGTTGAGCCGCGAGAGCGTCGAACGTTGCCTCGAGCACTATCGCCCACAATTGCTGATCGCCATTGATTGCGGCACCGCTTCGGCCGGTGAAATTGCTGAACTCAAGAACCGCGGCGTCGATGTCATAGTGCTCGACCACCACGAACCGAAATCACAGCTGCCGGATTGCGTCGCAATCGTGAATCCAAAGGCTGATTCAGCCTCGCCATTTCATTATCTCTGCAGCGTGGGGATCGTATTCAAGCTTTGCCATGCTCTGTTGAAGACGCGGCCGCTGCCTGAGTTTGATTTGAAATCAAAACTCGATCTTGTCGCGCTCGGCACGGTGGCCGACATCGTGCCTCTCGTGGAGGAGAATCGTATGCTTGTGCAGCGCGGCGCGATCGAAATCGGCCGCACTTCGCGCGTCGGTCTCAGGAAGTTAATGCAAGTCGCCGGAGTGGGTCCGCCCATTTTGCCCGACGACATTGGGTACCGCTTGGGGCCACGATTGAACGCTGCTGGGCGATTGAGCACCGCGGAGAAATCTTTGCGACTGTTACTCACGAACGATGAAGACGAGGCGGCGGGTCTGGCGACAGAGCTGGACCAACAAAACCGCGCACGCCAGGAAGTGGAGAAGGAAATTCTCGCTGCAGCCATTGTGATGATCGAAAAACAATTCGACGCGGCGCGTGACGCGGCCATCGTGGCGGGCGCGCGCGGCTGGCATCCGGGCGTACTGGGCATCGTAGCGTCCCGGATTGCTCGAAAATATCATCGGCCCACCATCGTAATCGGTTTTGACGAGAAAGGCGTCGGAAAAGGAAGCGGACGGAGCATCGCGGGGTTAAATCTCATCGACGCGCTCACTCGTTGCGCTGCCACGCTCGAGAAATTCGGCGGCCACGAAATGGCAGCCGGTCTGGCGTTACACGAGGAAAATTTCTCGGAATTTGCCGAAGCGTTTTGCAGCACGGCGCGCCAGTTACTTTCAGAACAGGCTCTGCAACGCTCGCTGCGACTGGATCACGAGCTGCCGTTCACAAACATCGATGTCGAATTTCTCCGCTGGCACGAACTTTTGCAGCCGTTCGGAAATGGAAATCCGCAGCCGCTTTTCTTTGCGCGTGCGGTCGAGCCCGTCGGGGCGCCCCGAGTCTCAAACGAAAAGCATCTCATATTTCGGTTGCGCCAGGGCGCGCGGCATCGTCGCGCCGTCTATTTCGATGGCGCGGCAAATGAATTTCCGCCGCCGCCCTGGGACGTCGCATTTCGCATTGGGTTGGATGAATATGGCGGCGAAACTTTGGTTAGCATGCGGATCGAAGGCTTGCGCGCAGCTGGGAAGGCTTGAAACACCAAGTTCGAATGGCATGACCCGCGTTTCGACAAACCTTGAGGACTTAAGCTGGATCCAGCGCCCGCGGTTGCTCGCGCTGCGGCGGCTCGGGATCGAGACCACGGAAGATTTGCTAACGCATTTCCCGCGGCGTCATGAGGATCGGACCGAGTTCCCACAGTTTCCGCGGGAAGAAACCGACGCTCCCATCTGTCTCTGCGGAGAGGTGATCAAAACGTCACTGCGCCGGTTTGGCGGCTGGAAGAAAATCTTTGAAGCGACGCTGGAAGAATCGCGGCCGAATGCGCTGAGTGAGCCGCTCGTATGCCGCTGGTTCAATCTGCATTACGTGCAGAAAATGATCGCCACGGGTCAGCGCATCGTTGTTTTCGGCAAGTTGCGTCTGCGTGGAAAACGAATTTGCATGGATCATCCGGAGTTTGAGGTGATCGAGAACGATGAAGAGATATCGATCCATTTTCGGCGCATCACGCCGATCTATCCCGCGACTGAAGGTCTTTCGCAGCGCGTCTTGCGCAGCATCATCTTTCGTGTTTTGCACGAGTTTCCAGATGCAGGATGGCAACCGATCGCCCCGACCACTTTGGTACGCGGCGAACGATCGGACGCGATTCGAGCGATACATTTTCCCGGAAGCCGGGAAGCGCGGGACGCCGCGCGCGAGCATCTCGTGCTCTCGGAATTCTTTGCCATGCAAATGCTGATTGCGTCACGGCGTTTCGAGTCATCCGCCCGAGCCGGCCAGGCACACTGCGGGTCAGGCGCGCTGCTGGATAAATTCTTAAACGGGCTTCCGTTCGAATTGACTGCTGCGCAGCGAAAAGTGATCTCGGAAGCCCGGCGTGATCTGGCTGCGAGTTATCCCATGAATCGTTTGTTACAGGGCGACGTCGGCTCCGGAAAAACCGTCGTTGCGATTGCGGCGATGCTTCTTGCGGTTGAAGGCGGATTTCAGGCCGCTTTCATGGCGCCGACCCAAATTCTGGCCGAGCAACATTACGAAGTACTGCGGCGTTGGCTCGAACCGCTGGGCGTCCACATCGCATTACGAACAGCAGCGAGGCAGGAAGAAAGCGGGCCATTGCCGCTTTTCGCGCAGAATGCGCAAACTCCGGGGAGCACACGCTTGCAGCGTGCTGGCGATGGCATTCTGCCATCGCGAACTTTTGTTGAGTCTGAATCAATACCGGGCGCTCAGTATTCGCGCCGTCGGCTCCCACATTTCGAAAAACCGTGGGCGATCTATGCCGTGACAATAACAACCGCGCATCGGCGCACCCTTAGTCCGCAGGATCGAACCATTGTGCTGAACGCATGGCGTCATTTCCATAATGCGCGTTACGAGCTTTTTGCCCTCTGTATAATGCCAGATCATGTGCACGCGCTGTTTCAGCCCTGGCCAAAGAACCAAGCTTCGCACGAGGAAACGACATTCTGGTCATTGGCTGAGTTAATGCGTTCCCTGAAATCGTTCACAGCCCGCGAGATCAATCGCGCCGAACGTAAAACCGGAACAGTGTGGGAGAAAGAAACTTTCGACCGTTACATTCGATCCGATCGCGACTTGGCGGAAAAATTTCATTACATTTTGCGAAATCCATGGGATGCAGGTGTGGCCAAACAAAACGAAGATTACCCGTGGATCTGGACGGTCGAGGAGGAGATGCGCCTCTCCAGAAGTTCGTCGCCGCAAAATGCGGCGACCAGCACGCTGCAAGCGTGCGCTCCCCAGAAGCTCGCACGCGACGAGCCGCAAATCATCGTCGGGACGCATGCATTGCTTTACGAAAGTGTTTCGTTTTCGAATCTCGGTCTGGCGGTTATTGATGAGCAGCACAAGTTCGGGGTGGCGCAGCGCGCGCGGCTGACTGCGCGCGAGCCGGCGCCGGACGTGTTGGTGATGACTGCGACCCCGATCCCGCGCACGCTAACCATGACCATTTACGGCGACCTCGACGTTTCGACAATCGATGAGATGCCGAGAAACCGCGGAAAGATTGTCACCGCAGTGCGCGACACGTCAAAGCTGGGCGAGGTGCTCAGCTTCTTGCGAACACAATTGGAGAAGGGACGTCAGCTCTATGTGATCTACCCGCTAATTGATGAAAGCGACAAGCTGGATGTGAAAGCCGCGGCGGCGGAATACGAGCTATGGCGTGAACGCCTGCATCCGTTCCGGTGCGAGTTACTTCATGGCCGAATTCCGGCGCCGGAAAAGCAGCACATCATGGATCGGTTTCGGCGCGGCGACACCAACGCGTTGATCAGCACAACCGTGCTCGAGGTCGGCGTCGATGTGCCAAATGCAGCTATAATGCTGATTGAAAATGCCGAGCGATTCGGTCTCGCGCAGCTGCACCAGCTTCGCGGCCGGATCGGTCGCGGCGAACACAAGTCGACCTGCATTTTGCTGAGTTCCAGCCAGGGAAAAGAGACATCGGCGAAGCTCGCCGTTTTGGAACGAACAACGAACGGGTTTGAAGTGGCCGAAGCGGACTGGGAATTACGCGGCCCGGGTGATGTGCTCGGCACAGCGCAAAGCGGCTTGCCAGCGCTGAAGATTGGCGATTTGAAACGCGACGCAGAATTGATGCGGCGCGCCCGTACGGCTGCCATGTCGATCTTCGAAATGGACGCGCGCCTGGAGCAGCCTGAGAATCAACGTTTCCGACGCTTAATTGTCGAACAACAGGGACAAACTTTCTCTCACGTTAGTTGATGAAAAACCTCGCGAAATTTTTGCTTTTTGTGCTGCTGCTGAGCGCAGGAATTTCGCTGCTTTACGATTACCGCCTCAAACATGGCGGTTTAAAGGTTCCGTCCGGGCGCACACCGGAAAAATACACGTTTGCTTCCGAATCGGCAGTCAATCCAAAACAAGTCGCGTCGCTTGAATCATTGAATCAGGAGCGGCGTGCGCTGGTGAAGAGCGTCGTGCCATCGGTCGTAGCGGTGAAGACATCGACCAAGGTCGCTATCCGGCGTCAATATGGAGTTGATCCATTTGAATTCTTCTTTCCGAACCAGCGACGATTTCGCAATCCACGCGACGAAGCGCTGGTGCAGAATTCACTTGGATCGGGCGTCATCGTGACCAATGAGGGCCACATTATCACCAACAATCACGTGGTGACCGACAGACAAGGCCGTCCCGTCGATCAAATTGAAGTGCAACTGAGCGATGGCCAAACGAAAAAAGCGCGTCTCGTGGGCGCCGATGAACAAGTGGATCTCGCTGTACTTAAGATTGATGAGCCGGGTGTAAAGCCGCTCAAGCTTGCTGACTCCGACATGGTGCAACCCGGAGATTTTATTCTGGCTATCGGTAATCCGCTTGGATTTGAGGAAACGGTGACTGACGGGATCATTAGTTCAAAAGGCCGGCCGAATCGCAGTGATGCTTTCGCTGATCTGCTGCAGACCAATGCGGCAATTAATCCGGGTAACAGCGGCGGTCCGCTGATCAATCTCCGCGGTGAAGTGATCGGTATTAACACGGTGATCGCTTCGACCACCGGCGGATCGCAAGGATTGGGTTTCGCAATCCCGTCAAACACAGTTCGCAGTGCGCTGGAAAGTTTATTGAAACAGGGACGCATCATTCGCGGGTATCTCGGGATCCAGACGGGAGCGTCGCAGCGTGGCGCTGGCGACTCGGACACAGGAGGTGCGACTGTGGGTGAAGTTCTCTCCGGCTCACCTGCAGAACAGGCAGGCCTGCAGCCTGGTGATGTTATTCGCAAGTTCGACGGACGCGACGTGAAGAATTTTAGGGCGCTTCGCACACTGGTCGCCGAGGCGCCGTTGGATAAGCACGTAGAGCTTCAAATTGTCCGCAACGGAAAACCGTTAACGGTAAAAACGCAGATCAAAGAGCAACCAGTTGATTACGAAAGCGCGCGCGTTCTACCTCGCGGAAACCAGCCACAGCCACAAGCCCCACAACAGCCTAACGACCAAGAAACAGTTGATAGTCCCCTAGTCTCAATTCACGTGGACGAACTCACTCCGGAAAGAGCGCGCCAGCTTGATCTGCCCCCGAATGTGCAAGGCGTCTTAGTCACCGAAGTCGATCCTGATAGCGGCGTGGCAGAATTGCAAAAAGGCGATGTGATTGAAGAAATCAATCAACAGCCTGTTACGTCAGTTTCCGACTACAAGAAGATTGCTGGGTCGCTCGACCCGAATCAGCCGCAAGTTTTATCTGTCTGCCGCCATCGGGCGCGGTCGTTCCTGGTTTTGCGACCGCGATAAATGTAGCGGTGGTTGTAGCACCGTCAGCACGCAATCGCGTGACGACGGCACACCCCGGAAAGCATCTCCCATAGCGCGTCGAGAACGCGAATCACGGATGCTCTGACGGGTTCAAAATTCTGATTGTCAACGTATCTGCCCAGCAGCCTTTGCTCGGCGGCAGAGTGTTCGCGGTCGGCTTCGATGTGCACGCTGAAGTATTCGTAATGTTTGGGATCCGCGAAGCCGTAATGTTTTTTCAGTCCGTCAATTTTGGACTCGCAGATCGCCGGGATTTGACTTTCGTACGCGTAAAGCGCCGCCAGGCCCTCTGCGGTTGATCCATCGCGGCAAACTGATCGGAACGTGTCGATCAAGTTTTTTGTTTCAGGCCATTTCTCTGCGTTTTGTGCATCCCGAGCAGAGACGCCAAGACCTTTGGCGAAGTTGAGCCAAAGATCGGGGTGATTCGGTGAGCCAGCCTCCTCGTCGATCAGATTGTTGAGCAATTCCTTGCGTGTCGATTGATCGTCGCAATTTGCGTGAATGGCCGAGAGATACGTAGGAAAGGCCGCAACGTGCTGATAATACTGCTGCGCATAATCGGCGAGAGCCTCTCTGCTCAGTTCCCCACGCGTCCACGCGAGATAAAAGGGATGCTTCAAAAGATGTTTCGCTGCAATGTCCTTATCGATTTGGTCAAGATCTTGATTCATAGACTTTTTGCTCTTCCACAGATTACGCAGATTTACACAGATTAATGCAATCTGATTTTATCATTCGGGGAATCTGTGGATCATTTTCATGCCGTTTGCAAAATGTGTTTAATCCCGCGAATGGGGATGAGCACCCAGTTGGGGCGATTATTTAATTCGTAACCGATTTCGTAAACCGCTTTGTCGAGCAAATACGCTTCCAGCATGACCTGGAAATCGTCGCTGTTTTTGGGGATGAACACGGCGCCGATGGTCGTGTTCAGATAGCTTTGCAGAAACATGCTGCTCGTCTGGCGATACCACAGATCAGCCCAGCGCTCGAGGAAAGGCACGTCTTCTTTACGCATCGCCTGCTGCCAGAGGGCGGCGTACGCAGCATATTGAAACGAGCGCATCATGCCGGCGACGTCCCGCAGCGCGGACCGTTTCATTTTACGGTCGCTCAGAGGACGCGCCGGTTCTCCTTCGAAATCAAGAATCACGAAATCTTTGCCTGTATAAACCAGTTGCCCCAGATGATAGTCGCCGTGAATCCGGATTTTCGCGGCGTTCGTTCGACGGTCGAGCAATCGTTTTTCGCGTGCCAATATCTCTTTTTCCGCAGCGAGGACTTCCCGCGCTTCACTTCGGAATTTCGCAGGAACATCCGACAATTTCTTTTCCAAAGACGTAAACGCGCGGCGCAGAGATGTGCGCATGCTTTGGTAAACGGAGCGCTGTGCCATGGCGTTGAATGGCTCTGGCGCGAACGCGGGATCGTCATTCCTCGATGCGAGTGCGAGATGCAGTTCGCCAGTCCGCTGCCCTAGCAACTTAACCTTTTCAGGATACACGCCGCCTACCAGTTCCTCGAGAAGAGCACCGGGCGGCGCTGTTTCATGCTGAAAATCGGCTTTGCGCTCCAGCACGCGATCGAAGTAGCGACCGAGCGCGTCCACAGTCAGCGTCCAGACGTCGCCTTCATTGGCGACCGCGCGTTGCAGGAGACAAACAACAGTTGGGTCCGCCTTCGCCCGACGATATTCGAGTGCTCCCACGAAAGCTGGCACGTTTGGAAAATCAGTTTTCTCCGTCAGGAATCGTGTGATTTCCACGTCAGGGTTCACGCCGTCCTCAAGTTTCCGATAGAGTTTCAGGAAAATTTTATTGTCAAAAAGCATTGAAGAGTTGCTCTGTTCCGCGCTCAGGACATGCGAGTTGGCGGGGAGATCAAAGTCTTGTGACTCGAGGTCCGAGGTTGCGACGCCGACAAATTCTCCTCCCTGAGCTCTGAGCGTGCGACGCCGCACAATCGCGTCGAATAACTGTGAACGAAACGACCCGTCCCAAATGGCATCACACAGGATGGCGCCGTTCCTTCGTCCAAAATGCGCTACGATCGCGTGCGACGCGTTTTGCGTAATGGAGTGCGCGGCTTCGCCCGAGGTGATCTTTACCGGTATGGCGTACCTTTCCGTCGGAGCATCCAGATAATTTACCTCGACGAACCAGAGTCGCGCGCCATCGGCGTCCGCTGAAAAACCGACCTGCTCTGTCACTTTGAGGTTCCTAAAGTTGCGCGCTTTGGAACCAAACCAGCGGGAATTTTGGATGTGATTGGGAAGAACGTCGCGCTCGAGCTGTTCTCGCTGGCTGTTGCCAAGCAGGACGTCCAACTGAGCTGGCGCGTTGATGATTGGGACAACGTGTTTCTTCAACGCGCGGCGCGTGTCGATCGGCGCTTGTAGCGCGAACCAGTAATAGGCATGCGGACCGAGTGTGACGACGTAGCGCGTTTTCCTGATCGGGC
>JBBQRI010000066.1:0-11137 GCA_038214915.1 Chthoniobacterales bacterium
GTTGGAGTAGAGCGCATAGTTACCGCTGGCGGTGTTGGAAAAGCCGGTGGAGTTTGCCCAAAGTGCATTGACCCCGAAGGCGGCATTGTGGGTGCCTGTCTGGTTGGAGAAAAGCGATCGGAAACCGCTGGCGGTGTTGTAGAAGCCCACCGTGTTCTGGTAGAGAGCGCGCACGCCGCTGGCGGTGTTGGAGTAACCGGTCGTGTTGTAGAAGAGCGCACTCGTACCGCTGGCAGTGTTTTCGTTACCCGTGGTATTAGAGAAGAGTGCAACCGTACCGCTGGCGGTGTTGGAGGTGCCCGCCGTATTGGCAAAGAGCGTATAGTCCCCAAGAGCGACGTTGTAAGAACCCGTGGTGTCCGATTGCAGGGCACCAGTACCCAATGCTTCATTGAAGACTTGCGCCCGCCCAGAATGAGGGGTGAATGCCAACAGCGAAGTGAAGCCTAGCAAAAGGACAGAGCAGATGGTGTTTTTCATGATTTTATTGTTTCTTTTTTGGTTTCGTAATTTGCCTTCTAATGAGATAAACAAGAAAGCTGGGCGAAAGTGATCATTCGGATTGAGAAATTTTGGAGGCGCTTCCCCGTGGAAAGCTTTTGGCGGTGGTAGACTACGAAGGAGCACCTCATCGATATGCTTTCAGCCTCCCCGCAACACGTGACCCAGCTCCTGGCTGATTGGAGTCATGGGCAGGATGCCGCCCTCAGAGAATTAACCCCGCTGGTTTACGGAGAACTCCGACGTCTCGCTCATCATCATATGGGGAGACAACGTCCCGATCATACACTGCAAACCACGGCGCTGGTGAACGAGGCTTATCTGCGCCTGGCCGACCAGACCAGCCCGAATTTTACCAACCGTTCACACTTTTTCGCTGTGGCCGCGCAAGCGATGCGTCAAATCCTTGTCAATTATGCCAAGGCCTCTCAGTCCCAAAAACGCGGCGGCGGCGCGGTCAAAGTAGAGCTGGACCAGGTCGCGCTAATTTCGCCCGAACAGACCACAGAGATTCTCGATCTCAATGAGGCGCTGGAGAAATTGGCGACACTCGACTCAAGAAAAGCGCATGTCGTGGAACTGAAATACTTCGGCGGCCTGAATCATGATGAGATAGCTGAAGTCCTGAAAATCTCGACCGTAACGGTGCGACGTGATTGGATTTTTTCCAAAGCTTGGTTGCGGAATGAATTGCAGGAGATGGAATAAACGAGGCAGAATGCAGGTATCCTGACTATTCTCGGACAGTGGGGTCGAATATGACGGCGGCGCAGTTACAAACGATTGAGGAAATCTTTCATGCCGCGCTGGGTCACGGACCGGACCATATTGATGCATTTCTGAACACGGCTTGCGCCGGTGACGAGCTTTTGCGCCGCAGAGTGGAAGCGCTTCTGACTTCTCATGAAGGGGCAGACAGCTTCATTGAAACCCCAGCAGCCGGGATGGCTACGAGGATTATCGAAACTGGGCAACCTGACTTGCTTGTCGGTCAGACGATCGGCCACTACAAACTTTCTAAACTGATCGGCGCCGGTGGGATGGGCGAAGTGTATCTGGCCACCGACATTACAGCTGGCCGCAAGGCCGCACTTAAACTCCTGCCCATGCGCTTTACCGGCGATGCCGAGCGCCTACGGCGGTTTCAACAAGAAGCGCGTGCCCTGGTTGGGCTCAATCATCCAAATATCCTGACGGTTTACGAAATCGGCGAGGATCACGCAACTCATTACATTGCAAGTGAACTGATCGAAGGTGAGGTACTGCGTCAACGTCTGGTGCGCGGGCAAATGCAGTTAAGTGAAGCTGTTGACGTCGCGATCCAAGTGGCCAGGGCGCTCGCCGCTGCTCACGAGACCAGCATTGTCCATCGCGATATCAAGCCGGAGAACATCATGCTCCGGCCTGACGGATACGTGAAAGTACTCGACTTCGGGATTGCAAAGCTGGCGGAACAAGAAGTGCCGGTGAGGATACCAACAGACGAAGCGCTCTTGCTGGTTGAGACCAACCTGGGGTCGATACTGGGAACCGTTTGTTACATGTCGCCGGAACAGGCATGCGGCGCGCCCGTTGATCAGCGCACCGACATCTGGAGCCTCGGCGTAGTCCTTTACGAAATGATAACGGGACATGCGCCGTTTACCAGAGAGACACCAAGAGAGACGATGCTTTCGGTCATAGAGACGGAACCACCGCCGCTCACGAGTTACATCTCACAAATCCCCGATGAGCTTCAGCAGATTATCAGCAAGGCGCTGCGTAAAGATCGAACTGAACGGTATCAAAGCGCCCAGGCATTACTTGAAGCGCTCCAAAGCCTCCGGCGTAGAATGGAATTGAAGGCTGAGTTGGGACGCTCCACATCGACTCGTCCATGGATGCGCTGGACAGCAATGACGGCAGTGTTGCTCGCGCTCGCGGCAATCGTCGCCAGTATCATGATGTTTTCGCGAAATCGCGTGAGATCAACGCTGGCTGCGCCTGATAAAAGCATCGCTGTGCTTCCCTTTAAAAATGATATACGAGACCCCGACAACGCGTACTTTGCTGATGGTATCCAGGATGAGATCCTGACCCGCTTATCAAAGATCGCTGATCTAAAAGTGATCTCGCGCACTTCAACGCAACGTTACAAGAGTGCGCCGGAAAACCTACCCGAGGTTGCAAGGCAACTTGGCGTCGCCCACATCCTGGAAGGAAGCGTTCAGAAGAGCGGCGATGCTGTGCGGGTGAATGTGCAGCTAATCAAAGCAGCCAATGATTCACACCTTTGGGCCGAGACTTTCGATCGGAAGCTCATAGACATCTTTTCTGTCGAAACCGAAGTAGCGAAAGCTATTGCCGATCAACTGCAAGTGAAACTTACCGGCCTGGAGCAGCAAATCATTGCCGCGAAACCGACGGAAAATCCCGAAGCTTATGATGCTTACCTGCGCGGCCTGGCTTATAGTCTCAAAGCGCAAAATTCGCCCGCCAACTCCCTTGGCGCTCAGAAGCATTTGAGAGAAGCGGTGCGCCTCGATCCGAAATTCGCCCTTGCCTGGGCGCTTCTATCTTATATCGATTCATTCGGCTACATCGGAATTACCCTTCAAGCCACGGAATCGCTTCGGGAGGAGGCGCGGCAAGGGGCTGAGACCGCGCTTACTCTTCAGCCTAATCTCGGCGAGGGATTGGTAGCCAAAGGCTATTACTACTATGCCTACCTAAAGGATTACCCCAGCGCGGTGCGTTACTTCGAGCAAGCGCGTCCACTGCTCCCCAATAGCAGCCGCATTCCTGAATGTCTGGCCTATGTCGCACGTAGAGGAGGGCAATGGGAGCAAAGCGAATCATTCTTCAACCAGGCTGAGCGGCTCGACCCCCGCAATGTTACACAGCTTAGCCAGCACGCCCTTTCCTTCATGCTTCTTCGTCGTTTCCCGGAAGCGCTGCGGAAGCTTGACCAGGTTCTCAATATCACGCCTGACGACGTGGATACGCTGGCTCTGAAAGCCTCGATAGCCCAAGCCGAGGGTGACTTGCCACGTGCGTCGGCCATTCTCGGTCCGCTTCATCCCGCCGCCGACAACACCGCCGCGCTGGAAACGCAAGTTTACCAGGCGATCCTCGAACGACGCCCCGAACAGATGATTTCTCGTCTAACAGAACTCCTTGCCAGGCCTGATCCAGCAATGGGTTATTTCAATGGCGAGCTGCGTTTTTGGTTAGGCTGGGTGCAGCAAGTCGGCGGCGACCATGCCGCTGCGCAGGAAAGCTGGCAACAGGCGCGCAGCGAACTGGAACGTTTCCTCAAGGAACAGCCGAAAAATTACAATCTCATGCACGACCTCGCGCTGGCTGAGATGGGCCTTGGCAACAAATCGGCGGCCTTATCAATGGCGGAACGAGCCATAGCCACAAATCCAATGGAGAAAGATGTGGTGGATGGGCCCGCTTCCATCGAGATTCTCGCCCGGGTCGCGGCGCATACAGGAGAAACCGACCGCGCGATTGGCACCTTACAGAAACTACTCTCGATACCGTATGAGGGCGCGCTACCTGTGGGCAACGCGCCGCTTACTCCTGCGCTTCTTCGGCTCGATCCCATGTTCGATCCGCTTCGGAACGATCCGCGCTTCCAAGAACTTTGCAAAGATAAGCAGCCGCTCTTATCCGAGCCGACGCAGGTCCTGGAGAAAAGCATTGCAGTGCTGCCGTTTGAAAACCGGAGTGGGGACACAGCGAACTCTTACTTTGCCGATGGTATCCAGGACGAAATTCTCACCCGCTTGTCCAAGATCACTGAGCTGAAGGTGATCTCGCGCACATCCACGCAGCATTGCAAAAGCGCACCTGCAAATCTACGCGAGATCGGCCGGCAACTTGGCGTCGCCCATATCCTGGAAGGAAGCGTTCAGAAGAGCGGCGATGCTGTGCGGGTGAACGTGCAGCTGATCAACGCAGCCAATGACTCCCATCTTTGGGCCGATACCTTCGATCGCAAACTAACCGATATCTTTTCGGTCGAGAGCGAAGTGGCACAAAAAATCGCAGCAGCTCTCGAAGTGAGACTGACCGGACGCGAGAAACGCGAGATCTCGTGGGTGGGCACGAAGAATCCACAAGCATACGAGGCTTACCTAAGAGGGCTCACGGCGGGGCGGCCGTTCGATTACGATTCCTGGCAACGTGCGGTACAAGCATTCGAGGAGGCTGTTCGCGCCGATCCGCGGTTTGCGAAGGCCTGGGCGTCGCTGGGCTGGCTGCGGGCGCGCATGTACTTTCAAGACTTCGATCGAACGGAGGCAACTCGAGTAGCGGTTGGAAAGGCGGTTCAAACAGCGATGCGTTTGGATCCGGAACTGACTGAGGCGCAAATGGCCAGTGGCTTTTATGAATATTACGTAGTGGGCGATTACGATACAGCGCGGCGCATGTTCGAACAGGTGCGGTCGCGATGGCCGAACAACGCCGACATTGTGGCAACTCTTGGGCTCATTGCTTTCCGCCAGGGCCGGTGGACGGAAGGACGAGAATATCTCGATGTGGCGATCGCACTGAGTCCGCGCGATTCGTTCTTACGTGAGGAAGCCGCTTCTACGCGAGCTAGTGCGCGTGACTTTCCGGGGGCACTCGGAACGATTAACCAGGCGTTGGCTATCTGGCCTGATAGCACGAATCTCATCGCGATTAAGGCCACGGTTTATCAAGCTCTGGGCGAACTTGATCAGGCCGATGCGCTTTTAAGCGGCCTTCACCCCGGCGCGAAGGATCTAGCCGCCCTCGGGGCGATCTGCTATCAAGCCATGCTGCGACGCGATCCCGCGCCGGCGATCACTCTGCTTCGGACATTGAACGATTCGTCGCACTCGCTGCCGCCGCTGTTACAGGCTCGGTATCATGTTCTTTTAGGCCGACTCGAGCAGCTTTCCGGAAATACCGATGAGACGCACGCCAGCTTTACCGAGGCTCGACAAATCCTGGAGAAAGAGTTGGAACGTCAGCCGCAGAACCCGCTTTTAGCTTCTTTACTCGCACAAACGCTGGCCGGGCTGGACGATCGCGACGCCGCTCTGCGACAAGCTGACCGTGGCGTAGAACTTCTCCCATCATCGCGTGACGCTAGAGACGGCCCACATTACGAAGCGATGAGGACGCGAATCCAGGCGCGCTTCGGCGATGGAAATCGCGCGATACCAACCCTGAAGCATTTGCTACAAACGCCGTACTCCGCGTGGCCCGGGTCGCTATTAACGCTAGCTCTGCTTCGCCTCGATCCCGATTTCGACCAGCTCCGCAGCGATCCGCGCTTCCAGGAACTGTGCAAAGATAAGCAGCTGTGAAATCTGAGCAGAGGTAAACCTATAGAAGCATACAACATGGGCCAAACAGCGCGGGCTTATTTTATGTGCGCAAGTCCAAGATAAGAGAGTAAACAAGGTTGGTCATGGCCGTAATCGTTGCCCGCTTCATCTGATTGGACCGTTCAAGCCATTCGGGAAAAATAAGCCGCTATGCGCGCGTGGCGCCCCATACACAATATTCAACACCTGCCGCGTTGTTCGGCCAAACACGAGAGCATTGTCATCGGTTGGGGTGATGTTGGCCTTTCCGTTTCCATCGGTTACGCCCTGGTCATCATTACCCACGCCATCGAGTTGGTCGCGCAAATCTGAAATTTTCTGAGCGATAGAGATCGCGGTAGCGCCGAGATCGTTGAAGATGGTGGTGCGAATATTTGCAGCATGATAAGCCTCAGTTCCAAGTAGCCCGGCAGCGCCCGCCAGGATATCATTGTTTTCGATCAGCGGAGCGGCGCCCTTATACGCTGTTACGCCAACGTCCTCGAAAATAAACGCGCCAAGGATAAAATTGGCTTCGTTTGCGAAAGGATCAAACGACGAGCCGATCCCGGCGGCTCGCGCCAGCGTGTTGAAACTATGCAAAAGATCGAGCTTAGGTTGAGCGACGGGTTCCACTCCAAAGAAACGGAGCACTTGTCGAATATACGACACGTGCGCCGTCTCATCGCGGTAGATTTCCGCGCCGTATTGCCGGAATGCCGGAGTGGTAAAAGGAACGCTCGGATTTGACTTAATGACCACGGGTCCCATGGTGCCACTGCCCGTGAGGAGGACTGGGTTTACGCCATGGCCGGTCAATGCGAAAGTATAATATTGCGCCTCAAGGTATTCGAGATTCAAGGCGAACTGTAGAATCGCTGCGTCCTGTGCTGAGAGGGTTGTCGTGGCGGCCTTGACGCGTGACGCTAGCAGGTTCAACCCCGCCAGACCAACAGCGCCCATGCCCAAACGTTTCAATACTTGCCGCCGGCTTGTTCCGGTTGCTAATTGCTGTGAAATAAGATCGTTATCATTATCCATAGTGAGAGTTCTCCGATTAATTTGTTTATTTGTTTCCTCGATCAGGCGAATTGTATTACCCTGATAATTCGCCGTAGCCGACGTATCGGATGCAATTAAATGAAAAAGTTTAAGAATTTGTGCGGCACACACCAACGGTGCGGACTCGCGCCGGTTGGAACCTGATTTTCCCGGCGATCCGCGGTTCGACAAAATTTGTTGCCTCGCTCGCGCCGAAGGAGAACACATCAAAATAAGTCGCCGGCCTTCGAGTCCTTGCGAGCCTGAGCGTGCGATCTTATATTTAGAAGGCGCGCTAAGCGCGAGAGAGATTTAGGAGGTCATTATGCCAACGACAATTGCTGCTCCAAAAAAAGCTCCGGCGGTAGAAGCTGATTTTCTTCCGCTCGAGGGCACCGACTATGTCGAGTTCTATGTCGGCAACGCTAAGCAAGCGGCCCACTTCTACAAAACCGCTTTCGGATTCCAGAGCCTCGCCTACTCGGGACCGGAGACGGGAACCAAGGATCGCGTCAGCTACGCGATTCGGCAGAACAAACTCACATTTCTCCTAACCACGCCGCTCCGCCCAGGGAATCCGATTGCCGATCACATCGCCAAACACGGCGACGGCGTGAAAATGATTGCGTTAAAAGTGAAGGACGCGACTTCGGCCTGGGAGGAAACGACGAACCGCGGTGGCAAAAGTTTCATGAAGCCGACCACGCTCAAAGATGATGCCGGACAGGTGGTCGTGAGCGGCATTCACACTTACGGCGACGTGGTTCATCTTTTTATCGAGCGCGAAGATTACAGCGGCGTGTTCATGCCCGGTTTCGAGAAGTGGGAATCGGATTACCGCCCGTCCGAGACTGGCCTGGAATATGTCGATCATTGCGTGGGCAACGTTGGTTGGAACCAGATGAATCCGTGGGTCAAATTCTACGAGGATGTGATGGGGTTCCGAAACATCCTGACCTTCGACGACAAGGACATCTCGACCGAATACTCGGCGCTCATGAGCAAGGTGATGAGTAACGGAAATGGCTTTGTGAAGTTTCCGATCAACGAGCCGGCCGAGGGCAAAAAGAAATCCCAGGTGGAAGAGTATCTCGATTTTTACAACGGCGAAGGTGTGCAGCACGTTGCCATCGCGACCAAAGATATCGTCAAGACTGTGACCGAGATTCAGAAGCGCGGCATCGAGTTCTTGAATATTCCATCCACGTATTACGATGAGTTACCCGCTCGTGTCGGTCACATCGACGAAGACCTTGAGCCGTTGAAGCGACTCGGCATTTTGGTCGATCGCGACAACGAAGGATATCTGCTGCAAATATTCACGAAGCCGGTTGAGGATCGACCGACGCTCTTTTTTGAAATCATTCAACGCAAAGGCGCCAAGAGTTTCGGCAAAGGCAATTTCAAAGCGCTCTTCGAAGCGCTCGAGAAAGAGCAGGACAGGCGAGGGAATTTGTAATTTTGTCATGTTGAGCGAAGCGAAACATCTCAGATTGATCAGAGATTCTTCTCCCGCGCCTGCGGGATCAGGATGACAATCTAGAAGGAGGAGGATCAACAATGCCGTATTACCAAAAACTTGGCGAAATGCCGCGGAAGCATCACATCTGGTTTCATCGCAACGGTGCGGCGCCGACGTTCAAAAACGAAGGCATCGCTTATGAGCACGTCATTACGACGGAAGGTTTCAACGAAGCCTACTCAATCATGTACCATCTGCGTCCGCCCACGCGCGTGCGCAGCGTCAAGCTGTTGAAGTGCGAAGAACTGAAAAAAGCGGCCGATAGCCCGCTGCGACATCATCATTTGCGCACGGCGAACATTGCGCGAAAGGGCGATCTCTACAGCGGGCGCATTCCGATTCTTTTCAATCAGGACATGACCGCATGGCGCGCGCGCCCCGAAAAATTGTACGGCAAGTTCGAGTATTATAAGAACGGCGGCGCCGATGAGATCATCTTTGTCTTCAAAGGCGGCGGTATAGTTGAAACGATTTTCGGAAAGCAACGTTATCGCGCGGAGGATTACATTGTCATCCCGCGCGGCATCACTTACCGGCTCGTGCCCGATAAGGTAGAAGAGGAAGATTATCTAATCCTCGAATCAAGCGGTCCGGTGCGAATTCCGAAGCGTTATTTGAATCAGGAAGGCCAAATCAAAATGGGGGCGCCTTATTCGGAACGCGATTTTCACGGCCCGACTGAGCTCAATACAATCGACAAGGAAGAGGACACGGAAATCCTGGTTAAGGACGGCGCGCGCTGGACCTGCGTAACGATGGCTCATCATCCGTTCGATGTAGTCGGTTGGGACGGCTACGTTTATCCGTTCACATTCAACGCCCAGGATTTCGAACCGATCACCGGCACCGTGCATCAGCCGCCGCCGATTCATCAGACCTTTGAAATTCGCGGTTATGTGGTCTGCACATTCGCGCCGCGCTTTTTGGATACCCATCCCGAGGCCGTGAAAATTCCGTGGGTGCACGACAACGTCGAAGCCGATGAAGTTTTATTTTACGTGCGCGGTAATTTCGGATCGCGCCGTGGAATCGAGCCGGCGTCGATCACGCTGCATCCCCGCGGCATTCCGCACGGGCCGCATCCGGGAACGATCATGGCGAGCAAAAACGCGACCCGCACAGAAGAGCTCGCAGTGATGTTCGATACGCAGCACACACTCGAATTGACCGAAGCGGCCGTCGCGCTGGATGACGAAAAATATCCGTTGAGCTGGCTGGATTGATCAAGGACGGGCGATTTCCAAATCGCCCTCGGCGGACTGAAGACCGCCGCTCCTTGAGGCGGCGTGCAGTCGAGGTAAGTTAATCCAATGCGTGACGGAAATTCCGAAACCGAAACTGAGTTGCAAGCGGCTGAACGTCGAATCAGCAAGATTCAACGTTGCGGCGCCGCTCGGGTCGCGAGCATGGAGCAATCGTTTCTCGGCTTGCTCGAAGCCATTGGCGAGGATCCGCAGCGCGAAGGGTTGGTTAAAACGCCGGGCCGTGCTGCGCGCGCATTTGAATTTTTGACCGCTGGTTACAGGCAGACCCTGGATGGAATAATCAACAATGCGCTCTTCGAGTCCGAAGCCAGCGAAATCATTCTGGTCAAAGACATCGAGCTCTATTCGTTATGCGAGCACCATTTGCTTCCATTCATCGGTAAGGCCCACGTCGCTTACATACCCAACGGCAAAGTCGTTGGTCTGTCGAAGACTGCGCGGATCGTGGACATGTTCGCGCGTCGGCTTCAGATCCAGGAGAACCTGACGATGCAAATTGCCGACGCGTTAATGAAGGCACTGCATCCCCGCGGCGTCGGGGTGGTCATTGAGGCTAAACATCTCTGCATGATGATGCGCGGAGTTGAAAAGCAAAACTCTGTGATGAAAACATCGTGTTTGCTCGGCGTTTTCAAAGAAGATGCCCGAACGCGCTCCGAATTTCTGTCGCTCCTGAACGACTGACGTAACACGGGCATCCTTGCCTGTTCCGTCCACCGGGCATCACTGGCCGGTCACTTGTGCAGGCTGGGAAGCCCGCACGACCAATCAGGCTGGGAAGCCTGAGGTACGTGGCTTGCGCGACGCCTTGTCGCGTGTTTGCTGAATCATGCTCCTGACTGTCAGCAAACGCCTGGAATTTTCCGCATCACGACGCTTGAACGTCGCCGGTTGGACTGAGAAGGAGAACGCGACAGCGTTTGGACCGGAAACAAATGCGCGCTATGGCAGCGGCCGCAATTACATTGCCTATTTCGTCTTCACCGGTCCGGTCGATCCAGTAACTGGAATGCTGATTAACATCAGCGAAATTAAGGAGCGCGCCGGAGAAGTTCTTCGCGATCGTTTCGATCACAAATTTTTAAACCAGGACAACCCGTCGTTTCGCGAAATTTCGCCCACTGCAGAGAACGTTGCCTGTCAGCTTTACTGCGATGTCGCGTCGCTCTTTTCGGACGTGGAAGCGAAACTGTCCGTTTGTCACTTGAGCGAGTCACCCGAGCGGAGCGCGACCTACTATTTCACCGGCGCCTGCGAAGCGAATTATTGGTTTGAATTCTCAGCGGCGCGCAGAACGATGTCGCCGCATCTGAGCGCGGAGGAAAACGCCCGGCTGTTTGGGCCGGCTATTGCACAGCACGGGCACAATTATCGCTGCCGGCTGACGTTTCGAGCGGAACAACTCGATCTTAAGCGGCCTTTGGTCCGCTACGACGAAATCAATACCTGTGTTCGCGCGTTGCGCGCCGAACTCGATCACC
>JBBQRI010000067.1:0-11064 GCA_038214915.1 Chthoniobacterales bacterium
CGCATCGGCACGACCGGCGCGAGCGTTTTGGCGATTATCAAACCCAATCCCGGTTCCGCCGCTTGAAAGTTGCCATCGATCGTGCGCGAGCCCTCCGGGAAAACCAGGACGCCGTTCCCGGCCTGTAACACGCGGATCACAGTCTTGATAGCGCTGCGATCAACGCCTTCCTGATTCACCGGGATCACATTCAGCTTTGGCAAAACCCGCCCCAACAGCGGAATGTCCAGGAGCGTTCGGCGGGCGAGAAAATAAATCGGTCTATCGCACGTGCTCCCGGCCAGCGGCGGATCGAGATAGCTCTGGTGATTCATCGCCAGAATCACCGGCCCATTTTGAATCATGCGCTCCCGATGAATGACGCGAAACCGAAACAACAATCGTCCAGCCAGCCGGCTTAAATGATAGCCAAACCAATAATAGAAATTCATTCGCCGAGAGCGCGATTTGTGATCTGAACATCGCTAATCGGCAAACCCAGTTGCTCAAGCCGCATCATTATCTCCGTCACCACTTGTTCGACCGTCACACGCGAAGTATCGATCGCGTGCGCGTCTTTCGCTTTCACGAGTGGTGAAACGGCCCGCGAGACATCGTCGCGATCCCGAATGGTGATTTCGTCGCGCTCCCCTTGTGCGGCACGACGTTGCAGGCGCACCTCAGGAGAAGCATCGATATAGAATTTGTACGGGGTGTCAGGGAAAACGACCGATCCAATGTCGCGGCCTTCAATTACCACGTCATGCCCTTCAGCGCAGTCATGAAGTCTCTCTGAAACCATTTCGCGAACTCGCGGCGATTTGCTGACACGAGAGACGCTCTCGTTCACACGGTCATCGCGCAAATGCTCGGCGGGATTGACGTCGTCCACAACGATGTGCGCCTCACCGTCTTGCACAATGCATGCAAGCGCTGCTGAATCCACTGCCTGAGCGATGCGCTCGCCCTCCTCCGGCCAAATCCTGTTTTGAAGGAGATGCCAGGTGATCGCTCGATAGATTGCACCCGAGTTGACGTAGATAAATCCGAGCCGTCGAGCAAGCTTCCGCGCAACGCTGCTCTTTCCCGAGGCAGCGGGACCATCAATGGCGATCACACGGTGTTGGGAAGCGTATGATCCCATGTGTAGTTCGTGCCTAACGAAACCTAATTAGCCCTCCTGTGCGGGCACAGGAGCGAATGAACCGATAACCGGCGTGCTGACCTGCATCCGCTTCGAGTTGGTAAATTCTTCAAGAACTGCTTCGAATCCCGGATACGATTCACGAATACATTCGGCATCCTGAATAATCGTCTCGCCTTCAGCAAACAGGCCCGCTACGGCAAAGGCCATGGCAATGCGATGATCGCCAAAGCTCGGCAGGCGTGCTCCGTGCAACGGCGCTGGCCCATAAATTTCAAGACCATCACTTAGCTCGGCGACTTGGGCGCCCATCGTGCGCAGATTGTGTGCGATCGCCGCAATGCGATCGGTTTCTTTAACGCGCAGTTCCTCAGCGTGCCGGATGGTCGTTTTGCCGCTCGCCAGAACGCCTGCGATGGATAAAATCGGCAACTCGTCAATGAGCTGTGGCACTTCTTTCCCCTGAATAACGGTGGCTTTTAGCGGCACACCTGTGACTTCCACCACCCCGCGCGGCTCAACATGCTCGATATCCTCGACTGCTTCTCGAACGTGCGCACCCATTCGGAGTAGCACGCCCAGCATGCCCGTTCGTGTATCATTTAATCCAACGTCGCGGATCAGCAAATGTCCACGGCTCTGCGCCGCAGCCGCAACCAGCCAAAACGCTGCCGAGGAGATATCGCCGGGAATGTCGAAATCCCGCGACTCAGGAACCTGGTCGCCGAAAACGCTAACGCCGCCATCATCTTCCGTTGTCGTGCGCACCAGGAAATAATTGAGCATCTTCTCCATGTGGTTTCGCGTCGGCACTGGTTCTTCAACCGTGGTCTTACCTTTGGCAAAGAGACCGGCCAGAAGCAGTGCGCTTTTTACTTGTGCGCTCGCCACAGATGGGCGGTATTGAATTCCGCGAAGCGACCCGCCGTGGATGCGCAACGGCGGCGTCCCGTCAGGACCTTCGGCAACAACGCTCGCGCCCATCTCGCAAAGCGGCGCGATCACTCGGTCCATTGGGCGTTTGGACAAGCCCGGATCTCCCACCAGCCGACTCTCGAATTTTTGTCCGGCCAGCAGACCCGCCAGAAGCCGCATGGTCGTGCCAGAATTGCCGCAATTGATTTCCTGGCTTGGCGCGGTGAGGACCCGTTTTTTTCCATGAATGATTAACGTGGTCGGCTCAGGCTGTTCGATCTTAATTCCCAGCGCGCGCATTGCGTTCACCGTATGCATGCAATCTTCGCTCGGTAGAAATCCGCGCACCGTGCACACGCCGTTGGAGAGAGCGGCGACGATCACGGCGCGATGCGAAATGCTCTTATCGCCTGGCACAGTGATTTCGAGATCGATTCGAGGCGCCCGTTTTACCCGCAATTCCATAGAATGAATCTAAACGTCCTGATGTTCTGCCGGAGGTTCGCTAACCCGGCATTCACTCCCCCATCAGCCGAAGTCCGGGACCGCTCGCGTTACGGCACAAGGAAAATCTTGTCGGTGTAAGGATCCTTCACTTCAGTGCCGGGAGGGAATCCTTCCACATCGATATATTTGCCGGGCGAATACGGGCTCTCCACCAGATGCGGTTTTCCGGGGACAGGGATTCCGTACGGATAATCTCCCTTTGCCACTTTTGTCGGCGGCGCGGCCGCGGGCGGAGGTGAAGATGCGACCACCTGCGGCGGTGTAGCCATTGGCTGAGCTGGTCCGTTCGGGTTAAACGGTTGCTGCGGCGGTGGGTATTCTTGCGGTTGGGTCGAAGCGTAAGTCGACGCCCGGTGGCGCTGCGTCGTTGGTGGTGGCGGCTCCTCAGCGCATGAGGCCAAAAAGAAAACCGCGAGGAGAGCAAGCGGGATTGAAAATTTCATATAAAAATTTTGGTAATCGTATCCGGACTCCGACCCGTTGCCAATGATTAAATCACGCTTTGTTCAAGCTGCTGGGATTTGTTGACAAAGAGGAGCACAAATACAATACGCCGGCGCGCGTCATCCGAATCCGAAGTACAAATGCACGACCATTCGCATGCAGAGATTTTGGTTGTAGACGATGACGCGATGAGTCGCAGGGTGTTGGCGCAACTGCTCAACGCTGCTGGTTACAATTGCCGCGTGAGCAAGGACGGTTCCGAAGCACTGGACACCATTCACGATAGGCCGCCTTCGCTTTTGCTGCTGGATTTCGACATGCCAGGTCTGAATGGCGCCGAGGTACTCCAACGTCTTCGCTCAGACGAGGATCCGACGGTCGCCCAAATCCCGGCTATCATGCTGACGGCACATGGCAGCGAACAAAGCGAGGTCTCCTGTCTGCAGGCCGGTGCGGACGATTTTGTGACGAAGCCTGTCAATGCGTCGGTGTTGCGAGCGCGAATCGAGACGCAACTTCGGCTTCGCTCGATGCGACGACAACTGGAGCGACAAAACGATGAACTGGAGAAATGGCACCACGAACTGGAGCGCGATCTGGCAGCCGCGCGCCTAACGCAGCAATCATTGATACCACAGAAACCGCTTCTACTGCCGGGTTGGCAGATCGCAACGTGCTACCATCCTGTCATCCAGGTCGGCGGCGACATCTATGGCTGGCTCCGAATGAAGGACGGCCGGGTATTGTTCTGGATCGCAGATGGCACAGGGCACGGTGCGGCTGCTGCATTGCTTACAACGCTGGCGAAACTTCTTTTTCACCACGGCAGCATGGATCACGATTCGCCGGCCAGCTTGATGGAAGGTGTGGATAATGATTTTCGAAGCATCTTCGGCGCGCGCTCATTTATGACCGCGATGTGTGTAGCCCTTGATCCCGCAACCGGACAAGCTCAGGTCGTCGGCGCAGGGCATCCGCCGCTTTTGGTTGTTCATCACACCGGGACAACAGAATCCATCGCTTCAGTGGCGCCTCCACTGGGCATGATCAAACGATCGGCCTTCACTGAAACAGTGATCGATCTTGAACCCGGCGATGCTTTCCTTCTCTACACTGATGGCTTGTTACGCTGGACGAAAGACGAGCGCCATCGGGTGACTCCGGAGCAGCTCGAAAAAGCTCTGGATCATTCCGCGCCTAGTGCGGAGGCATTGCTCAAACGGATCGTAGCGCAAACAGCTCCCGACAATTCTGCGAAGACTGGTCCCGATGATGTGGCGGCAATCGCCGTGCGCCGGGAAGACGGCCAATAAAAATTTTTATTTAGCTAAAAATTAGTCTTGCTCTCCCGCAGGCGAAACGTTAGTCAGCGTCCATGCCGAAAACCAAAAAAACTTCCAAGCGCAAACCGAATCCCGCCTTCATGAAACCGGTCCAGCCGGACGATAAGCTTGCTGCCGTCGTCGGTTCGCAGCCGCTATCACGGCCGGAGCTTACAAAAAAGCTTTGGGCATACATCAAGAAGCGTGGTCTGCAGGACAAAAAGAAAAGAATCATGATCAACGCCGACGACGCGCTCAAGCCGGTATTTAATGGCAAGAGCCAGGTGAGCATGTTCGAGATGACCAAACTCGTCTCGAAGCATCTGAAGTAGATCAGGATTTCCTCCGATAGCCCGGCGTTGCCGCGTCGGGCTATTGCAGGCGTGAAAAAAATAATGGCTGTCCCCGAGCGGTGCGTTGTACCGCTCTTGCGCCGGGCTGTAACTGCATCGAAGATGGTGGAGTGAAGACCCCTCGATTATTTTTTGTCGCAGCCGCAGTCTCGCTTGTTTCCGCTGCCTTCGCGCGAGCGGAATCCGATTGGCTGCATGATTGGAACAAGGCGCAGGAAGAGGCGAAGTCGAACCACAAACTTCTTTTCCTCAATTTTACGGGATCTGACTGGTGCGGGTGGTGCATCAAATTCGACAAGGATGTTCTGTCGCAGCCGCAGTTCAAAAATTTCGCGCACGACAATCTCGTTTTGGTGGAGCTCGATTTTCCTCGCAGAAAATCCCAGCCCACAGACGAGAAAAAGCAAAACGTGCAACTGGCTCAGCAGTACGAAGTTCTTGGATTTCCTACCATCGTCGTGCTGAACAGCAACGGCCAAAAGGTGTGGCAGTTCGACGGTTATTTCCCCGGTGGCCCGGAGGCGTTCATCGCGCAGCTGCAAAAATTACCAAAGGGTTAAGCACAACCGATCCAAATCTCTCGGATCGATTCCGCGTTAGGGCATTCGCGCGGCTGTTGCTAAAACATTAGGCGGATTCTTTTGCTGATTTCTTCTCAGCTGTCTTCGTCTCGCCGGAAGAAGAAGTTTTTGGTGGCTCGGTTTTTGAGGATTTGTCGCTGCCTTCGGATCCTTTCGGCGCAGATTCCTTTTTGGCACCTGCTTTGTATGATTCGCTGCGATAATCAGTGCTGTAGAATCCCGAGCCCTTGAAAATGAGACCCGCGCCTGTACCGAGCAAACGTTTTACCTTCCCGTGTCCCCACTTTGGCAACCGGCAAAACTCCTTCGGACATTCGCGAAACGGTTCATCGCGCATTGACTGGAACGCTTCGAAAGTCTGCCCGCATTTCTGACACGAATAATCGTAGGTTGGCATGAGCAATCTAGCTGGGCTCCAGGCTTTCAGGAACGACGCTGGGAAGTCTGCATTAAACAAATTACAATTCAACCCGGCTGATGCCTAATTGACCAAAACCGGCCCAAACGCATGCTTGTGAGGTTGAGCGACATGAATGTCCGTGCGAACAAAACTATCAAGAAAAGAGAAGGAAAATGACCGACGAAAAAATACTGACGAAACACCCGCTGGGTAAAAGCGGGAAGAATATCGACAGAAAAAAATACGACACGCTCAGGAAGGCTATCCTGTCAGCCCTGCGAAAAAATGACCTCACGCACACCGAATTATTCAGCCGCCTTAATAAGAGCTTAAAAGGCAAGTTCTCAGGAAATATCAGTTGGTATGGCGAAACAGTTAAGCTTGATTTGGAAGCCAAAAAAATAATCGAAAGAACCGCTTCAAAGCCTCAAAAATATCGACTGAAATCGAGGTAACCATGACAACAAACGAACGGAAAGACTACGGCGTAAAACAAATCGCGGAGCTTTTTCCGCCCTTGATGAAGATCAAAGACAAATCACTGCGCGAAAAAGTGGCAGCAGTTTGGAACGAAGCGATTACCACCGGATGCGGCGGAAAGGGCTGGACTTTCGATGAGCTGCGCGCAGTGCAGTTCACGCTCCTTGCCGGCGATATCGACATGACTTTTGTAGAGCATCTAAATTCGTGTGCGCGGCAATGCATCGCTATCGCGGATGTTGTAGAGAAATCGTTCCGCTGTGGCATTCCTGTCCAGCGGGACTATCTCATCGCCGGTTCACTCTTGGCCGATGTCGGCAAACCGCTCGAGTACGATAAGGACACCTCGGGCAAAGTGATCCAGGGAAAATTCGGGCAGCAAGTGCGCCATCCGTTCAGCGGCGTCGCGCTCGCTTACAAGCACGGCGTCCCCGGGGAAGTGCTGCACATCATCGCCACGCATAGTCACGAGGGGGACAAGGTCGAGCGCTCGATCGAATCAATTATTTTTCATCACGCCGATTTTGTAGACTTCGACATCGCAAAGTTTTTGGGAAAGCGTGCCGCTAAAAAGTGAAACTGTAGCCCGGATCGGTAATCCCGGCCGACCGGCATCACCGATGCCGGCTACAACTGATCCGCTGGACGCATACGCAGCAGCAGAATAATTTATTGCCACCTGATATGGGACTTACACTTGTCGAGAAGATTGCGGCGCGTCATGCGGATGGACTTGCTCCAGGCACACAGGTGCGCAGCGGCGATTTCGTTTCGATTCGCCCGCGCCACGTGATGACGCATGACAACACCGGCGCGGTGATTCCGAAATTCAAGCAGATCGGCGCGACATCGATTGCCGATCCGGCACAGCCAGTGTTCGCTATCGATCACGACATCCAAAATACTTCGCCCGAAAATTTGGCGAAGTATGCGAAGATCGAGGCGTTCGCGCGCGAGCACGGCATCGATTTCTACCCAGCGGGAACCGGCATTTCCCATCAAGTGATGGTCGAACAGGGCTACGTCGTTCCAGGCTCGATGATGGTCGCCAGCGATTCGCACTCGAATCTGTATGGTGCGATGGCGGCGCTCGGAACGCCGGTCGTGCGCACCGATGCCGCGAGTATTTGGGCGACCGGAGTTACGTGGTGGCAGGTCCCGCCGGTGGCGAAGGTCGTTCTGAAGGGAAAACTTTCTCCAGGCGTGGTCGGCAAGGACGTGATCATCGCGTTATGCGGACTGTTCAACAAAGACGAGGTGCTCAATTACGCCGTTGAGTTCGTCGGTGATGGCGTAGCAAATCTTCCAATGTCCGCGCGGATGACGATTGCCAACATGACTACAGAATGGGGCGCGCTCGCAGGCGTTTTTCCTTTCGATGAAACAACGGTGAACTACCTGCGCTCACGCGTTGACCAGCTCACCAATCCGAAACGTCCGGGAACGCGCGGCGCGAAGAGCCGATCCGGTTACACAAACGCCGATATCGAGAAGTGGTGGAAAAATCGTAGCGAATTCAGCACCGATCCCGACGCTGAGTATGCGATCGAGCTTGAACTCGATCTGGCGACGGTGGTACCGCATGTGTCTGGGCCTAACGAAGTGAAAACGATGGTTTCGCTGCCGGAAATGGAACGCAAACGTGTGCCAATCCAGAAGGCGTATTTGCTCTCATGCGTGAACGCGCGCTTTGAAGATTTGCGCGACGCCGCGGAAGTCATTCGCACCCGGGGCGGACGCGTCGCAGAAGGTGTTGAATTCTATCTTGCCCCCGCCAGCGCCGAGACGCAGGCGCGCGCCGAGTCCACTGGTGACTGGCAGACGCTGATTGGTGCTGGCGCAATCCCGTTGCCGCCCGGCTGCGGCGCCTGCATCGGTCTGGGTCGCGGTCTGGTGCAAAAGGGCGAAAACGCAATCAGCGCGACGAATCGGAATTTCAAAGGCCGCATGGGCGATCGTGACGCGTTCGTTTATCTCGCTTCGCCCGCGGTCGTCGCCGCCAGCGCGCTCGCCGGCTTCATTTGCGGACCCACGAATTTCACCGACAAACCCGCCGACACCGCGACCCGACGCCCTGAGAAAAAGCCGAGGCCTGCGGCATCCGTGCAGATCATGGAAGGTTTTCCCTCGAGCGTGCGCGGCCGGATTCTCTTTATCGACAAAGACAATTTGAACACCGACGGCGTTTACGCAGGTAAACATACTTACCGCGACGACATGACGCCTGAGCAGATGGCCGCAGTAACATTTGAAAATTATGATCCGAACTTCAATGCGCTCTACCAAAAGGGCGATGTCGTCGTTGCCGGATTTAATTTCGGCACTGGCTCGAGCCGCGAGCAAGCCGCGACCGCGCTGAAGTTCAAAGGAATCCCGTGCGTCATTGCCGGCAGTTTTTCCGAAACCTATAAGCGCAACGCATTCAACAACGGGTTCGTTGTTTTTGAATGTCCGGAGTTAGTCACATACTTGCGCGACACGTTGACTGATCGTGCCCCAACAACAGTTGGCCCAGAAATCACGATCGACTACGCGAAATCAATCCTCACCGTCAACGGAAAATCATTCCCCTTCCCGCCGCTGAGTCCTGCAGCGCAACAATTGATCGTCGCCGGCGGCGCAGAAAAGCTCGTTGCGTCACGTCTCCGCGCGAAAACCTAATTTTTACCACAGAGCGCAGAGAACTCGGAGAAAGAAACAGGCTTCCAATTCTCTGTGAACTCCGTGACCTCTGTGGTGAATTGCTGAAGGTTGCTGGGAGTTGCGGGTTGGAATCTCGCCGATAAAGTCGTCCTCCTATGGCTAAATACAGAATTGCGTGGATGCCCGGTGACGGAGTAGGGCACGATGTCATGGAGGCTGCGCGCCTCGTTTTGGATCGGCTGAAACTCGATGCCGAATATGTCCCTTGCGACATTGGTTGGGAATTCTGGTGCAAGGAAGGAAACGCGCTGCCTGACCGAACAGTCAAAGCGTTGAAGGAAACAACTTGCGGTCTTTTCGGTGCTATCACGAGCAAACCGCAATCAGAAGCGAAGGAAGAATTGGCGCCGGAACTGGAAGAGAAAGGACTGGTTTATTTCTCGCCGATCGTTGGGCTACGGCAGCTTTTCAACCTGCACACCAACATGCGGCCGTGCAAAAGTTATCCGGGTAACCCGCTAAACTATCGCGGGAACAAAATCACGAACCCGAGCGGAGCGGACGTGCCAATCGACCAAGTCGTGTTCCGTGAGAACACCGAAGGCATGTACGGTGGCGTCGAGTTCTTCCCGCTCCCGGAACCGGTTTACACGGCGCTGTGCGCAAACCCGAAGATGAAGAAATGGAAAGACAAAGCAGGCCTTGAAAACATCGCGCTCTCCACCCGCATCATGAGCAAACAAGGGTGCACTAGCATTTGTAAACAGGCGTTCGAATTCGCCAAGAAAACCGGCCGCAAACGCGTCACGCTGATAGAAAAACCAAATGTGCTGCGCGAAACCGGCGGCTTGATGATGCGTTGCTTCCGCGACATGTCCAAAAATTATCCGGACATTCGCGCGGACGACGCGAACATCGACGCGATCTGCATGTGGATGTTCAAGAACCCGCAGGATTACTCGGTGCTCGTGGCGGAGAACATGTTTGGCGACATCGTGAGCGACTTATGCGCCGGCCTCGTCGGCGGACTTGGCTTCGCGCCGAGCGCCAACCTCGGCGACAACTACGCTGTCTTTGAGCCGACCCACGGCTCGGCTCCGAAATACGTCGGCCAAAACAAGGTCAACCCAATCGCGATGCTTCTCACGACCAAGTTGATGCTCGACTGGTTGAAGGAAACGGAGAAAGCCGAACGGCTCGAGGCCGCTGTCGCCCGCGTCATCGCGGAAGGCAAGGTGCGCACCTACGACATGGGCGGAAAAGCTTCCACCCTCGACATGGCCAACGCGATCGCTGACTACGCCGTGGCCTAACCAAGAAGATCGCCATGTCTGAAAAATCCACTGAGTCGAAGAAGCTGCTTTCCTACACTATCGCGGAATGGGCTTGCGCCCTGAAATACGAGGACCTCTCCCCCGAAGCGATTCAGGCGGCGAAACTGTTTTGGTTCGACACGATTGGCTGTGCGCTTGGCGGCAGCCAGCAGGACGACGCGAAGATCCTGCTCAAGCATTACCGCGCGATGGGCGGCGGTAATGAGCGTGCCACGACCTTCGTTTCCGGGTTCAAAACCAACCCGGTCGATGCGTCCTTCATCAACGGACACATGATCCGCGCGATGGATTACAACGACATTTATTGGACGTCGGACCCGTGTCATCCGAGCGATCTGATCGCGGCGCCGCTGGCGCTTTGTGAGAGCGAAGGCTTAGGCGGCAAGGATCTGATTCTTGCCACCGTCATCGCCTACGAAATCGAGATGCGGCTTTGCGAAGTCGGCCGACCGGGCGTGCGCGAGTACGGCTGGCATCACGCGACTTTGAGCGCCTTCGCCGCGCCGATTGCTGCGGGGCGAGTCTTGAATCTCACGCCGGCGCAGATGGTTTCGGCCATGGGTATCAGCGCGTCGCGGACGTTTTGCCCGGGCGCGGTTACCGCCGGTAAATTGACCAACATGAAGAACACGGTCGATCCGTGGGCGGGTAGAATGGGCGCCGAAAGTGCGCTGCTCGCGCGCGGCGGATTCTCCGGTCCGGAGCACATCATCGATGGCAAGGAAGGGCTCTTCGCTGTCTTCCATCATGTGCAATACAAGGGGGAACCGGCCACTTTTGACGGTGAGGCGCTCATTGCCGACCTGCCAAATTCACCGCAGTCGCACTACCGCATCCTCGATTGCGGGATGAAGAGTTTCCCGATCGAAGCACTCAGTCACGCGCCGCTCACCGCCATGATGAAGACTGTGAAGGAACACAACATCAAGGCCGGCGACGTGAAGGAAATCAAAGTCGAAGTC
>JBBQRI010000068.1:0-11054 GCA_038214915.1 Chthoniobacterales bacterium
CGCCGCGCGGCCCGATATTGGGTTGGAACGCCGCAGTCACAGTTCCCAATGCATCCGCCAGCACAGACGATTGTGGCGGTGCAGGTGCCGCTTCGCCTTGTGCCACCGGCGCTGCACCGGCGCTTTGGGTTTTCTCCCCTGCTCTTGCCTGCAACTTTTCGTAAGCCGATTCCCGATCAATAGCCTTTTCGTAGTGACCCGCGAGCACCGACGAATCGATAATTTGCTTCCGCTGCTCCGGCGTGATTGCGCCGACCTGACTGTGCGGCGGAACAATTTTTGCGCGCTCCACAACTTGCGGGCTGCCATTTTCATCCAGCATTGACACAAGCGCTTCGCCAACGGCGAGTTCAGTCAGCACGGTCTCAACGTTTAGTTTCGGATTTTGCCGAAACGTTTCGGCGGCGGCTTTAACAGCCTTCTGATCGCGCGGTGTGAATGCGCGCAAAGCGTGTTGCACCCGGTTGCCGAGCTGCCCAAGAACAACTTCAGGAATATCGAGCGGATTCTGGCTGACGAAGTACACGCCGACGCCTTTGGAACGGATCAGCCGCACCATTTGTTCGATCTTCTGTTCCACCGCCGGCGCGATGTCGGTGAAGAGCAGATGCGCTTCATCAAAGAAGAAAACCAGCTTCGGTTTCTCCGGATCGCCGATTTCGGGAAGATTCTCGAACAACTCCGACAGCATCCAGAGCAGAAACGTCGCGTAAACTTTCGGCGACTTTTGCATCAGCTTGTCGCTAGCAAGAATGTTTACGACGCCGCGCCCATTTTGCGTCTGGATTAAATCTTCAAGATTAAGCGCGGGCTCACCGAAAAATTTGTCCGCTCCCTGCGATTCCAGCGCGAGCAAATTGCGCTGGATGGCACCGGCGCTGGCGGCGGAGACATTTCCATACTGAGTTTTGAATTGGTCGGCGTTGTCGGCGACGTACTGCAACATCGCGCGCAGATCCTTAAGATCGAGAATGAGCAACCCGTTATCGTCCGCGATTTTGAAGACCATATTGAGCACGCCTGCCTGCGTGTCGTTTAAATCGAGCAACCGGCCGAGCAGCAGCGGGCCCATTTCCGAAACCGTCGCGCGCACTGGATGTCCCTGCTCGCCGAACACATCCCAGAAAACGACGTGGCAGGCTTCGCCTGTGAAATTGTCGATCTTAAGCTCCTTTGCCCGCTCGACGATTTTCGGATTGTTTGCACCAGCCTGACTTAATCCCGCGAGATCGCCTTTGACGTCGGCCATGAACACAGCCACGCCACGGGCACTGAAATTTTCGGCGAGCGTTTGCAAGGTCACTGTCTTGCCTGTGCCCGTGGCGCCGGCAATCAAACCGTGGCGGTTCGCCATTTTAGGCAGCAAAAAAATTGGTTCGTTCGATTGTGCGACCAGGATGGGCTCGACCATAATTCGAACTTACGATTTGCCTAGAGCATGGCAATTGTCCAGCAATGAGACGACAGCTTTCGTGCCGGGAAGATCAGCAACCGCGACTAAAGCGCGGGCCTGCGCCAGGCGCCGAGAACCAGGCCGCTGATTGCAAAGTTTACGAATGGCCGGCCCATATCGATCAAGATGAGCGGCCACTGGTTCGTTTCGAAGGACGAGAACACGGCGATGGTCGCGTGTTCGACGAAAAGAAAGGCGAACCAGCAGAGCATCGCGACTTTTAAACCGGCAATTGCGGTCGTGGCATTCACCCGAGCGATCAGCCACGCCAGCGCATAATTGACAATAATCGCCGTAACAATCGCCAAAACGTAAGCGCCTACGCTGTGAGTGCGCTCGATATCTGTCATTGTGCGGGCGTGAAGGTTAAGCCACTTCTCGCCAAAGATTGTGTACCAGCCCCACCCAACGAGTTGGTGCACAATAACCAACACCCAAACGGCGAGATGATTGATCTTGTTGGTCATTCGCGTCAATAGAGGTACGGCTTCGAGAGCGGGAATGCGTTCTTAATCAGTTCTACGCGTGGTTTTGCGTCGTCCGCAAGGATTACTTCCGCGACATCGAAGCGGAAAAGAATATCGGGGTTGTCGAGCATTCGCAGCCACGCGAGAGCGCCGCGTGAGATTCGCTTCCGTTTTTCTCGGTCCACTGCCGCGAATGGCCGGCCGAAATCTTCGCGCGTGCGCGTTTTTACTTCGATAAACACCAACGTGTCATTGTCGCGGCACACAACGTCGATTTCGCCGCCACTGCGTCCACGGAAATTGCGGAAGAGAATTTTGTAACCGCTACGCTTCAGGAATCGGCACGCTAATTTCTCGCCGCGCGCGCCGCGCCGGAGATGACCGGATTTGGACGATTTCTTCCAAGGCAAGAAGCGGTTGCGCCACTGGTTCGAAAGATCGGCGATGGATCGGGCAAGGGCCGAATTCATGGAGCTTGAAAAGATGCAGTTCTGTTCCGTAACCTTTGTGCTGGCTGAAGCAATACTGCGGGAACTGCGCGCAAAAGTCACGCATGATCCGGTCGCGGGTGACCTTCGCGATTACGCTTGCCGCGGCGATGCTTAAGCTGATGCAATCGCCATCGATAATTGCCGTCTGCGGAAGTGGAAAAGGAATCACCGGCAAACCATCAATCAAAACGTGGTCCGGCGGTTCGAGTAACGCTTCAATCGCTAGGCGCATCGCACGGTGGCTCGCGCGCAGGATGTTAATCCGGTCGATCTCAACAGAATCGACAATGCCGACGGTCCATCTGATTTCGGGATTCGAAATCAGCTCGCAATAGATTTCTTCGCGTAATTCCCACGCGAGCTGTTTGGAATCATTCAGCCGACGATGGCGAAATTTTTCGGGTAGAATCGCGGCAGCGGCAACAACCGGCCCCGCCAACGCGCCACGTCCGGCTTCGTCAATGCCTGCAATGCGCGAGACTCCTGTGATGCGGAGTTTTTTTTCGTAGCGAAATCCGCAGCGGCGGTAGGACATCGGCAGAAGTTATCCGCAGATTCCGCAGATTATCACAGATTTTTTTAGAGCGGCCTTTCCTCTGCAGATCAGCCTAAATCTGCCAAATCTGTAGACGAAGTAACTCGCTATTCGCGAACCGCCGTCGCTTCCTTCCCCTTACGGGTGCGAAGATAATTTAGTTTCGCGCGGCGAGCGCGGCCTTTTTGTTCCACTTCCACTTTTGCGATGCGGGGCGAGTGCAGCGGAAATACCCGCTCGACGCCCTCGCCGTACGAGATGCGGCGCACAGTGAAAGTTTCGTTGAGCCCGCGACCCTTCCGGCCGATCACTATGCCGGCAAAGATCTGGATTCGTTCCTTGTCTCCTTCCACGACGCGAGTGTGCACGCGCACGCTATCGCCAACAGAAAACGCTTTGGCATCATTCTTCTGCTGTTCTTTCTCAATCGTATCGATGATCTGATTCATAACTCGTCGCCAGCCGCGCGGCTGCGGGCGCACACTCTCATTCGAAGGCACGGGTTTTGCAACCCGAAATCGCCAATCATTTGAGCACGAAGCACAAGCAGGACAACATCAGAAAATCTGTGAAAATCAGCGGGATCTGTGGCTAATTCTCGTTCCTATTGCGCCCGTAGCTCAACTGGATAGAGCGTTGGCCTCCGAAGCCAAAGGTTGTGGGTTCGACCCCCGCCGGGCGCATGATTCGGAACGCAATACGGTGGGGACGCCGCGCTGCGGCGTCCAGTCGGCGCAGCGCGGCGACCCAACCACATTTTCAAAATCTGCTACGCCAGTGCTTCCAGCCGGCTGAGCAGATCCTTCTTGCTGGTGACCCCGACGACTTGGTCGCGTAGTTGGCCATTTTTGAAAAACAGCAGCGCCGGGATCGCGCGAATGTTGTACTTGAACGAGAGACTCTGGTTGTCGTCTACGTTCACTTTCGCAACCTTGACCGCACCCGCTTTTTCGCGCGCGATCTCGTCCAACAGCGGCGCAATCATTTTGCACGGACCGCACCATTCCGCCCAAAAATCCACGATCATAGGCTTGTCGTCCTGCGTCAGTTCGCGGTCAAAATTCGATTCGTTAAGTGTGATAGTTTCAGAATTTTCCATGGCTAAGAAAAATACGTCCAAATCTGGATAATCAAAATCAATGCCGACATAGCGAGAAGCATCCAATACATCAGCATTGAGCTTTTCTCGACCGGTGCCACAGCGATCGGCGGATTTTGTGGAATCACGTCAGGCATCGCCATCAGCGGCTGAGTCTTTTTCTGAGCCGAGCGCATCGGTTCCGGCATGAGCGGAATGCGCACGGTCTCCTTTTTCGGTCCTAAAGAGGGTGGAATCGAAGGCGGATGTACCGAATCCGATAACGGACGCGTGGCAGCTGGTGGCTTCGGCGACGGGAAAAAATTGGTGGACGAAATATCCCCGGGGGCAGACTGCGGTGAAGAGGGAACAGGCGCATTGCCGGTTTCGCGAACCGGCAACTGGATCCGGACGGTCTCGCGCGGTTTAACACTTGGAGCCGGCGGAGCGGGCGGCGGCGTTACAGGCGGATGCGGCAGCTCGATGCGAACGGTCTCTTTTTTTGGTTGGTCAGGTTCGGCCATTACTGTTGGAGAAATTGATCAAAAATCGCCGACTTGTCACTACCCAATCTTGCAGTAGGAAAATGTGGCTCGCATTAGGCCAGCAGATCGTAGCCGCGGCTTCCTGTGACGGTCCGTTGAATGAACTCGCCAACAGGCGCAGCCTCGGACAAGACGACCCGCGCATCGACATCCGGAGCATCGGCTTCGCTCCGGGCAATGTGCGGCTGATCGACGAGCAGTTTCAGTTCGCTGCCAATTTTTTTGCAAGCGAGATCATGGGCAATGGATTGCTGCATCGCCATCGCTGCTCGATAACGTGAGTTCTTTATCTTTGCGGGAACTTGCCCCGGCATCCTGGCGGCAAGGGAACCCTCTTCCTGCGAGTATTTGAATATCCCAAGACGTTCGAACCGGCTGCGGCGAATGAAATCCAGTAATGTCTCGAATTCTGCATCGGTTTCGCCGGGGAACCCGACGATGAAAGTAGTGCGCAGCGTTACCCCCGGAATTCCAGCGCGCAGTTTGTGAATTAAGTCTTCAATATGCGTGCGCGATGTTTCACGTCGCATCCGGCCGAGCATCGATTCGTCGATGTGTTGTAGTGGAATGTCGATGTAGCGCGCGACCTTGTCGCATTCAGCAATGGTCTCAATCAGTTCATCGCTCCAATGCGCCGGGTGCGTGTAAAGCAGGCGCACCCAAAAATCACCTTTGATCTGTTGAATGTAGCCAAGCAACGCGGCGAGAGTCGGCCCGCGACTGGAATCCACCGGCTGCCGCGGCCCCGCTTTAGCCTCCCACAAATCCATTCCGTAGTACGTGGTGTCCTGACTGATCAAGTTGATTTCGCGCACACCTTCGTCGACGAGTGCACGGATTTCCGCCAAAACCGATTCCGGTTTCCGGCTCCTGTGCTTGCCGCGCATTTGTGGAATCACGCAAAAACTGCACGGATGATTGCAGCCCTCGGCAATCTTCACGTAAGCGGAATGCGATGGAGTAAGTCTGAAACGCGGTGTGTCGTAATCGGGAATGTACGTGGGACGCTTGTTAGTGAATGCAAGGCCGAATTCGCGATCGCCGAAATCGACGTCCAACGTCGAACTGTCCACATCGAACATTGAGCGTTGGATGTTGAGCGTTGGGCATTCTCCTAAAATCCTTTCCACGATCTGACCGAGCTCGTTGACTTGATCGAGTCCGATGAACGCGTCTACCTCAGGCAACTCGCTCTGGAGTTCTCTCGCAAACCGCTGCGACATGCAGCCGCTTACGATTAGTTTCTGGTCCGGTCGTTTATTTAACCCGCGCTGCTGATGCGCTTCCAAAATCGCTTCGATCGATTCTTCCTTGGCTGAATCGATGAAGGCGCAAGTGTTAATCACGAGCACATCGGCGTCCTCTGCGCACGACGTGATTTCCATCCCGCGTTGCAGAACGCTTCCAAGCATGACCTCCGCATCGACGAGATTTTTGGCGCAGCCGAGGCTGATCATCCCGACTTTCGGTTTGCGAGAAAAATCTGTCGCGTTGGTCGTCTTCATTTCCACCTAGCACTTAAAACATACGGCCCTGTCATGTTGAGCGAAGCGCTGCAACGAAATGCGAAGCATGAGGCCAGGCTTTCAAACATTTCTGATCCATTTCCGACCGGTTGATCGACTCCGAAAAAATGATCCGAGATTCTTCGCTTCGCTCAGAAAGACAGACTTAGTTAATTGACCGTCACGTCCTGGTCGTTTTCTTGCAGCGCCTGTCCGTTTTTTGTGATCTTAACAGCTTCAGGATCGAGAACCCGAATCGACACATGCTTACCGCGAAATTCAACCGGACCATCAGCCGGGGAGACCCATCGTTCGAACGCAGCCTTTCCGTCGTCGCCGAGTGTTACCCTCACGTAAGTTCGTTTGAGCGGCTGGATGGCAACTCGATTTTGTTCGCCTGATTCCGGTGGAGGCGAATCGGTTGCTGCGCGACCCTGCGTCAGTTCTTCTTTACTCACCGGCTTCGCCTTACGCACTTCCGGTTCAACTGACGCTGTGGAATTAGCTGCCAAAGCCTTGCGCGTTTCCAGCGCCCCCGGTGTAGGGACAAGAGACGCGACCGGCGCACTCGTAGCCGCAGCGCCAATCTTTGGAGCTGCTGCCGGGCTCGACCCGTCCGAGGCAACCGCCGGCGTCGCAGTTGGTAGCGTTTGCGCACTCGAGCCCACTCGCCCTGGCGCGAGCCGCTGCACATTGAGAAAAAATTTCATGCCAAGAAAGCCGACCACTAAAATCACCACCCCCACAATGAGCGGCATTGGCGAAACGCGATTGCTCCCACCGGTAGCAACGGGACGGCGCCGAGCCACCGGCGCAGAGACCGGTTTCGCGCGCTCGTTCTCCTGGAGGTACGAGTAGCCGTCCACGTTCACGCTCTCGGAATTCTCAAACGCGTCCAGGTAAGGCGTCACGTCGACATCCAGGAATTTCCCGTAAATAAGCAGGAAACCCTTCGCATACGCCAGGCTCGGGAATTGCGAAAAATCGTCCGCCTCAATTTCCGCCAGCCTGTGCGGGCGAATTTTGGTCATGCGCGCGGCTTCATCGAGCGTGAGATTTCTCGCTAGTCTTGCTTCCTGAAATTTTTTTCCGAGCCCCTCTATTGTCATGAGCGAAAAGCCGGCTAAACGGCAGCATCGAGATCGACCAAAATCTCGCGTGGTTTGGCGCCCTCGCCGGGACCCAAAATACCGCGCTGCTCCAGAATATCAACGATTCGCGCCGCGCGCGTGTAACCGAGTCGCAACCTGCGCTGGAGCAGCGAAGTGGATGCGCGTTTTTCCTGTCGAATAATCTCGATGCATTTTTCGACCAGCTCTTCATCTTCGGCGGTCACTTCTTCCTCCGGCGCACTGGTGGATTGGAGCTTCTCATGCATGGCCGTATCAAATGCAGGCGGACTTTGTTTCGAAATAAATTCTACGAGCGCGTGAATCTCATTATCAGTGACCAGCACGCCTTGCGCACGAATGAGTCGTGAAGCGCTTGGTGGCAGATAAAGCATGTCGCCCTGCCCGAGCAAACGCTCGGCGCCGTTTTCATCAAGAATGACGCGGCTGTCGATCTTGCTCGCGACCTGGAATGCGATGCGGCTGGGAACATTCGCTTTGATAACCCCGGTGATCACGTCCGCGCGCGGGGTTTGAGTTGCGACGATCACATGCATGCCAGCTGCACGTGCCATTTGCGTGATGCGCGCGATCGCCGTCTCGACATCCGCGGGCGCGGTTTGCATCAGATCTGCCAACTCATCGACGATGACGACGACGTACGGAATTCTGTCGGGAACGACCTCCTCGTCTTCGCGCGGCACTTTGATCGCTGTAGCGTCCGCTGTCTCAGCGGACTTGCGCGCGCGATCCGGTGAGACAGCGGACTCTACAGCCTCAGCATCGAGTTCTTTCTGGGTTTTTTTCTTCGGCCGTCCATTGAACCCGACAATGTTCCGCACGCCTGCGCGGGCAAACATTCTATAGCGGCGTTCCATCTCGTCGATCAGCCATCGCAACGCTAACAGAACTTTTTTCGGATCCGTCACGATCGGAAATGCAAGATGCGGCAACGATTGATACGCCTGCATTTCCACCATTTTTGGATCAATGATAACCAAGCGCATCTCTTCCGGCGTGAAGCGAAAGAGCATGCTGGCAATCAGCGCGTTGATACAGACGCTCTTTCCGCTGCCAGTCGTCCCAGCGACAAGCAGGTGCGGCATCTGCGCCAGGTCGGCAATGATTGTCTTGCCGTAAACGTCCTTGCCGAGCGCAAGCGGAATTCTTGCATGCTCTTTCGCGGTGTCCCAATCAGTCGATTGAAAAAGCTCGCGCAATTTCACCGTGACTTTGCGCGTATTGGCCAACTCAATTCCGACAGTGTCTTTGCCCGGAATAGGCGCGAGAATGTTGATTCGCTCGGCACTCGTCGCTCGTGCAAGGTCGCGCTCGAGACTCACAATCTTGTCCACGCGCACGCCCTTGGCCGGATAAACTTCGTACCGCGTGATGGTTGGACCCTTCGTGATGTCTCCAGGTCCTACGGCGATTCCAAATTGGGCCAACGTCTCAATGAGAATTTGCTGGACCTCTTGTAGTTCGGAAGGATCGGTGGCTATACGCGCTTCAAGACTGTGTTCCTCGAGCAGATCAAGCCCGGGCAAGACGTAATCTTCCCAGCTGGAAGTGGCACTTGTCGGACTGGTGGCCGTCTTCGATTTTTCTTCACTTGCGCGCAGCTCCGCGAGAGAAGGTCTGCGCCGACTTACCACCCGCTCAGTCGACGGCACCGTCGTATCGACGACTTTCGGCGCGGGCCGATTCGCCAATTCATCCGGCGAAATCATTGTCGCTACGGGTTCAGGCACAGGAAGCCCTTTCTTTTTGAGTTGCTTCTGCAGCGCTTCAAGCGCGCTCCGCCCCTTCTGGGTCTTCAGTTGTTCCTTGAGGTCCGACTTTCGAATCGTTCGACGCACGCGCCATTCGTGCAACTTCGCCACGCTCCGGCGCGTAAGGTTGACCATCTCGCGAACAAAATGAATCGGGCGCAGACCCGTAACCAAAATCAGCGTGGTTAAATAAACTCCAACGACAAGAAGAACCGAGCCGACCGGGCCTAGAGCCGCGGGGAGCAGCCCACGATGTTCATCGGACAAACGATAACCGATGAGACCGCCCGGTCCTTGAATGTCCACCGGCACCTTCCTTCCGAGGAAATGGCTGATCCCCCACGCTTGGTCCAAGCATGCACCAGAAATGAGGAATAGAATGATCCACGGGATTCGAAGCGTGACACGCAATCGAGGATGAAATAATTTCGCGGCGCCGAATCCGAGTAGAACGGCCGCCAGCAATAGTGAAGCAAAAACGCCGATTAGCTGATAGCAAATGCCTGCGACGATAGCTCCTAGCGGCCCAATGAAATTTTGAGCAGGATGATTCGCCGGCGAAACGTGACTAAACCAGAACCACGACGGTATATCCTTCGGCGTATAGGAAATCAGCGCGAAAAAAAGTAGCGTGCCGGCAAAAAGCAGAACGAGAGCGAACACTTCGTTCCACGCGCTGAGTCTTTCTGTGCGGCCCACCGCGTGTGATAGTAACGCCATGTAGGCGTCTTTCAATCACAACTAACGCTTTCGCCTTGCACGCGCCACCAGAGGCTGATAACTGTGCCAGCGCATTATGGCTTCTTTCGTTCGCCAGGCCGTCATCGCTGCTTCGCTCTGCCTCTTTCTGTTTTCTACATCTTGCGAAAAGCATCCCCTTGGACAGATGCCGGAAAATCAGAGGGAGCAACCCGATCCGGCAAAGGTCTGGTCGAATGCGGCAGAACAACATTCTGAGGGACATTCGACTTCAGGAACGCCGGCCGAAGTTCCGCACGAAGCTCGGTAGGGAAAGGAGATCCCATGGCTAAACACAAATACATGAGGTCACCACCGAACCTGACCGGGATGCCGCCGGGGGTCCCCTACATCATCGGGAACGAAGCGGCTGAGCGTTTCTCCTACTACGGCATGAAATCGGTCCTGACCGTTTTCATGGCGCATTACATCCTGAACCAGTCGGGTCTGCTGGCGCCAATGCAGGAGAACGAAGCGTACATGTACACGCATTATTTTGTGTTCGGCGTGTATTTCCTTCCAATTCTCGGCGCGATTTTGGCCGACGGTTGGCTCGGCAAATATTGGACCATTCTGTCGCTTTCTATGGTCTACTGCCTGGGCAACCTCACGCTCGCGTGCATGGCCACGTCATGGGGAATCGCGATTGGTCAACGCACAATGCTGGCGATCGGATTGTTCCTGATTTGTTTGGGCGCGGGCGGCATCAAACCGTGCGTGTCAGCCAACGTGGGCGATCAATTTGGCGAATCGAACAGGCATCTGCTGTCAAAAATGTTTGGCTGGTTCTATTTTTCGATCAACGCCGGCTCGTTCATCTCTTCGATTCTTTGTCCATGGCTCCTTGCGAATCCGAAGTGGGGACCAGGTTGGGCGTTTGGAATTCCGGGCATAGCGATGGTTATCGCTACTTTGTTCTTCTGGGGCGGTCGCAAAAAAATGGTCCACGTGCGGCCAGCCGGCCTCAGTTATTTGAAAGAAACATTCAGCAAGGAAGGTCTTATCACCCTTGCTCGTATCGCAATGGTTTACGTTTTTATTTTGGTGTTCTGGGCGCTTTGGGGAATGAGCAACGGCGCTGAATGGACATTGCAAGCCGAGAAAATGGACCTGCATTGGATGGGCATGAACTTGATCGCTGCCCAGGTGCAAACCGCAAACCCAATTCTCATTTTAATTTTCATTCCGATCGTGAACTACGTGATCTATCCAGCGATCGACAAGGTTTTCCGACTCACGCCGCTCCGCAAAATTGGGATCGGCCTTTATATCACGGCGTTGTCGTTCGTCGTGATTGTTTGGATCCAGGGACAGATCGACGCGGGACTGAAGCCGAGTATTAATTGGCAATTGCTCGCCTA
>JBBQRI010000069.1:0-10878 GCA_038214915.1 Chthoniobacterales bacterium
TGAGACACGAATGTCACGAAGTGGCACGAATTGATCCAAGACTTAGCCTCAACGTCACCGAATTGGTGGCAATTCGTGTAATTCGCGTCAAGGAGATTGAGCGCTAGTCCCTTTGGCAATGCGCAGGTTCTGCTCCGCTTCTGGAAAATCAGGATGGAGCCGCAGCGCTTCCTCGAATTGTGCTATCGCCTGCGAAACGTTTCCCTCACGCATGAGAACCTTTCCAAGATAATTGTGCGGTTGAGCCAGTTTTGGGTTGAGTTCGGACGCCTTCTCAAAATGCTCTCGGGCTACCGTCAGCTCGCCTTTTTCCAAAAGCAAACTACCCAAATCGATATGGGCGTCGATGTGGGCAGGATCCAACTGCAGAGTCTGTCGATATTTCGCGATTGCCTCGTCTGGCTGTCCGTGTTTTTCCAGGAACGCGCCATAGCCATAGTGCGCTTGCGCCGACTTTGGCGCCAGACGAATGGCCGTTTCACATTCAGAAGCCGCTTGGTCCTTGCGACCAAGTTGGTCCAAAAGATAGGCGTAGCCGGAATGATATTCAGCGTTCTTCGGCTCGATGCGTAACGCTTGCTTCAAATGACTTTCTGCCTGGTCGAGCTCTCCCTTCGTCGTAAACAGTGATCCAAGGTTGACGTGCGCCTTCGCCGAGCCGGGATTTAAACGTATTGCCTCAGCGAATTCCTTCGCTGCTTCATCGGCTCGTCCTGCCTCCTGCAGCTCGGTAGCGTAGTTAACATGGGCCCGAGGGCTCGTCGGAAGGTCCGCAACAATTGAGCCCAAACGTTCGAGTTTGCCCCGGTCACTTCGTATTTCGGCAAACCAGAGTATCGCGAGAGGAATTACAAAAATCGCGACCCATTTTACGCCGTGCAAAGCCCAGCCGGGCAAAAAACCACCCAACGAAACATCTGTTGTACCACCGGTGATACCCAAAGATTGGCGCGTAGACTTCTCGCGAACTTTCCAAATGAATCCGTCGTAGTAGAAATGGAGGAGTGCCGATGCAGTCACGACGCCGGTAAGAATATTTTTAACGGCGTCGATGTCGACATACGATTTGGACAAACTCAGCCCACCGTAAGCGAGCACCAAGCCTATGTACACTCCCACCAGCGCGCCACTGCGCCGGAACACAAAGTGCATGAACCCACCGATAGAGCTGTCGCTCTCGACTCGTTTCCGATTATAAATCCAGACGAGCGAAAGGTACTGCACATCATGAAATACCTCGAACAACGCAATGCCAACCAGAACGCTCGCCACGATGTTGTTGCAATACCACCAGAACGAAATGCTCGTGATGAGCAGCACCAGTTTCACCGGACTCGGCCGCTTGCCGCTGCTCCACATCCAAATAAAATTCGCCAGAAACAACGCTGAAACTAAAAGTGCCAGCGCAAGCAGACCCTGTTGTCCCGCTCGGAGAATGGCTGGCGGAATAAAAGGTCCGCCTGCGGAATAGTACGTTTCCAGCGTGTCGGTCATCCGTTGCGGCGAAAGAAGAACAGCTGTTGCAAACCAAATCCCGCACAAGGCGAAATCTAGGCGACGTGTTACCTCAGCGAATGATCCAACTTTCGCATCATAAATCCGGCAGAATCCGTATGTTTGCATCATTCCATGCCAGACGCCCCAGATAAAGGCCACCAGCACAATTCCCGTCAGGTTCCAAACGGAAAAAGCCGCGCAGACGACGACCAAAAAAATCGGCGCACAAATGAAACGCCATCGGAAACGCTGAAAGAGCGCACGGTCGCCGTACGCTCGAATCATTCCCGGCAAGTGGTGGCCCATTGCGCCAAAGGCGGCGACGAAGAGATAAATGTACTCCGCGCTCCAGAACCCCTGCGCCGCGATGAACATCGGCACCAGCAACAACGGTGTGCAGACGTAAAGAACCAAGTCCCGCCAACTGTCAAGAATCCACAAGCCAGGCTTGCCGCCGGCCCCTGCCGGTGCCGGCGCAGCGGGCATCGTTTGCGCAGATGAAATCCCCGGGACGAGCTGCATGCCTTTTTCCTAGCGGAGCCAAGTCTCTCTCAAAGCGCAGTGAAAATCAATCCTGAGATGATTTGAGAGGCACGAAACTCAAAATCATAACGGCGCAGCTTGGCTAAGAAAGGAATTCTGTCGGGATGTCTCGACGCCACTAGACATGACACAAACGCGGAAAGCAAAACGGCCGGGCTCCGTTCAGAGCCCGGCCGCTGTGAATTAATCTACGTTACAACTTAGAATCGCTTCTTTATCCCGACGTACCAGAACCGACCCTTAATCGTGGTAAGTGATTCGTCGTAGCCGTTCTCAAAGCTGCCAGCCACGAATGGCGGATCTTGATCAAACACGTTCTGCATGCCCAACGTAACTGTGGTGTTGTTAAGCCACCATTTCCAATTACTGCAGCCATATTCAGCCGTCGCCACAGGGATGACATTCTTCTCCTTGCCGTCCGGCGTTCTCACATTCTTGCCGCCGTCCTTGGCAAAGCCCGGTACTTCTGCCGGCGCAGGCGGTGGCAGGTTGAACGTGTAGTTTAAGATGAGGTCGAGCGTGGTTAACGCGGCCACTTTGCGCGCACGTCTTTCGTCACCGCCGCCATTGGGGCCACTTCTCGGCTCATTGAGCTTGGTCGATCCTGTCAGACTGGCGTTGTCATCCTCATACTGAGCGGTCCAATGGACGATCCCACCGACATCCAAGCCCTGCATCCATGTATCAGCCGGGCCATCGTAGAACATACTAAAGTTCGCCCGATGCCATGGCAGCGAACTCGTTAACGAAAATGCCGGCGGCAGGAATTCGCCAGCGATGCCCACCCGCTTTACGTTGCTGGCAGCTTGAAACTCAGCTCGCGACAGCCATGTGCCGTTGACCGTTGTAGTTAACCTACCCCAATCTCCGCCGCCAAAGATCGTCGAATCCAGGATGTAGATTGCCTCATAATCGAGTCCTTCGAAGACTGCACCGGAGAGGTTGAGGCTGGGATCGTTTATCAGCACGACTGGCCCCGGCTCATTGGGATTGTCACCAGCAGAACGGACTATTACCGCCCCGGTGCCTCCAACAACGGTTGACGCGCCATTGTTTGGCGGGGGATTTTCCAGGATAATGGTTTGCGAACCGATGGCCGTTACAATGTCGCGCATGTCAATATGCCACCAATCGGCGCTCAGGGTTAAACCCTTGACCCATTTCGGGCTGTAAACAGCTCCATAGGTCCACTCATACGCTACTTCTGGATGCAGAGCTGGGTTACCTATGACTCGCTCCTCGATCTGTGGCTCGGTCTGAGTGGAAAACGGATCAGCCACGATCGGGAAACCTTGCGAAGATGCAGGCGTCAGCTCACCGAGTGTCGGCGCATGGAACGCCTCCGTATAGCTGCCACGTAGTGTCAACGCGCCAATGTATTTCGGATCCAACGGTTGCCACCGGACAGATACCTTTGGCTTCTGCGCATTATACCTGCTGTGCGCCGCCGGGACCGCCGCGAAGAGTCCGGAAGCTAGAACTGCAGAGGTGTTCTGGCTGTACCATTCCTCGCGCTCGGCAAAGTCCACCTCGAAGCTGTAGAACCCGGGGAAATTCCATGTCGGGCTGGTAAATGGCACGCGCACTTCCTCGTAGATCCCCCAGATATCCCGGTTCACACGAAAGCTTTGGCCATCTGTTGAGCCAATCGATTGAAAGGTGTTATTGAGCACATCCCGATCACGGCTGAATCGCGGCGCGTCGTACTCACCACCAATCGCAAACGAGACTGGGCCGGCGGGGAGATTGAACAAGTCACCGTTAAAAGTCGCATAGTAAATGGGCAATTCATACTCACCGGAGTTATGCAAGGTAACATAAACCCTTTGCCTGGCTCTCGATGAATTCATGCCATAGAAACCTAAGAAAGGGTTAAACGCCGTGGCAGGATCTGTATCCAGGAGTGCCGCGCGCAAGCCAGGCTTGCTGACTTCGCCAACGGAAAGATCCTGTCCCTCGTTTCGCGAATAGCGAAAACCGGCTTCCCAGTTCCACGTCTTGAAGTAATCGCCAATATTCCCCATCTCGCCCCGCAGCCCGACGTCGAACAGCTGATCCCAGTAAGTGAATTTTTCGTGTCTCGGGCCGGTGTCGTTGATGCCGCGGAAGCGAACACCGGTCGTGACTGGGAGACCGGATCCGTCAGGAAAGAAGTTTGGAATCGTCGCGTCTGCAACAGTGAACGGATTGAACGGATTGGTAATGGGCACACTGATGCCTTGGGGACTAAAGAACGTCCCCGTAAGTCCGCTTTCGAACGCATCAGGTGTAAACGGCACCGCTGCCAGGGACGAATCGAAGTATGAACGTGCATATTTAAAATCGCCAAATACCGTCAGGTACTTGTCGCACAAGTCGCGGGTAAAGGAGCCGTAGTACACCTGCCGGTCTCCCGGAGGCAGCGCCGGCGTGAAGGCGGCGAAGTTAAAGAAGAAGTAATCGCCGCCGCCCTTATAGTCAGTGCCGAACTGGTCCAACTGTTGTACTGGATTATGGATACCAGGCGCACCGGGATAGGCGTTGGGATTGATCGCAAACGGGCTCTTGTAGAGTGGAGACGATCTAGCGTTGGGAGCCGAATGCGGCTCCGGACTATTTGCGCTGAAAAACAACCTGGGAACCAGCCGACGGCCTTGCACACGCCCAGGAAAGTTGCCGCTGCGATTGTCGAACCCGCCAAATGGTATTTGGAAACCGTTGCTGGATATATCGCGGTCACGGCTGAAAACGCCACCAGTGCGCTGCCAGAAATCGGCAATGACCACGATATCGGTCTTGTCATCGCCCGTGCCAGCTTTGATCCATCCCTCCCACTCGCCCATCTCGTTGGAAGCTCCCAGGTTTGTGTTCCCATAAGTACCGCCCATTTCCAGACCGCGGAACTTGTGGACCAGGAAGAAGTTGACCACGCCGGAGATCGCGTCCGAACCGTACACGGCCGAAGCGCCATCCTTCAGGATGTCCACGTGATCAACCATCGAAAATGGTATCAGGTTGATGTCCGGGCCCCCGCTACCTCCGGCGCCGCCTAACGAACCGTACGCGACGCGTTTGCCATCGATTAAAATCAAAGTTTCCTTTGCCAACAGACCGCGCAGGTTGAATTGAACGGTGCCATCACCGCCGTTGCCGATGTTGAGGTTGACCGTGCCCCCCGCCGCCTGTGGGATGATTTGTTGCAGGTCCGTGGCGTTGCGGATGCCCAGTTTCTCAATGTCCTGCGGACGGTAGGTGTCCACGGGGTTCGGGCCGGTCTCTTCCGCTGTAGGAATGTTTGAACCGGTCACGACGACGCGTTCGACCTCAGCCGAGGACGGCGGAGGAGCTCCAGGATCGGCAGGCACGGCCGGAGCCGCCAACTGCGCGAATGCGTTGGACGCAAGGAATAATGGAAATCCGACGCCTGCCATCAAAGCGAGACGAGCGAATCTAGACGTTTTTAGTGCGTTTTGTGTCATTAGTTTCTCCATTGGTTTGGTTAGGTTTCAGCAGGCTTATTGAATTTCTAAGACCCTGACAAGCTTTTTTTTCACTTTTTTGAACTTTTTTTGAACGACGAAATGAGGGCATTTGTCGCTCGAAGTTCCCCTGTAGCGGAAGCCCCATGGTCCTGACAAGCTTTTTTTCACCTTTTTTTAGAATTTTTTTCGAGTCTTTCCAGCTTGCAATCGATGAGTCTGAGTCAGCGATTCGTGATTACAGTAAGTTTGCCGTATTCGCGGGCCAATGGCGGTGAGCCGAAGACCTGCTCGTAACGCATTTCCACGAGGGATCGAATAGGGATATTGGTTTCAACGACGAATGCCGCCTCCCGGTCTCGTTTAGGCTCGCGCCACAGCGTACCTTCCGGATACACACGATAAGGCGTTTCGAAGATCTCATTAGAGACGGCCAGCGTTTCGCCGCTCTCGAACAGCAATGGATAAACAAAAGAGATCGTGGTCCAAACTGAGGTCACGTTGCGTTGCTTCAAATCGCGATGAACCCCGTCGATATCCGCTGAGGCAATTCGTGTCATGCAGTACGTTCTCCTGTCTTCGCACAGGGAGAGTGTTTCGATCTGATTTGTTTGTCCGACGCGGATGAGAACAAAAATTCCCGTTACCAAGATCGTGGCCAGCGCAGCGGCCGCGCCGAGGCGCGGCAATGGCATCGAGGAAGAAAAGCCACGTTCCAACATTCGCCCAGTCAGCATCGACAGGAAAAAACACCCCCCAAAGAAATAGCTGGGCACACCGGGAGCCTGACTCAGATAAGGGACGAAAGAAGCTGCCGTAAGCAACACCATGTCGAAATCCGATTTTTGCCGGGCATCTACTAAATCACCGCGCACCGCGCGCGGAAATTTTCCGGGTGATTTCACGAAGGGCCATATCGCCAAGCCGAGAGCGAATAAGGCGATCACGTAGAAAACGTAGCCGGCTGCCGGCTTTTCGGCATAGTACCAAAGAACCGTGTCCGGTCCGAAGAACTTCGGCATTTCATCCACAAAAATTCGACGCCAATTAGAAAGCTGGACGAGCGCCGAAAATCCACCCCCCGGTCTTTCAACGACAACATATCGCCAGTTGCTGAACCGATAGTTGAGGTTAAACACAATCACGGGCGCATAGCCCAGCAGGAACCCGAACAAACCGGCTGGCGCAGTACTGGGCGAAATCCTTCGGCGCAAGATCAGCAGCAGCCACAACACAACGATCAACGGGAACGCCAATTCCAGACACCAGATGCTCACGCCAGACGCAAGACCAAAGAGTAGTAAGGTCCTTCGCTTGAGAACCGAAGTCGATTCGATCCATGCAAAGAGCAGCGTTAGGACAGGGATCGAAAGAAAATACCAGGAATAACCTCTCACTTGGAAGTGCCATTTGAGAAGCGATGGAGTCAGGGCAAAGGCGACCGTTGCGAAAACGGCCGTGCGCCGATCATACAGGGCGAAACCCATCCGATAAAACAGAAACAGGCACAGCAGCGATAAGACTACAATGCAGCCTTTTAACGGGACCACGCCGACGCCGAACAACGCGAATGCGACCGAGGCCAGATAAGCTTCCCATGCCGCGCCGGCATTGTACGGCTGACCATACATGTAGAAAGGGAAGTGGCGCCCTTCCAGAATGTGTTTACCCATGAGGCCAATGATGGCTTCATCGCTATGGACATGCGTTTGCGATGCGAACAGGATCACAAACCGCGCCGTCGCGATAAGGATGAATACTCCGATAAACAGCGCGTGCCGGCGCATTAAACGCTGGTTCTCAGTTCGCCGCCGCGATAATCACATTGGCTCGGGCGATCGATAATGGATGTGATTGCCATTTACCGGTTTCTAGTACGGCGGATGGAATCCGAAATCGGTTTCCAACTTTTTCCACAGCCAATCGGCCGACGAATCTTTGTTGATCAATGCGGAATTTGCAGCTGCAAGCGCTTCGGCCTTATCAACGTTGGCATTCAAGCAATAGAGATACGTGAGCAGAAAGGCTTCACGAACGCCGAACGCGCCGCGATCTTTCTGACTTTCCAGCAGTCGAATCGCTTCCTTCAAATCGCGTCGCGCCAGGGCGCCGGCTATGAGGTCCGGCACAATCTCAAGTGGCGGCGATTCAGTCTCGCGCGTAACCCGCTGCGCGATGGCTAGCCGTAGTTCGTCGCTGCCCAGCGCTTCCAGGACCGGCAAGCGCAGCCGCGTCCCGCGCAAAAAAAGGTCAAGCTCCGCCAGTTTGTTGCTTCCAACCGTTTCCGAAAGGAACCGCGTCTCGCGAACGGCGAAAAGCGACTTCATTGTCCCGCGACTACCGGATAGCGCCTCCGGCCAGATATGACTAATCAGCAGCGACCGCAGAAAGCGTTCCGTGACAGATGCTGGCTCCATGTAAGTGGCAGCGAACTCCAAATTCGCCTCTACATCCCAGGGCGCATCGCTCAATCGCTTCGGATAATTGTCTGTCAGTGGTGCGACGTCCCGCGTAATGCGATCAATCTCGTCGCCGTCCATCAAAAACAGCGCGCCTAACTGCTGCGGGACCTCGACTCCAATGCGTTTCAGATCCGCGCCGGTCGCGGGGTCGCTCCACAATCGCCGCAGCTGCTCTTCGCCGACGTCGCGCCCCTGCCCATTGATGCCCATCATGATCCAGTTCTCATCGGCACTTGCCCACACCGATGCGTTTGAAAACACATCGTGAAACGCGCGAAGAATTGCTTTTGCTTCATTCAGCTTTAATTGGTCAAGCGGTAGCCAAAAGGTCGCAATTCCGCCTTCCTTGAGGCGGCTCTTCATCAGCGAAAAAAATTCGCGAGTGTAGAGATTGACCGAACCCGCATTTTTCGGCGGAGGCGGTTCGCCGGAAATGATGTCATACTGGCGCGGACTCGTTTGGAGAAAGAAGCGGCCGTCCTGAATAAAGGTAGTTGCTCGTGGATCGTGCAGCGGATTGGTGTGATTGATTCCGGAATAGAAATCGGAGAGGCGAAACACTTCTTTTGAAATGTCTACCACGTCCATTCGCCTGACGTTTGGCCCGTGAAGAAGCGCATCCGCCGTCACCCCGCAGCCATAGCAAATGAGCAGCACGTCTTCTGATTCGGGACGAAATGCCAGGGGAAGATAAGCAAACAATCTCATGTAACGCTGGCCGGGCGGATTTGTGGCCGACATTGAAAACGCATTACACAAGAGCCGGTAGTAGTACGGCTGGCCCATAAGATCGCGTCGCAGCAATTGCCACGTATCCGAAGTGCCCTCGATCCGCTTCACGACGCGCGCCAACAGCTGTTCTTGGTCTTCCGTTTCGTAAGGACGACTCGCGTGCGCGAAGTGCGTCTCAGCGCGTCGATACGGAAAAATTGCCAGGAGCAAAATCAGAACAATCCAGAGACCAAGCAGAACCGTGGAGGCGACATCGTGCTTTGGAGTGCGCGGCAATACCCACGTTTTCAAAGAGGCGCCAGGTCGCTGCACTGTAAAGGCGGCCACAATGCTCATCAGCGCATAGCCTGCAGCGCACGCGATGAGACTCCGTTGATACCCGATGCCTGGCAGAAGGACGAAACTTGCCAGGAGCGGACCGAACGCTGCGCCCATCGTATTAAACAGGGTGGTGATCCCGGTGCTGTTCATCCGGTCGTCCACAGTGGCTTGCACGCTTGCGGCGATGGATGGAAAGAGAATTCCCGAGACCAAGGCGACCGGGAACATTAAAACGGTGGAGAGCAACATGATCCGCCACCAACTGAGGTCAAATACCGCAACGGATGCTGGAACGAGCGCGCTCGGAAAAAACCAGTACGACAGCAACACCAGAACGGCGGCAAGCAATAGCAGAATTGGGAGAAACTGATCCAGGCGCGCCGAGTGCCGGTGTATCAGGCTGGCGAGAACGCTCCCCAGCCCGATCCCCCCCAGCACAACTGCGAGCATCACGGCGAAGGCCGTCGAAGATGACGCGACGTATAGCCGCAGGAACCGAAACCAAATCACCTCCAAGGCGAGCAAAATGCAGCCCGTCCCAAAGCTGACGAAAAGAAGCCGCCACGGCAGCCGATATCTAACATCCAGGCGAAGAGGAAAAGTTCGCTGCCAGGTAAGCGCGCTGGCACTGGCTTCGAATTTCGCCACGAACAAGGCTACCGCTGCGGCGATGCAACTCGCCAAACCTGCAGCCAAAGTCGTGCCTCGAAGGCCAAACGCCGCGATGAGATAACCTTCACCGAGCACAGCACCAGCCACCGCGCCCAAAGTGTTCGAGCCGTACAGAAAACCAATCGCGCGCCCAAAATTGGTTTGCCGCAACATCGGATCTTCGATCAACACCGGCAGCGTCAGACCCATCGCCGTTGTCGGCATAAGTAGAATTAGGAAAGACACAGCGAATCGCAGTCCAAGAAGCGCGGGCTGATAATTCCACAGAACTTGCCACACGGGTCGCAACAATTCGCCCAGCACCGGAAGACCAAAAACGATTGTGCAACCAAAGAGAGCAACCAGCACCTCCAGCAAGGCATAAAGGTGAAGCGGTCGCCATCGCCGAATTCTCGATGATGCGGCGATTGCGTTCCCTAGCGCCAGACCCGCCATGAAACTGGAAAGGATCAACGCCGCCGCCCAGATTGAATTGCCAAACGCCAAACCACTTAGTCGCAACCAGAGCGTTTCGAAAATAAGGGCGCCCGTGCCGGAGAGAAAAAGAACACCGCAGAGAACGGCAACGCGCCCGCTCTGCGGCCCCACCGCCGCATGTAACGCACCTCTCCGATGAGACACACGGGATTTTTGCGAACTACTTATCATCGCGCAAAACCGGGCTCATCCTCAGCAGTACCGCGCCGGCAACACCGGCAACGAGTGAACCAATGATAATGCCTCGCTTGGCTGCCTCGACCAAGGTGCTATCAGCGAACGCCAGCATGGCAACGAATAACGACATGGTGAACCCGATTCCGGCGAGGCACGCATAGCCGAACAACGATCCCCAACTCACAGCCTGAGGAAGTCTTGCAATCCCCATCTTCACGGCGATCAAGGCAGCTATCATGATCCCAACCGGTTTACCGAACACCAGTCCTGCCAATACGCCCAATCCAATCTCTATGTGCTGCACCGACAGATCAATTTTGACCCCGGCGTTCGCAAATGCGAACAGCGGCATCACCACAAACGCAGAAAAATTGTGCAACGCCTGTTCGAGCCGGAGAACCGGCGCCGTCACTCCCTTGCTCGCCCGCTGAAGCGAAAACAATGCTTCCTGTTGTCCTTTGCTCGTCAAAACCAGAAGGTCCCCCGTTTCTGTGCGGTTGAAGTCGTCCACCAACGAGCGCGCTTCACGGGAAAATTCC
>JBBQRI010000070.1:0-10832 GCA_038214915.1 Chthoniobacterales bacterium
ACTCACCTCAAGGATACGACAGCGAATCCGGCGCCCCTTGGGCTGCTCGGCTTCGGCATGACCACTGTGTTGCTAAACCTTCACAACGCAGGGTTTTACGAACTTAATAGCATGATTCTTGCGATGGGGATCTGCTATGGCGGCGCGGCGCAAATTGTCGCTGGGATTATGGAATGGCGGAAAGGCAACACTTTCGCCACCACTGCGTTTCTTTCCTACGGCTTGTTCTGGTTCTCGCTCGTCGCGTTGATTGTTCTGCCGAAGTTAGGATGGGCCACGGCCTCCAACGACACTGCGATGGCGGCTTATCTTTTCATGTGGGGTCTGTTCACCGCAGTGATGTTCATTGGCACGTTGCGCTTGCATGTCGCCGGGCAGGTCGTTTTCGGTTCGCTGACGATTCTTTTCTTTCTCCTGGCGATTGGCGATTTCATTAACGCAGGTCCTGGTTTCAAACAGTTCACAGGCTACGAAGGAATTTTCTGCGGATTCTCCGCGATTTACGCCGGTTTGGCGCAGGTGCTCAACGAAATCTACGGCAAGGTCATCCTGCCACTCGGGACGGTGATGAAATAGTTGTCTTTTCCCATCTCCGTAGGGGAAGGCGTGCCGCCTGCGAGAGCCAGCGATTTGCAGCCGACATGGCTGCCTCTACAGCTCAGAGCGGATTAGGTCTGCTTAAGCAGCGTCGCCGCGAGCTTAAGCGCTGAGTCGCTTTTGCCGCCAAGCATTCGAGCGATTTCTTCCTGGCGCGCTTTGCCCGCGACTTCATGCAGATTGGAAAACGTGCGGCCGCGAGTAACGTCCTTGGTCACGACAAAATGCGTCGAAGCGGTCGCGGCGACTTGCGGCAGATGCGTGATGCAGATCATCTGATGATTCCGGCCTAATGTTTGCATCTTGGCACCAACGGCGTGTGCGACTTCGCCGCCTACGTTCGTGTCGATCTCATCGAACACTAGTAGAGGGATTGCGTCATGCGCAGCCAGCGCGGATTTGATCGCCAGCATCACCCGTGAAATTTCGCCGCTCGATGCGATCGCGCGAAGCGGTTTCAACGGTTCGCCCGGATTTGGCGAGAACAGCAATTCTACCGAATCAAATCCGTTCGGGCGCGGCTCGTCGAGCGCGGTGAGGTTTGCTTCGAATTCTGACTGACGAAACCCAAGGTCGCGCAGATTGCGGCGAATATTTTCGGAAAGTTTCGGCGCAACCGTTAGGCGTGATTTGCGCAACGCTTCGCCAGCGCGGTTCATTTGCGCGCGAACATTTTCGATGTCTTTGGTGAGTCGGTCCAACTCTGCGTCCCGCCCTTCAATCTTCTGCATCCGGTCGCCCGTGCGTTCACCAAATGCGATCACGTCGGCAATTGAACCGCCGTATTTGCGCTTCAAGGTTTCGAAGAGCGAAACGCGTTGTTCAAGTGCGGCGAGTTGTTCCGGATCGAGATCAAGTTTCTCGGCGTAAGCCGAGAGAGTGCGCGCGATTTCGGAAAGCTCGACCACAGCAGCGGCATGCGCCGACGAGAATTGTGCGATCGAGCTGTCGATCTTTTCCAATTCTCGAAGCAGCCGTTGCGTTTCCGCGAGCTGGGCGAGAACGGAATCGTCTGCCTCGGAAAGTCTGTTCGCGATCCCGCTGGCCAGTTCAATCAACCGTTTGCTGTTGCTGGCGAGTTTGTAGCGTTTCTCGATTTCTTCTTCTTCGCTCGCGACGAGATTCGCCGATTTGATCTCGGTGATTTGGTGTCGAAGCAAATCCACTTCCTGTTCGCGCGCGGTTTCCGCGGTGCCGAGCGCGGCATGTTCGGCGAGCAACGTCTGCAATTGCCGATAATGCGTTCGATATTCCGCGAGCTGTTGTTCGGCGCGCGCGAACGAATCCAACAAGCTCAATTGCGTCTCCGGCGAGAGCAACGACTGGTGATCGTGCGGGCCATGAAGATCGACAAGTTCGTCTCCTAAATTTTTCAACACCAACAGTGTCGTCGGCGACCCGTTGATGAACTGCCGATTCGTTCCGGTTGAGGAGAGAGTCCGCTTCAGGATCAGATCGTTCTCACACGGCTCGATTCCCGCTTCGGCAAGCTGTGGATTCAACTTCTGCAAATCGTTTCCGCTAAAAACTGCTTCGACTGTGCAAAGATCAGCACCAGTGCGAATCAGCGATTTGTCCGCGCGCTCACCCAGCAAAAGTTGCAGCGCTCCAATGATGATTGATTTCCCGGCGCCCGTTTCTCCCGTGACCGCGACAAACCCTGGCCCGATCTGCCACTCGAGTTCTTCTACGAGCGCGAGATTCTTAATTCGCAATAGTGTGAGAACGGCGGACATCCGAGAGCCTGATCAATCTCATGCGCGTAATCCGCGGTTACAAATCTCACCTAATAATTCCGCGTTCGCTCTTTTCGATGAACTGGATGATTTCGGTGATCTCTTCGGTTTGCGGTAATTCTTTCTGCATCGCTTCGATTGCCTGGCGTCGGTTGTAATTGGAGCGGTAAATCAGGCGGAACGCTTCTTTGATCAGCTTAACGCTTTCAGGCGGGTAATTCTTCCGTTCCAAACCAATAAGATTAACGCCGCGAATCTCGGCAGGGTTGCCATCGGCGATCATGAACGGTGGAACGTCCTGCACAATTTTCGAGCAACCGCCGGTGATGGCGAACCGTCCGATCCGGCAAAATTGATGTACGGCGGTGAGGCCTCCCATAACCGCGTGGTTTCCCACCTGAACGTGGCCGGCGAGTGTGCCGTTATTAGAAAAAACTACGTGGTCGCCCACGCTGCAATCGTGCCCGATATGACTGTAAGCGAGAAAATTTCCGGAGTTGCCGATCCGCGTCTTGCCTTCGCTCGTCGTGCTGCGGTTCACGGTCACGAATTCGCGAAACGTGTTTTCGTTGCCGATCTTCAGATAGGTCGGTTCGCCGCGATATTTTAAATCCTGTGTTTGCTGGCCAATTGAGCAGTAGGCGTAGAACTTGTTCTTTGCGCCGGCCTTCATTGGTCCGCAGAGCGTGACGTGGTGCTGCAGCCAGCAATCCGGACCGAGCACGACGTCAGGGCCGATGACGCAGTATGGACCGACGCTTGTCCCAGCACCGAGTTCTGCTTCGGGTTCAATAATGGCCGTCGGGTGAATATGCACGTCGCTCATTTATCGAGGAACGTGAACATCAGTTCGGCCTCAGAGACGATCGCGTCGTTGACTACACAGTAGCACTTCGTTTTCGCCATGCGATTGCCACGCGCCCTCGTCAGCTCGGCGTGAATGAAAATCGTGTCGCCTGGAAAAATCGGTTTGCGGAATTTCACCTGGTCAGCGCTCATGAAATAGCCGACACGACTCGAAGTCTTCGTCAATTTGAACAAAAGAATACTGGCCGCTTGCGCCATTGCTTCTACTTGCATTACTCCAGGCATGACTGGATGACCGGGGAAATGCCCCTGAAAAAACGGCTCGTTAATCGTGATGGATTTTATGGCCGTAATTTTGTTTTCGCCCTCGAAGCCGATGACCCGGTCAACCATCAAAAAAGGGTAGCGGTGCGGAAGGATCTTCATCACTTCGCTAGTGTCCAGACCGGAATCGCCTATTGGGATCGCGCGCGGTGCGCTCATCGCGCTTCTCCGCGTCTGCTCGCGAGCGAGCGCGCGAGCCAATTCCGCATTCGCAGCATGTCCGGGCTTCACCGCCACCACGTGACCGCGGATACGCCGACCGACTAGCGCGAGATCGCCGATAATATCGAGGATTTTGTGCCTTACGAATTCGTCTGAGAAACGCAATGGTTCCTTGCTCAACACCGCCTCGCCGCGCACGACGATCGCATTTTCGAGGCTGCCGCCCTTGATCAGATTTTTATCCATGAGTGGCTCAACATCCTCGTAGTAAACAAATGTGCGCGCCGGAGCGATCTCGCCCTCGAAAATCGACGGCGTAATTTCCAATGACAAAAACTGCGTGAATTGATTGTTTGGCCCGGCTTGCGTGCACGAGATGCGACATTTGTCGTCCGGCAGTAAAACGAGCAGCGCACCTGTTTTCGTTTCCACGTGCATCGGTTCGCGCACATCGAAAAATTTGCGCGGCTCCTCCTGAGCTGTTACGCCGGCTTTCTTGATGAGATCGACATACGGTTGCGCGCTTCCGTCTCCTATTGGCGGCTCGTTTGCGTCCATTTCCACAATGGCGTTGTCCACGCCCATTGCCGAGAGCGCGGCCATTACATGCTCGACTGTATGGACTCGCACTGAGCCTTCGCCAATTGTGGTGGCGCGCTCGACCGTCTTCAGGTTCTCGATTTTGGCGTCGATTGTCGGCTCATCCTGCAAATCTTTGCGCTTGAATTTAATTCCGTGATCCACCGGCGCGGGATGCAGTCTGAGCGTAACTTTTTCGCCGGTGTGCAGCGCAGTGCCGGTAAAACCGGCAATCTTGCCAACGGTCTGCTGGAACACGGTAGCGGCCATCGCGGGCTTAAGTAACAGAGATTTCGCATCGTTACCAGCGGGCGTTCTGGGGCGCGCAGGCTGACCTTCAAGCGTTATCAACACCCTGCCTTAGCTGGGTGTTAGGAGAAGCCTCATCTCAGTTCAAATTCGCCGCAATCGAACGCCATCATCTGGTCAACATTCGAGATGCGAAGTTGATGCACGCTCGCTCCGTCATCGTACCAAACATTGACGGCGTTCTCACCTTTGGTCGAGATCCCTGCGCGCGTCACATTCGGTGTCTCACTGATTTTGAACAGCGGCAGATCGTCGCTGGTTTTCAGGTAACTTCCATCGCTATTAAATCCAGTGCCGAGTTCGACAGTCGGCCTTTTATCTTTCCGCAAAGGATTGCGGACCAATCGGACTTTCACCACGTTCGCTTCGAATTCCGTTGGCGGCGGCGAAGTCTCGCCCAGATCTTCGCGTTTTAGTGGCCCGACCAGGTACCCGCGCGCGTGATATCTTCCAGAAGGCGAGTCTTGGTTTCCATCATTTTTTCCATCCCATCGCGTTACGAGCGAATCAGAGCCGATCGTGAAGTCGTTTAATTGCGCGTTTTGATGCAGGACCCGCACGATTTTGCCGGCCTGATCATAGATCCCGAGGCTGATCGTGCCATCCATTGGCGGAGGAATGAAACTGATTCGGACGCTTCTCGCGGACGAGGGTGAAGGCGTTTGTTCCGGGGTGGGCAAGGGCGGCGCAGATTGTTCCGGCGAAATCGAGAGAGAAGGAGATTCGCCCGGTGTCGGCGAAGGAGTCGGAGTGGGCGATTCTTGTGCCGTAGCGATTGCGACAAAAGCGACGCAAGAAAGCAAAGTGAGAATGGTGAAACGGCGATCCGCGATCCGTGATTTAAGCATAATAGCGCCAGTTGACGTTCGGAAAAATGTTGTCTCGCCATTCGCAGTCGCGCAGAAATTCTTCATCGAAATTATTTGTCACAAACTGATCGTGCAGACGGTTGAAGCGAGCAAGGTGATCGATCGTGCGTTGAGTGGCGTATTCGCGCGCAGTCCCGGTTTTCATTAGAAATGCCCAGTCACTTGATTGTGCCAGCAAAAGCTCGCGGGCGAGTTGTTTGAGTACGCGATCGCAAGCGTCTGTCACATTTGAGCCCTCTGCCGCATACCTTCCCGCGACTTCACACATCCGCAGGGCTGCCGCGTTGAGTTGCGGATAAACCCAGGCATTGCTCGGATCGAGCCACACAGCGAGATGGCCGTTCTCGCCCCACGTGGAAGCAGCCGGCTCAACGATTTGCTGCGTCGGATGCCCGGCCAAATATTCACTCGGCGTTGTGAGCCAAAACTCCCCTTTGTTTGCTGCGTGGCGAATGAATTGTTCCAGGAAAATTGGTCCTTCAAACCACCAGTGCCCAAACAATTCCGCATCGAACGGAGCGACAATGATCGGGTCGAAGCTGACTTCGCCGATTTCGCGAATCTGCTGACGGCATTGTTGCAGAAAGTGAATTGCATGTTGTGCTGCGGCCTTTTCGGCTGCCGTTCGGTCATACAGCTGTTTCTCATCACCGCGTCCGGTGATCCGATGGTATTTTACACCAGAGAATTTTCTGGTTCCCCGCGCGATCGGCCCCAAATGTTCCATGGGAAGATCGAAACCGATGTCGCGATAAAAATCCCGGTAAGTAGGGTCGCCGGAATAGCCTTCGTCCGCACTCCAGACTTGGCGGCTGGCGTGGGGATCGCGTGCGAACACCGCTGGCCCCGCTGGTGTATAACAGGGAGCGTAAATCGAGCGGCATGGGCGCGGCGTTCCAAAAAGCAAACCATGCGCGTCGACAACGAACCACCGGAGATTCGCTTCCCGCAGACGCGATTCCAAACCGGGAGCGTAACCGCATTCGGGTAACCAGAATCCGGCGGCCTCTCCGCCGAAAAGTTCGACATACACGTCACGTCCGATCAAAACCTGCGCACGCGTTGCGCGAGGCGATTGCTGCTGAAGGATCGGCAGCAAGCCATGTGTTGCCGCGCTGGCGATGATTTCCAGTACGCCTGTTTGTCGCAGCTCACGAAAGACTGAGAGCAGATCGCATTTCCATTCATCCACGAAGTGGCGGCGAGTTTCTGAAAACAAACCAATGTAAAATTCAGCCAGCTCGCAGAGCTGCGGATGTTTGCGATTTCGTTTTCCTTCGCGCGCAGCAAGGTCGATCAAAAGATCTAGGTGTCGGACGTAACGCTCGCATAGCAGCTGGTCCTGAAGCATTGCGCAGAGCGTCGGCGTAATCGACATCGTGAGTTTAAACGGCACAAAATCGTCGACGAGTCGCTGCATCATGCGCAGCAACGGGATGTACGTTTCGGTGATCGCCTCGAACAACCACTCTTCCTCGAGGAAATGCTCGTGCTCCGGATGACGAACGAACGGGAGATGAGCGTGTAGAATGAGGGCGAAATGGCCGGGCATTGCGGACGATTTACAGGGTCATTCCGAGCGAGGTCGAGGAATCCCGATGCAACACTTAAGGTTAAGCCGCGGGGCCCTCGACCGCGCTGCGCTCCTCTCCGGATGACAGCTCAGAGCGTCCGGCAAAAGTCTTGGAAGCGGTCCAGACCTTTTTTGATCACGTCAAGGCTAGTCGCGTAACTGAACCGAACGGTGCGATCATCGCCGAAGGCAGCACCCGGCACGACGGCGACATTGGCTTTACTCAGCAGACGGTCGGCGAAATTCTGAGAAGTGAGTCCAAGCTGGCTGATGTTTACCAAGATATAAAACGCGCCCTGCGGTTTGACCGCGGTGACATTGGAGATCTTCGAGATCCGATCAAACATGTAGTTGCGACGCATTTCGAATTCCTCGCGCATATCGGCGAGCGGTTGTTGATCGCCTTTGAGCGCTGCAAGCGCACCGTATTGCGAAAAGGACGATGGGTTCGAACTGGTATGGCTCTGGATTGAATCGACAGCTTTCACGACCGCCTCAGGCGCGGCAAGATAACCAAGTCGCCACCCTGTCATCGCGTAAGATTTGCTAAATCCGTTGACGGTGATTGTGAGATCGTACGCTTCCTTCGACAGGGACCCGATGCTCACATGTTTGGCGTCGTCGTAAACGAGCTTTTCGTAAATCTCGTCGGACAAAACATAAATGTCTTCTTCCGCGGCGACGTTGACGATCGCCTCCAATTCCTCGCGCGTATAAACAGACCCGGTTGGGTTGCCCGGGCTGTTCATGATCAGCATCTTCGTGCGTGGCGTCATCGCGTTTTCGAAATCTCCCGGGCGCATTTTCCAGGCATTGCGCTCGCTGGTGGGCACGATCACGGGCTCGGCGCCGACTAACCGCACCATGTCGGGGTAGCTCACCCAATAGGGCGCCGGGATTACGACTTCATCGCCCGGCTGACAGGTCGCGAGGATCGCGTTGTAGCATGCGTGCTTCGCGCCGTTACTCACCACGACCTGCCCCGCGCGATAATTCAGTCCGTTGTCGGCTGCCAGTTTGTCCGCGATCGCCTGGCGCAATTCCGGGATGCCAGCGTTTGGCGTATATTTCGTGAAACCGGCTTCCAACGCCTCGATCGCGGCCCTTTTTATATGCTCTGGTGTATCAGAATCCGGTTCGCCTGCACCGAAACCGCAAACGTCGAGGCCCTCGGCTTTCATGGCTTTCGCCTTGCTATCGATTGAGAGAGTCAACGACGGAGTCAGTTGAGCAGCGCGTTCAGAGATTTCCATGGCAATGAGGTGATCCATTATCGGAGCGCAAACTATTGGTGGCGATAGAAGTTTTCAATCAGAGGTTTGAAATTATTTTCTTCGACTCGAATGATCGCCATTTCGCGTTCCGCGTTCTCGACGGAATCCGATGCATGCGCTGCGTTAACCATGATCGTTTGTCCGAACTCCTTGCGAATCGACCCCGGCGGCGCTTTTGCCGGATCAGTGGGTCCGAGCACGTCGCGAATTTTGCGCACGGCGTCCACGCCCTGGTAAACAATGGCGATCGATTTTTCCGTTCCAGGCGCGTCGCGTTCGTCTTGATGACATCCGCTGGGCTTTTTACCGGCCATAAACTCGATGATGCTCTCCCAGTTTTCGCGGCCGCTTTTCGGACCGAGCTTTTTCTCCAGGACCGGCAGCACGGGCCCGTAAAACTCCTCCGCCTGTGCCACGCTCATCTGGTGCACTTTGAAGCCGATGATCGAGAGGCCAGTGCGCGAAAACACTTCGATCACGCCGCCTGGGCGCAAATTTGGGAACCGGAAATTGTCCGGCTTAATGAGGACGAGCGTTTTTTCGATTTGTGCGCCACGCGGAAACGGCACGGCGTAATCCACGATTCCACCATCCGAATCAGAAAATTCCGCCCACAGTTTTAAATCGCGTTCGACCGCGCCGGGTTCGAATTCAGTGACCACTCCCGGCTCGAAATAGAGGACATTCCCTGCATCATCGGTGATGTAATCGCCGTAGGTGTCACGAATCGTTTCGCCGCTGGTGCGCTCATGCAGGATGTGACCCACGACGTGATGAATCTTTTCCACAGCGTCCGGTCCGCGAAAGATCAGAAACAAAACACGCGGATGTTGACCGTTTTTCTTCTCAGTGAAGTTTTTCAGCACGTACTCGCAAATCAATTGCTGCGTGGCGCGATGGCTCGGGTCGGTTTCCGTCACAATCGTGTCTGCGTAGCCCTTGGTTAAATCGGCGCCAGGAGCGAACATTCGGCCTCCGACCAAATCGAGCCCGGTGCGGGAAATCAACCGGCCAAGGATGCCGCCGGTGCGCGATTTCCGGATCGAATAGGGTGTGACGATGGCATAAGCAAGCTGTTCAGATTGCATCGGTTTTTACTGTAGCGGCGGTCTATCATCGCCGCAAAAATTTGCCGGCCCATGGTCCGGCGTCCCCAGAGCGCCGGTCCGCCGCGCCAGAAAAGCCATCCATTTCCCGCGACACTTCATGTCGATGACGTCCAGATGGTTCCGCTGCAGCGCGCGAACGAATTCGTGTTTCTGGCTGCGCAAAATGCCTGAGAGAATTAGCCAGTCGCCGCCGCGTAGTTTCGGCAGGATTTCGATAAGCAAATCGCTATATAAATTTGCCGTAAGCACATCGGTCTTCTGTGCCGGGTTCCATTTGTGCACATCTTCTAAACGAAAAGTGGCGCCGGGAATTTTGTTCAATCGGGCATTTGATTTGACCATCGAAATCGCGGTGGGATCGTCGTCGACACCGGTGACGCGGCCGGCACCGAAACATTTTGCTGCCAAAGCAAGAATTCCACTGCCAGTCCCAAGATCGACGAGCGACCAGCCGGGATTCCAGCAGCGGGTCAGTTGTTCCAAAAAACGAAGCGACATTGCCGTCGTGGCATGCTCGCCAGTTCCAAATGCCAACGAGGCTGGAATCACAAGGAGCGCCGGCTTGATGGTGTGGGCTGTAGGGTGTGCTGTCCTCAGGGCGTCAGGTCTGGCGCGGTGATGGGGACTCCACTGAGGACAGCTGACACTACAACGCCGCAGCTCGTTCATGGATCTGACGACCATCAATCGCTTGCCGATCTTGATTCGCTTCGCATCGCAACGCGCAAATTGCTCCAGCCAATTACGTGGCAATGCCTCGATCCGGCCGCCAAATTCCGTGAGCAGCGCAGACGAATTGCTCCGCGAGCGGCATACAATTTCCAGTTCCAGACGCTTACGCTCGGGTCTGCGTACGATCACAAGCTGCCCGTGAGCGCGCGCTTGGAGAAGTTCTTCGCGCGCTTCAAGCCAACGTATTTCGGCTGTTCTGCGCCACAGATACACAGGGAAGATTGGAGCGGGTGACGAGGCTCGAACTCGCGACGTCCACCTTGGCAAGGTGGTGCTCTACCAACTGAGCTACACCCGCAGTTTTGAGAGGAATAATAATGTCCAGCCAACCGCGCCACGCAACCTTTTAATTGCCTCCGAATGTTCAAAATCGTTGAATCCAAATCGGACGTTTACTGCATCCTATGATTAAACACTCTATGGATAAATTATTCCTCCTTTGCATTTGCGCGGTGGCGCTGGCTGGCAGCTTGTTTGCGCAGGTCCCAAGTGAAATTCCGATTGCCAGCCCGACAGCACCGACGGCAGCGACAGCCGCAACAGCGGCAACCTCAATAGCGGCGCCAGCATCAACGGCGGCACCTAGTGCGACGTCTAGTTCCGGTTCATCCGATCTCGCCGACAGAATTCACCGGAAGCTGGAGAAAAAGCTTGGGCACAAACATGGCATCATCATCGATGGAGGTGACAAAGATAGCGATGACGTGGGCTCCAGTAAGGATATTCCAGCGATGGTGATTCCACTCGTTGCGATCGTTTTC
>JBBQRI010000071.1:0-10788 GCA_038214915.1 Chthoniobacterales bacterium
ATTCACGGGTGCGCAAAAAATTCGAGCAAAACGACTGGCGCCTGACTTCACCGCTGCAAATGAGCGTCGACTACTGGCTCTATCGCGATTACATCCAGCGCTCCAAAGGCGAGTTCACGGTCGCCAAGGACCAATACGTGCGGCTCAACACTGGCTGGTTCAGCGACCGCAGCGCGTGCTATCTCGCAGCAGGGCGCCCAGTCATCACGCAGGAAACCGGTTTCACCAAAAATTACGGCGGCAAAGAGGGACTCTTGTCTTTTCGAACGGTAGACGAAATCGCCGATGGCATGAAACGCATCAATGCAGACTACAGGACGCACTCTCGCGCCGCACGCGAGGTTGCGTGCGAAATCTTCGAAGCTGAAAGCGTCCTCGAATCAGTTCTCGATAGGGCCGGGATTTGAAGAGCAGTTCCTGCCTTCGTTTTTCAACCCCAAATTTCAGATTGGAATATTAAATCAGCCAAGCCACTGTGCTCGGATGAAAGTCGCCACCACTATCGCGCGGGTTCTTCTCGGACTCATTTTCGTTGTCTTCGGTTCGAACATTTTCTTGCACTTCATTCCGATGCCGCCACCGCCACCGGGGCTGCTCGGAGACTTCACGAAGGCGCTTTTCTTGAGCCACTATCTTCACGTCGTGGCCGTGTTCCAAATCGTCGGCGGCTTGCTCCTACTTATCGGACGTTTTGTTCCTCTCGGTTTGGTTTTGCTCGCTCCGGTCATCGTGAACATCGATCTGGTTCACATGTTGATGGACCCTAGCGGGCTGCCAATGGCCGTCGTCATTTCGATTTTGTTGGTCTTTCTTATCTGGCGATACCGCGACGCTTTCAAAGGAATTCTGAGCACCTGATCCAAGCCATGGCTACGGAAACCGACAAACAGACAGTTCATGTTGTCGTGCGCGGCGGCGCCGGCAATTTTCAGCAGGAAGTCACTGCAGGTAAACATCACCTCATTTCCGACGAGCCGGTGAGCGTCGGCGGCGGCGATGCCGGACCGGATCCATACGATTATCTGCTCACGGCACTTGGCGTGTGCACTTCAATGACAATCGGATTATACGCGCGGCGAAATCATCTGCCTCTGGAAAACATTACGGTTTCGCTCTCACACTCGCGCATCTATGCAGCGGACTGCGAGGAATGCGAAACCAAGGAAGGCATGCTCGACAGAATCGATGTCGAAGTGGAACTGACTGGGTCGTTGACCGCAGAACAGCACGCGAAACTGATGCAGGTCGCGGCCAAATGTCCCGTTCATCGGACGCTCACCTCTGAGATCAACATCAGATTAAGGGCAGCTGAGAAATCGCAGGCGTAGGCAAAAAGTTGGAGCCACCGGCCTGTGGCCGGTCGTCATCAACCATGGTTCCTTTAAGAAACGGCCCACAGGGTCGTGGCTACAGACGTCTCACATCCGTTGTTCTTCGAGATCGTACACGTCGAACCAGTGATATACGACGCGGTTACGCGGGACGTATCGATGAATGTAATTCTCCATGTATTCCTGAAGCTCGGGAGGCAGATCGCTCAGGCGTAGGTCACGTTCCTTGTTATTCCAGGCCACGATCTCGGCACGCGGACGTTTCTTCGCATTTTTCTCAATCCACTCCGCGATCTCGTCGTCGGTCGCACCGCTGGCGACCAGCGAACGGAAGTCGCTGTAATGAATCTCGGCAAAATTCAGCCAGCGCTGATCGAGCGGGCAATTGGAATGGTACTCGCCTTGCCAGTCCACAAGCACGGCACGGCATTTGTCTACCGCGCGCGCTGCCAGCACATAACCGCCCAGCGTGGCGCGCGGACTGCGCGGGAATTCTTTTCCATCTCGCAAATCGCGGGCGAGCAGTTTCACTTTTGTGAGGTTCTCAGTTGTCATGTTCTGTTTCTCTCGTTTCTGCATTCAGGGAATAAAATTGGTCCGGGATTCAATGCCTGTACTCCATTGCTAATCGCAATAGGAGGGATAATCAGGTGTTCACTGAGTTGCCAGTACTTGCCGGTGAAGTTCATCCTAACCCATCTCCCTGGCGACACCCTCTGCTCACGGTTTCGAATTCAGCAATTCAGGCAGACTATATTGAAGCAGATCCCCAATCCGTTCGATGCTGACGTCCGCCGGCGGATAGCTGACGAGGATTTTGGGATCGGTAGCGTAGTGACCTTGCCTAACGAAAATAGTGGTCACACGCGAGCCCCAGAACTTTTTCGCGGCAGCCAGGATACGCAATTTGTCATCCACCAGCACGTAATGTTCGGCTGGGTAGCGTTGCTCGACATCGTCGAGTTCCTGCTCTTTGTGCACGTAAATCAGCACACGCCCGGAGACCGCATTGCCCATTCCTGAGCGATTGATTTTAAGCGGTTGGAAAACGACGTCGCCATCTGAGAGAATGACCGCAGGACCCCATTGCTGGACGTGCTCAATCGCCTTGAGCGCATCGGAAAAAACACGCTCGGCGAAGGGATAATTGATAAGAAAATCAGACATGCAAAGCAGCTGCTGGGCGCGCGGATGTTTGGTCCGATACCTTTGCAAAGCGCCGAGGTAGTCCGCGTAGCCGAGTTCGGCCCGCAGTCGCTCGAAAATCCGCCAATATTCCTGCGCTCCCTCCGCGCCGACTTCGCTGGCGAGGTGGCGTTGCAGATCTGCTGCCACTTTGTCGTTATCCAGGAGCGTGTTGTCTACGTCGAACAAGAAGATGACGCGAGTAGGAGAATTATCGCCTTCGTTCATTTTTCGGTAGAGCCAACCGCTGTGCCTTTAATCGCCGAAATGCCTAGAGTGTTCTACGCCAAAATGCAACCTGCGGGCAAGAAGCCCGCTGTAACGGTACAGCCGTTATGGCTGTGTTATCCTAGCCCATCGCTCGCCCGATTCAGAAGCGCCATTGACGCTTCGTCTGATTCGAGCTTGGTCGCGCCGATGAGCTCGTTCAACTGCGCCAGACTTGTCGCGCTGGCGATGGGCGCAGTGACCGTTCGCCGCGCGATCAGCCACGCGAGCGCGACCTGCGCAGGCGTTGCATGCAGTCGCTTCGCTACCTGATCCAGCGCGTTGAGAACTCTGAAGCCGCGCTCGTTCAGATATTTTTTCACGAAATCGCCTCGCGCCTTGTTCGCTACGTCGGCCGCAGACTTGTACTTGCCTGTGAGAAATCCGCTAGCTAGCGAGAAATAGCTAAGGACTCCCAAACCGTTTTCTATGCATACCGGTTCGAGTGTTTCCTCGTACTCCGCGCGATCGTAGAGATTATATTCCGTCTGGAGACATTCATACCTTGGCAATCCATGCCTTCTGTTCAGTGCCAGTGCATAGGAGAGTCGTTCGGCGCTGTAATTGGATACGCCGATGGCGCGCACCTTCCCCTGCTCCCTCAACTGCGCGTAAGCTTGCAGCGTCTCATCCAGAGAGGTGTCGGGATCGTCACGATGCGATTGATAAAGATCGATGTAGCCCGTCTGCAGCCGCTTCAACGAATCTTCGGCCGCGCGCAGGATATAAGCCTTCGACAAACCTTTCCTGTGCGGCCCCATCTCCAGCCCAACTTTTGTAGCAATGATTACCTTGTCGCGTCTGCCACCCTGCTTGAGCCACTTGCCGATGATAGTTTCCGATTCACCACCACGATTGCCGGGCGCGAATCTGGAATAAGCGTCAGCAGTGTCGATCAGATTAAATCCGGCGCCGACGAAAGCATCGAGCAACCTGAAGGACGTTCGCTCATCCACCGTCCACCCAAAAACGTTCCCGCCGAACGCCAGCGGCGCTACCTCCAATCCTGAATTACCCAAGCTGCGTTTTCTCATTCGGCTGGTGCGATTTTCGAATCGCGCGAGTGTCCCGATCAAAAACGCCGGCGAACTTGGGTTTGGATGCATTTTTGCCATGCGAACGCGCGCTGCGACAAAAGCTGCTCTACCTGAGAGAAGGATGCAGTTTTATCTCGTTCCGGGCAGCACAAACTCGAGCGAGCGCCCGATGTTGCCATGGAATGATGTGCTATCTTCAAGAATGAAAACGAGCTCACACGACGGCCGAAATCTGGCCAAATCGAATTCGAGAAGGACAGAGCTGTTGCGTAGACGCGAAGCTCCGTTGGAAACAAGAACCGATCTTACGCCCGAAGCGACGAAGGACATCTCAGGCGCGATGAACGCAATCCTTGCAGATGTGTTCGCCCTGTACCTGAAAACGAAAAATTTCCACTGGCATATGAGCGGGCATCACTTCCGCGATTATCATCTGCTTCTCGATGAACATGCCGAGCAACTCTTCGCCATGACCGACGTCATCGCGGAACGCGTTCGAAAGATCGGCAGACTCACCCTGCATTCGATCGGAGAGATCGCGCGTACTCAGCGAGTGCTGGATAATGATGCTGAATACGTCGAGCCATTGGACATGCTTGCCGAGTTGCTGGATGACAACAAGACGTTCGCCGCGCGTCTCCGCGAAGCGCACAACGTGTGCGACGAACATCGCGACGTAGCAACGGCAAGTTTCATCGAACTATGGATCGATGAAACCGAGCGTCGTACGTGGTTCCTGTTCGAAGCCACGCGCCAAAGGAACTGATTTTCCAGGTTCACGAACTCGCTGAACGACTGAGCGCTTTGGAGTACGGCGATATGTTGCCGCCTTTAATCGCGGATGTCCGCGCACTCAAAATTCAGTGCATCGTTCGGCTTGAACGGGAAATGAGAATCACAACATGGAAGAAAGGACCAAAATGAAAAACGATAAACTAAATGGAAAAATTGCGGTAGTAACGGGAGCGTCGAAGGGAATCGGCGCGGGGATTGCGAAAGAGTTCGCGGAGGCGGGCGCGTCGGTAGTGGTCAATTATGCGTCTGACAAGCAAGGCGCAGACCGAGTCGTCGACGAGATAACGAAGCGCGGCGAAAAAGCAATCGCCATCCAAGGCAACGTCGCCAAGAAGGCTGACGTCGAGAAACTGTTCGCTGAAGCAGAGAATGCATTCGGCAAGATAGACATCCTGGTCAATAACGCCGGCGTGTATGAATTCATGCCTTTGGAAGAAGTCACCGAGCAGCAATTTCACCGAATGTTTGATACAAACGTTCTCGGGATCCTCCTCGTCACTCAAGAAGGGCTGAAGCATTTCAATGCGAACGGCGGAAGCATTATCAACATCAGTTCGCTCGCCAGTTCTCTGACTCCCCCGACTGGCGTGATTTACAACGCAACGAAAGCTGCGGTAGACGCCATCACGCGAACCCTGGCGAAAGAACTCGGGCCACGCAAGATCCGCGTTAATTCCATCAATCCCGGGATGGTTGTAACTGAGGGAGTACTCGCGGGTGGTTATACCGAAGGCGACATGCGAAAAACATTTGAATCACTGACGCCGCTCGGCCGCATCGGTGAAACAAAGGACATCGCACCAGCCGCGGTGTTCTTCGCTTCAGACGGCTCCGCATGGATCACCGGCGAAACGCTGCTTATCGCGGGTGGTCTGCGTTAAGGATTGGCTCACAAACAACCATCACGGAAAGGAAAGACCATCATGCCATACATAACTATTGGAAAAGAAAACGGAGCAAACATCGAGATCTATTACAAAGACTGGGGTAAAGGACAGCCCATCGTGTTCAGCCATGGCTGGCCGCTGAGCGCGGATGATTGGGATCCGCAAATGCTGTTCTTCCTATCCAAAGGTTATCGGGTCATCGCCCATGACCGGCGCGGGCACGGCCGCTCGACTCAGACCGACGGCGGCCATGATATGGATCACTATGCCGACGATCTCGCGGCGCTGACCGCGCATCTCGACCTCAAGAACGCCATCCATGTCGGTCACTCCACCGGCGGCGGCGAGGTCGTGCACTACATCGTGCGCCACGGCGGAAGCCGGGTAGCGAAGGCGGCGATCATTAGCGCCGTGCCTCCGCTCATGGTGAAAACCCCGGCCAATAAGCTAGGCCTGCCTAAATCGGTGTTCGACGATCTCCAAGCCCAGCTTGCTGCTAATCGCGCGAAGTTCTATTACGACCTGCCGGCCGGCCCGTTCTACGGCTTCGACCGTCCCGGCGTGGAAACGATCGAGCCTGTCGTTTGGAACTGGTGGCGCCAGGGTATGATGGGCGGTGCCAAGGCGCATTATGACGGCATCGTCGCGTTCTCGCAGACCGATTTCACGGAGGATCTGAAGAAGATCTCGGTGCCGGTCCTGGTCATCCACAGCGAGGACGACCAGATCGTGCCCTATCAAGCCGCCGGCCCGCTCTCAGCCAAGCTCCTCAAGAACAGCACGCTGAAGACGTACAAGGACTACCCGCATGGCATGATCACGACGCAAGCCGACGTCATCAACGCCGAGGTGCTCGCGTTCATTAAGGCCTAACGACGATGAGCATAAGTATTCGAAACCGCTTACCCGGCACGATTGAGAAAATCGTCTCTGACAAAGTTGTGTCAGAAGTTGTCATCCGAACTGAGGCGGGAATCGTAACGTCGATTATCACAACCGGTTCAGTGGAGCGAATGAATCTGAAAGAAGGCGACAGCGTTTTTGCGGTAATGAAGGCAACCTCGGTGTCGATCGAAAAGGATAGTCGTTAGGTTTGATGCCTGATGTCCTCCGCGGCCGCCGCGTAAACGGCGTCCTCGGCGATATTGGTCGCGTGATCACCGACGCGTTCAAGACAGCGCGAGATTAAGATCAGATTCAAATAACCCCGCAGTTGGTCACAGTCCTGCATCATCCGTTCGGTCAACTGCCGGTTTGCAGAGGCATTCATATCGTCGAGTTGCTTGTCACGGCTAACGATCGCCCGTGCCAACTCGACGTCTTCTCGTACAAATGCGTCCATGCTGTCCTTGAACATCGATATCGCGTGCGCCTGGATTGGCACGATCAACTTCACCTCAACTAACGGCGGATGTCCGTTCAACTTGCGCGCGCATTCGGCGATATTTGTCGCTTCATCGGCTACGCGCTCGATGTTGGGCGAAAGTTTGATTGCCGAAATCACTTGGCGTAGATCGGACGCGACCGGCTGATAGCGAAGCAAAATTTCAAGACCGGCCTTATCAATTTGCTTCTCCAATTGATCGACTTCTCCGTCGTCGGCGATGGCTTTTGTACAAAGCGTATCATCCCGCTGAAGCAATCCTGTGATGGCGCGATAGAGGCTGCGCTCGGTTAGTCCCGCCATTGTGAGCAGATCATTGCGGAGATCGCTCAGCGCTTCATCGAATGTCCCAAGGATATGCTTCGGTGTGACCACGTTCTTTATGCCGTGCCGGGTTCGTTCAGGGTCGAGGAGTTCCAATTGCGCGTTCGAGCACGTAGCCGATCAGGGCGGTTGCGGGGAGAGTGAAAACCCAGGCCCAAACAATTCGTTCCACCACTGTCCAGCGGACTCCAGAGAAACGTTTTACCGCCCCCACGCCCATGATCGAAGTGGAAATTACGTGTGTGGTTGAGAGTGGAATGCCGTAGTAGCTCGCCGCTTGAATGATTATCGCGGCAGTGGTTTCGGCCGCGAAGCCATGGACCGGCTGCAGTTTCACCACCCGATGGCCGAGCGTGCGAATGATGCGCCAACCACCAGCCGCCGTTCCCGCCGCCATCGTCACGGCACACAGAGCGATCACCCATTTTGGGAGTACGAACGATGTCGTTTTCAGAAAATCGAGCCAGCGTGGCCAATGATCGAAGCTGCCCGCCCTTGTTCCGGTAAACAGCGCTAGAGTGATGATACCCATCGTTTTCTGTGCATCATTTGAGCCGTGGCTATGGGCCATCCAGGCCGCGCTGAAGATTTGCAGTTTTCCAAATAGCGAATGAACGAATTGCGGCGTGAAGCGATGTACTGCGATTAGCAACAAAAACATGAAGACCGCGCCGAACACGAACCCGGCAACTGGCGACGCGATCATAGGCAGGACAACCTTCGGCCACACACCCTCGTTCCATTTGATTACTGACAAATCGTTCCTCGCGGAAGCGAGTGCGGCGCCGCAAAGTCCGCCGATCAGAGCGTGACTTGAACTTGATGGTAAGCCCAACCACCACGTCGCAATGTTCCAGCCGAACGCGGCTAGCAAAGCACAGAGCACGGTCGTCATAGTGACCACCTCGGTGTCCACCAATCCTTTGCCGATCGTGGCAGCAACCGCACCGCCAAATAACGCTCCTGTGAGATTGAAGAATGCAGCCATCGCGATCGCCTGGCGCGGCGTAAGTACTCGCGTCGAGACGACGGTTGCGATCGCGTTTGCCGCGTCGTGGAAGCCATTGCTGTATTCGAAAATGACAGCGGCCAGAATGACCAAAATGAGCGTGAGCACGCGGTCTGTTTGCTACGCGTATTTCAGCGCCACCTGTACGATGATGTTCCCCGCGTCGCGGCAGCGATCGATCACTTTTTCCAAGAGCCCGTAAAGGTCGTGCAGAAAAATAATCTGCTTTGCGGCGTGATTGCCTTTGAAAAGATCACGAAGCCGCTCCAGTTCGAGCTTGTCGGCATCGCCTTCGATGCCTTGGAGCTTGGCGTTCATCTCGCGCGCGGTGCGAGCGTCGATCCCCGGGCGCAATTGTTTTACCATGGCTAGCACCATTTCGGCGGCCTGATCGAGCAGCTCAACTTGCTTACCAAAACTTTGGCCGGCCAAATCTTCGGGGCAGATTAAGATGCGCTCGCCAATTTTCTCGACCGTTTTCGGTATTTTATAAAGCGCGGATGCTAATTCCTGAATGTCTTCCCGCTCGAAAGGGGTGACAAACGTTTTGGAAAGTTGCTCAGTCAATTCCTGCGTGATGCGTTTGTCCTCACGCCGGCTGTGAGCGAACTGCTCCAGGTTTTCCGGAGTGTCATGCTGCTCGAGTTTTTGCAATAAGCCGATCAGGTGATGGACGCTTGTGTCCGCCTGCTGCGCACTGGCTTCGAGCAAATCGTAAAACTTTCCGTCGCGCCCGAGCAGCTTTTGAATCGAAAACATGACGTTTTCAGTGGTACTCGACCGCAGTCATTGTTGCAATGCCAGAACTGCGTTCGCGCACTGCCGCATCAAGGCAAGACGCACCCTAACCGAAGATGCTTCCCAGTCAGTTTGTGCGGTCGCTTGCATAAACATTGCTCTCAGGGAAGTCTAAACAAACTGATAGAAAGAAAACATTATGGCCACAAAAGATAAATCCACAGTCTACAGAGTAACTGAAGTAATCGGGACGAGCACCCAGTCCTGGGAGGATGCGGCAAAGGCCGCGGTGGGGACCGCCGCGGGTACGCTGCGTGACCTGCGTATTGCCGAGGTTGTGAAAATGGATGTGAAGATCGAGGAGGGCAAAGTCATCGAGTACCGAACGCGATTACAACTGTCCTTTAAGTACGAAGGCTAGTCCGGACGTACAAGGGCGCGGTCGGACCCTAACCGGGTCCGTTTCACCCCGAACTTTCTCAGGCTATTTGAGCGAACAGCCTCATCGCCCTGATGAACAGCAAAATCCCGGGACTTCATCATGTTACTGCGATCGCGAGCGATCCGCAGCGGAACCTTGATTTTTATGTCGGGCTTCTCGGTCTGCGTTTCGTTAAGCGCACAGTGAATTTTGATGATCCGGGAACGTACCACTTTTACTTCGGCGATCAGCGCGGGACGCCCGGCACGATTCTAACTTTTTTTTCGTGGCCTGGCGCGCGACGCGGAATTCGCGGCACCGGCCAGGTCGACGCGACAGCGTTCGTGATTCCACCGGATTCAGTCGGGTATTGGCTGGAACGTTTGAAACAACACCACGTGACGGCTGAGAGAACATCTACACGTTTCGGAGAAGAAGTAATCCGATTGCTTGATCCTGACGGACTTCCGATTGAGATGATCGCCTCGAGTTCACACGGAAAAATTGACCCGTGGTCAAACAGCCCGATCGCATCAGAGCATGCGGTTCGCGGTTTCCACAGTGTGTCCGCCGCGTTGGAAGGTTACGAGAGAACTGCGCGCTTACTCACTGAGAGCTTCGGCTATCGTTTGGTTGACGAATCGGGCAACCGGTTTCGGTTGGCATCCCCGGACGATTCTGCGCCGGGAAGAATTGTCGACCTGCTGTGTCAGCCGGACCTAGCGATGGGCCGCGTCGCGGCCGGTTCGGTGCATCATATTGCGTTTCGAGCGAAGGACCAAGCCGAACAGGTCCAGTGGCGCGAGCACCTCGTCGATCTTGGTTACAACGTCACGCCAGTAGTCGATCGCACTTATTTTCATTCCATTTATTTCCGCGAGCCGGGCGGCGTGCTGTTCGAAATCGCAACCGAGCCGCCCGGTTTCGCCTTGGACGAAAAAGTGGAAGAGCTCGGTACGCATTTACGCCTGCCGCCGTGGATGGAATCTGCGCGCTCAAAAATCGAAAGCATTCTTCCACCAATCCAGGTGCCCGGTAAATCTTGAGACCGCAACCCGATTTTATTCACGAGTTCGTTCCCGGTACTTCGAGCCGGACATTGTTGTTGTTGCATGGCACCGGTGGAAACGAACGGGATCTCATTCCGCTTGGACGTGAGCTTGATCCGAATGCTGCGTTGCTCAGTCCGCGCGGCAAAATTCTGGAGAACGGAATGCCACGGTTCTTTCGACGACTTGCCGAAGGTGTATTCGATTTGGAAGATCTAAAACACCGCACGAACGAGCTGGCGGACTTTGTCACATCGGGCGCTCAACATTATGGATTCGCTACCGATCAGTTAGTTGCCGTCGGTTATTCGAACGGCGCCAACATCGCTGCGAGCATGCTGTTGCTCCGGCCGGAAATTAT
>JBBQRI010000072.1:0-10744 GCA_038214915.1 Chthoniobacterales bacterium
GGCTTCCTCTTCGGTTTCGATAGCGGCGTGATTAACGGCACCGTCGACGCCCTGGCAAAAGCCTTTCGCACTGATGCGGCTGGGACTGGCTTCGCCGTTGCATCAGTGTTGCTCGGCTGCGCAATTGGCGCCTTTGGCGCAGGCAGGCTGGCTGACTCTCTTGGGCGTCGACCGACGATGCTTTTGAACGCGATCCTATTTCTTGTGACCGCCGTGGCGACGGGCGCCGCTAACTCGGCCGCATTTTTTATCGCGGTGCGGATCACAGCCGGTGTGGCCATCGGCGGGGCTAGCGTATTGGCGCCGATGTACATCGCGGAAGTCGCTCCGGCGCATATGCGCGGTCGCCTGGCCTCGCTGCAACAAATGGCGATTGTGGTGGGGCTGTTTAGCGCATTTCTAAGCAACGCGATTCTCGCCAGGTTTGGTGGCGGACCTAGTGAGATCTTTTGGTTTGGCGCACCGACATGGCGCTGGATGTTTTGGATGGAAGCAGTGCCGGCTGTCGCATTTTTGTTAGGCAGCATGACAATTCCCGAGTCGCCGCGCTATCTCGTCTTCGTGGGAAAACACGAGCGAGCACGAAAGATCTTCACGCGAATTGGTGGCGATGCCGATCGCCTGGTGCAGCAGGTCGAGCAAAGCCTCGAGGCCGAACGCCGTCCCCGTCTGTCGGATCTTATCATTCCCGGGACGCGACGTATCGCTCCGGTGCTCTGGGTGGGAATGGGTTTGGCTGCTTTCCAGCAATTCGTTGGTATCAACATTATTTTCTATTTCGGTGAGATTTTGTGGAAAGCGGCGGGTGCAACTGAAGAGTGGGCTCTGCGCATTAACGTGCTCACCGGGTTGGTGAACATCCTCGCCACAATCCCTGCGATCATGCTTATTGATCGCATCGGCCGGAAACCGTTGCTGCTGGTAGGATCCATCGGGATGACTTTGACGCTCGGGGCGGTGGCAGCTGTATTCGCCACGGCTGCTGCAGGCCCTGACGGCAAGCCGGTGCTAAGTCACATGGCCGCAGTGGCCGGGCTAACGGCGGCAAACCTGTACATCGTTGCGTTCGCTGTCTCGTGGGGACCGGTGATGTGGGTGTTGTTAGGCGAGATGTTTCCCAACGAAATTCGGGGAGCTGCTCTTGCCATTTCTGGCGCCACTAATTGGGCGGCGAATTTCACCGTCACCGTTACTTTTTTACCATTGCTAAAGACGGTCGGTATGACGGGCGCTTACGCTTTCTACGCGATGGCCGCAGCGATCTCGCTCCCCTTTGTGTGGCTTGCCGTGGTTGAGACAAAAGGCAAGACATTGGAGCAAATGAAAGATACTACGGAGCTGGAACCGCGAACCGCACAATGATTTGGTTAGGTCAATTTGTTAGGCAATACGAACAGATCACTCTCTGAGGTGCCTTTAGACGAAACTGGTGTTGAATTTGATGAGGGCAAGATCGATAGAATTGTGAGCGCTTGTTCGCGACGAGGCTCACCTGAATGCTCGTCGCGCAACTCGAGGTAAATACAAGTAGGAGGCTGGTTAAACAATGAGAAAACATCCGCTGAACAAAGGTATCATAATGGAGAACGCTGCTGGTATTGGGACGGTGACGTCTGGATGGTTGAAGCCCGTGCCCGCGAGTTAGCCGCGATTAACGGTCGTCCTTCTTCCGAACCGTCCGAGGCTGATTATCAACAGGCCAAACGTGAGCTGACGGGAGACGCGGAAATGGATCCGCAGGAAGAGAGTAGTGAATCCGTACCCGATTCGGACGGTTGGGATCCCGTGCCGAGGTCGACCGGACGGCAAGCAGCAGACTCCCTGGGAGAAGATGAAGATGCCGAGGGACGAAGCGAGAGTGCCCAGCTTTTCGAAGAAGGCGTCACCGAAGCGGAGAACGATCAAATGCGTCAGGCATCCCGGGCGGACGAGAACAGCGACGAACCAGAGCCATAACTCGCGCGCGCGTGCCTTTCCCTTGCCACGGGCGAACTTTTACGTGGCCTCGCCTATTCCGCTGCCCGCCGCGGCGGGCGAGATGTTTTAGGAGCTCGCGCCGGTGATGACGACGACCTTGTCCTTGATTTCCGGCATGAAGTCTCGCGTTCTACCTTGTACCTTCTACTTTCTACTTTCGCATTTCTCAGCGTCTCGCGCGGGCTACGCGGCGTTTCCGCTCGCTGTCAACCGTGACTAAGGTGTCTGATCAGCCATTCGACCATGTCACCGCGCAAACCGAGTATGTAGCGACCATCTTTGAGAGGAGGCGGCAAATTTTGCTGTATGAGTGATAGGAGCTGCCTATCCATCACCTCGAAGAGCGCTGCGGCGAGAATTGACAGACGCTGCGCCGCGCCAAAATCTAGGACAGGACTCGTCGTTTCTATTTCCATCGACGACCCGGCCCAGCAAAACACCACATCATTTTGCGGTGCCCCACGGCGTTTCCGGCCCTTTTACATCTCGATGAGCAATGACCTTGTCGCGGTAACGGACGATATCCTTGTGTAAGTCAGTGAATTCGGCGGGGACCAGCGCCTTGTCCAACTTGACGTCAGAGTCTTGCTTAAATGGGCGCGCGTAAAAGACCAACGCTGTCGTGCTGAGTGCTGTGACTACGACTTCTGGGGCCGAAGCTCCAAGCTGCAGCAGGGCTTCGCAAGCACGCCTCGTTTGGATGAACGAAGATCTCGCGAGCGTCACTTTCCAAATTGCGAGGCGCGCATCTTTTGACGGTGTGTCCATCTCGGTATCTTCTAAAGGTTCGGCTCAGCAGGGTCAACGGGCGATAGAGCAGGCGTTTGCCAACCACGTGACTGTTTGAGCTTGTTTCGTGCTTGGCGTCGGCACAGTGTGGCATTCAAGCTCAAGCTTCGGCCACGCGCGCAGCGAGTTTGAACTTTGCTCACACGTCGCATTCGGATTACTGAAAAGGACCCGCCTTCGCACGAGCTGCGGCGCGGCAGGCAACTGACAACTGAGAAACTATAACGACAACTGACCATGGCTGGCCTGTTTGATCCGCTCGCGATTCGAGATCTGAAGTTTGCCAATCGGGTATTCGTCTCGCCAATGTGTCAGTATTCGAGCCGCGACGGATACGCTAACGACTGGCATTTCGTTCATCTCGGGAGTCGCGCGGTGGGTGGCGCCGGCCTCGTCCTGACTGAGGCAACCGCCGTTCTTCCCGAGGGACGCATCAGTCCCGAGGATCTTGGCATCTGGAGCGACAAGCACATCGAGATGTTGGGCCGAATCGTCAGTTTCATTCATGAACAAGGCAGCATAGCTGGAATGCAACTGGCCCACGCCGGGCGCAAAGCGAGCACACGCCGCCCATGGGAAGGTTCCGGCGCAATTCCCGAAGCTGAAGGAGGTTGGAAGAAAGTCGTGGCCCCAAGCGCGTTGCCTTTCGCCGAGTCTTATCCGATGCCGCAGGCCCTAACGAATGATGGCATTCAAGAAGTTGTCTCCGCTTTTGCCACAGCCGCGCGCCGCGCCTGCCAGGCTGGGTTCCGTGTCATTGAGATCCACGCCGCGCACGGTTATCTCATTCACGAGTTTCTGTCCTCTCTTAGTAATAAACGCTCGGACGATTACGGGGGCTCGTTCGAGAATCGAACTCGACTTTGCCGGGAAATCGTTGCGGCAGTTCGATCCGAATGGCCGAAAGAATTACCGTTATTTCTGCGCATTTCGTCGACGGACTGGGTCGATGATGGCTGGAATATTACTGAGTCAGTCAAACTTGCCGGCGAGTTAAAGCAAATAGGCGTCGATCTCATCGACTGTTCTTCCGGTGGCAATGTGCCTCACGCGAAAATTCCAGTGGGTCCCGGTTACCAAACGCACTTCGCCGAACGGATTCGTCGCGAAGCTGGAATCATGACCGGCGCGGTGGGGATGATTACTTCTCCAGTTCAAGCAGAGCACATTATTCGGACGGAACAGGCGGACGCCGTAATTATCGCGCGTGAGTTTTTGCGCGATCCTTATTGGCCATTGCGCGCGGCTCGCGAACTAGACCAGCCCATCGCATGGCCGGTGCAATATCTCAGGGCGGCTCCGAAAGGTGCGCAGCCGCGGGTTCCGGTAGATCTGAAGAGCTTCGAATCGTGCTTCGAAGAACAACACGGCGTTCCAGAACAATGAGGTTCCGCTTTCAAACGCGTCATGCTGCGGTAGATCAACGGCGCGTCAGTCGAGCGCAGCCTGCGCGAAGCGTGCTTACACGAGCGGTGCGCGAGGCCTGGAAAAAGATTCGCTACCGGCTGGAGTGGCTGGCGCTCAAATCCGCCACGAAATTCCTTCCGCTTTTGTCGCGCGAAGCTTGTTATCGGCTGGCTCTTTGCTCGGCTCGCTTGGCGCCATGCTCGATCGCCGGGGCCGGCGCGTTGCGTTGAGTAATCTGCGCGTGGCTTTTGGCGATGAGATTTCGGCGAGCGCCGCGCGCAGATCGTGCGCGAATCCTATCAGCGTTTTGCCCGCATCATGTTCGATTGTTTTTGGAACCCGCGCCTAACGAGTCAAAATTTCTCGCGTTACGTTGAGTTCGAGAATCGCCAGGATTACGTCGCCTGTTCAAGCCGAACAACAATGTCCGGCCGTCGGCAGCGGAAGCTCCGTTTGTTCTTCGCACATTCGCCACCTCCGCGCGAAGCAAGTCAGATCGACGATCCCCCAAAAGACAGATGGGACAACATCACGTTCCCGCTCGACATCTACACACCAGCAGCGATAACAAAAATATGAGGCGAATTGTTCTGGTGGGCGCCACGCTGATTTGTGGCTCGTTGTTTGTCGGTTGCTCGCGTAAACCGGCACAGACGGCTCCGCCCCCGCCTGAAGTCCTTGTGACAACCGTGAAGCCGCAGGATGTGCCGCGTGTGCTGGAACGCGTGGCCACGTTGGATGGGTTCATCAACGCCAATATCAACGCGCAGGTTCAAGGCTACATCGTCTCGCGCGACTACCAGGAGGGCGGCGTGGTAAAGAAGGGTGATCTGCTTTTTCAGATTGACTCGCGCCCGTACGAAGCCGCTTTGGCGCAGGTTAAAGGAACTCTGGCAAAAGACAAAGCCAACCAAGTAAAATCAGACGCAGACGAAAAGCGCGCACTGGATTTGTTTAAGAAAAAAGTCATCAGTGATCAGGAGCGAGACACTGCCATCGCAGCCGCGGGGTCGAGTAGAGCAAATGTCGAAGCCGATGAAGCGGCCGTAAAGCAAGCCGAGCTAAATCTAGGCTACACGCGGATCATTTCGCCGATCGATGGCCTCGCTGCCATCGCTACCGCGCAGGTGGGCGATCTTGTCGGACCCAGCACCGGAACGCTAACGACGGTTTCTCAAACTGACCCGATCAAGGCTGTTGTCAGCGCGGGTGAAGCACCTTTCACGGATTTCGTTACACGCCACCCCGATCCCGCTGAGCGCGCCGAATATGTGAAGACCCTCCAGTTCGAATTGATTCTCGGCAACGGGAGCGTGTACCCGCAAAAAGGAAAATTCTATGCACTTGATCGCAGCCTCGATCCAAAGACCGGCTCGATCCGTTACGAAGTGACGTTTCCAAATCCGGGAAACATTTTGCGGCCGGGACAGTTCGGAAAGGTCCGTTTCATCGCCGACCTGAAAAAGGGTGCAATGGTGATTCCGCAGGAAGCCGTAAACGAGTTGCAGGGCAGCTATCAGGTCGCCGTCGTCGATCAGAACAACAACGTCACTATTCGTCCTGTAAAAATGGGCGAACGCATCGGTGCGATGTGGGAAGTAACCGACGGACTTAAACCCGGCGACAGAGTGGTTGTTCAAGGTGTGCAAAGAGTCCGTGAAGGCTCGCCAGTCACGGTGAAAGAATGGACACCGCCGGCCGACGCGTTGGTTTCAAAAGCGGACCAGCAAAACAAGCCTTAAGAAATGTCAGAGTTCTTCGTCAGGCGTCCGATCGTCGCAATTGTAATCGCGATACTGATGACACTGATTGGGGGCGTCTGCATTCTTGCGTTGCCGATCGCGCAGTATCCGAAAATCGCGCCGCCGGAGATTCAGGTGCAAACGCACTACACCGGCGCGGACGCGCTCACGATCGAGCAAGCGGTCGCGGCGCCGATCGAGCAGCAGATGAGTGGCGTCGACAACATGAACTACATGTACTCGATCAACTCGAACAGTGGCGACATTCGATTGATCGTGAATTTTGACGTCGCAACGGACCCGAACATCGATCAAATCCTGACGCAGCTCCGGGTGTCGCAAGCCCAATCGCAATTGCCCGCCGACGTTAACAACTACGGCCTGACCGTTAAAAAATCGACAACAGCGCCGCTGATGCTGGTCGCGCTATATTCGCCCAAAGGCCGCTACGACGGAACATTTCTCGCCAATTACGGCTACATCAATCTGTTCGATCCGCTGACACGCGTGCCGGGAATTGGGAATGTGCAGATTTTCGGCGCAGGCCAATACGCTATGCGCCTGTGGGTCAAGCCGGATCAGCTTGCGAAGCTCGGCATCACCGTGCCGGACATCATCACCGCAGTGCAAAAGCAAAACACGGTGAATCCCGCCGGCCAGATCGGCGGCGAACCAATTCCAAGCGGACAGAAATTCACTTATGCCGTGCGCGCCCAGGGACGATTGCAAACACCGGAGGAATTTGGGGAAATTGTCGTTAGGGCGAATGCGGACGGTTCATTTGTGCGGGTCAAAGACATCGCGCGCATTGATCTGGGCGCGCAAACTTACAACTTGAGAGGCAGGCTCAACGGACAACCCTCGGCGATTCTCGCTGTGTATCAGCTGCCGGGAACCAATGCCGTTAAAGCCGCGGAAGGCGTGCGCAAGCTTATGGCGGAAGCAAAGCAACGTTTTCCGGCGGACATGGATTTCGTCGTCTCGCTGGATCAAACCCTCGCGGTTACTGAAGGATTGAACGACATCGTGAAAACGTTGTTCGAGGCGCTCGCGTTGGTCGTCATCGTCGTATTCGTTTTTTTGCAAGGCTGGCGCGCCACGCTCATTCCATTGTGCGCGGTGCCGGTGTCGTTGCTCGGCACGTTTGTAGTGTTCCCGTTGTTCGGATTCTCGATCAACACGCTTTCGCTTTTCGGACTTGTGCTAGCGATCGGGCTCGTGGTTGACGACGCGATTGTTGTTGTGGAAGCCGTTGAGCGTCACATTGAAGAAGGAATGTCGCCGCGTGACGCGACACTTCAGGCGATGCGCGAAGTCTCAGGAGTGGTAATCGGCGTTGCACTCGTACTTTCGGCCGTGTTTATTCCTACCGCATTTCTTCCTGGTATCACCGGCAGGTTGTATCAACAGTTCGCGCTCACGATTGCTATCTCCGTCATTTTCTCCGCGTTCAACGCGCTCTCGCTCAGCCCGGCGCTTTCAGCCATGCTACTCCGCCCGCGAAAGAAAACGCGTGGTCCGGTTGGCTGGTTTTTCGATCGGTTCAATCGCGTCTTCGGCATCGCAACACACGGTTACGTGAACTGGTCGCGGCTCGCCATTCGAAAAGCGGTGCTCAGCTTCGCGCTGCTCGCGGTGCTCGCGGTCGGCGCGGGACTGTTTGGATCGCGATTGCCGAGCGGCTTCTTGCCGGAAGAAGACCAGGGCTACGTATTTCTCGCGTTGCAATTACCGGACGCCGCATCGCTTGAACGAACCGATGCCGCGGCTCGCAAAATCGAAGAAATGCTCAGCAGGGTTCCAGGTGTCCAGTACACGACCAGCGTGGTCGGATTCAGTTTGCTCAGTCTCGTGCAAAATACTTATAGCGCGTTCTTCTTCGTCACGTTCAAGCCCTGGAGCGAACGGACCAAACCGGAAGAACAATACGCCGCCATCAAGGCGAACATTAACAAACAGCTCGCCGGGCTTACCGAAGGTATCGCCTTCGCGTTTCCCCCGCCGGCGATTCCGGGCGTGGGCACTTCCGGCGGATTCCAGTTCATTTTGGAAGATCGCGCTGGAAAGGATGTGGCCTTCCTTGCGCAAAACCTGAAGACTTTTCTGGACGCGGCGCGTAAACGGCCGGAGCTGGGCACCCTTATTCCCACGTTTCTGCCGAACGTTCCGCAGGTTTTCGTTAACGTCGATCGTGACAAAGTCATCAAGCAGGGGATCGATCTCGGCCAGGTCTATCAGACCCTCCAGACATTCATGGGCGGTTTTTTTGTGAACTACTTCAATCGGTTCGGACGAACATGGCAGGTGTATATAGAGGCCGAAGGCGATTACCGCACCGACGCGAAAAACGTTGGTCAATTCTTCGTGCGCAACGCCAACGGCGACCCTGTCCCGCTCGATGCCATTTCAACTATCCAGAACATCGCCGGTCCGGAATTCACGTTGCGTTACAACGAATACCGCTCCGCGCAAATCAACGGTTTTGCCGCCCCCGGTTATAGCTCGTACCAGGCGATGAACGCGTTAGAGGAAACTTTTCACCAAACAATGCCTAACGAGATGGGCTATGACTATCTTGGCCTGTCGTTTCAGGAAAAAAAAGCGAAGCAAGGTGTATCTCCGACTGTCGTGTTCGGAATGTCGCTCATTTTCGTGTTCCTAATCCTCGCTGCACTTTATGAAAGCTGGTCGTTGCCCTTCAGTGTACTGCTCGGGACACCAGTCGCAGTGTTTGGCGCGTTTGCGACGCTTTGGCTGCGCGGGATGCAAAACAATATTTACGCGCAAATTGGTCTGATCATGCTAATCGGCCTGGCAGCAAAGAACGCGATCCTTATCGTCGAATTCGCGAAAGACGAATACGAAAAAGGTAAACCGCTCCTCGACGCTGCTCTCGAAGGCGCGCGCCTCCGTCTTCGCCCGATCCTGATGACTTCCTTTGCTTTCATCTTCGGCCTTCTGCCGCTTTGGTTTGCCAGCGGCTCAGGCGCCGTCGCCCGCCGTGTCCTGGGTTCAACCGTGATTGGCGGAATGATCGCCGCGTCCGCAATCGCAATCTTTCTTATCCCAGTAACATTTTACGTCATCGAACGTATTGCAGTCGGACGAAAACAAAAAGCGCCGTCGCCAAAAGTCGCTAAACCGCACGCGGAGCCTCAGCCCGCGGTCAAGATTTAAACAGGTCGCTGGAGCGTGCAGCGCCAAAACCGGTGGCGTTATTTCTTCAGCGAACGGACGTAGGCAACCAACGCTTTCACGTCGGCATCAGACAGCTTGTCTTTATAACTTTTCATCTTGCCCTTGCCGTTCTTGATGACGTTCGTCGCTTCGGCGTCGCTAAAGCCCTGGTCTTTGCTGTAATCTTTCACACTGAGCTTTTTTCCCATCGTGGTATTGCCGCTGCCGTCCTACCATGACAGGAGGCGCAATGCTGACCCCATAACGCCGAAGCATTTGCTCCGAACGCCGCGCCAAAAGAAGCGAAAACGATAGCTACGATTAAGGATATGATTGCTTTCATCAGGCTTGGTTCCTTTCGTTGATTATTCTGTTGCGCCGTCAGTGTGCGTCGTTTGTGCTCTTATCGGAGTCAGCTTCGAAGGCTAAACGGATGCCGAGTGTCTTTACAAGGCGAAATTTCGCTGGCCGGTATCGCACGAACAGGTCGAGCTTGCGCGCGTCTAACCCGGCCTGTCGATATATTTCCGCGTTAGCTAAAGGAGAGAGAATGCGTCCTCATACACCGACCAAACCAATCGGAAGGAAGAGTCTCAGTCAATTACCTGAAGACTCCGCAGAACGCGGGAGAGTTCTTCCTGATCGGCGGCGTAGTAGGCTTCCCATTTGAGGCGCTCTTCCGGCGCAAGCGGCTCATACTTGCGGGCCTTGCTATTCAAGCGGTGATAGGTGTCTTGCAGCATTTTGGCGATCAGCGGCGATTTCAGAAGTTTGTCCACGCCCGGAACTGCGGAGATCCCGGCATAGAGGCGTTGGGCGCCAGATTGAAGGATGGGGAAGCGAGGAGCCCGGGCCGGGTTCTTTGCTGCTTCAATCTGCGGTCTGAACTCCGCGGCCACGCCCAAGAATTCGTAGACACATTGGCGGACGCGATCGGGATCGCGTCGGATCGCGTCGAATTGAATAACCAGAATGTTTTTCGCAGGAAATCGATCGAGATACGGCCTGAGGTGGCGAGCGAAGCATCCGAGGTCTCGGAGAAACAGATTTTCCATAATCTCCTCAAACGATTTAGGCAAAGAGGTTACCACGGCGTTTCGGCCGTACCAGTACCAGGAATAAATCATCTCAACCGGCGGCCGCAGGCAGACCAGCAGTTTGATGTCCGGCCGATAAGCAGCGATCCTTGTCGCCGCTTCCTCCGAGTAGAGATAGGAGGGACAAAACTCTCCGCGGCATTTAATCTCTCCGGTGACCGCAGGAAATTGTTTGTGGTACCACGCGACACCGCGGTCAAAACAACGCAGTTCCTGGCTAGCGATTCGCCGTGCGATAGTATCGGCGAAATAGTAGACCTCCTTGTCTGGGGCGAAGCCGATCTGTGGATGCGCTTCAAGTTGTGCGGAAAGCCAGGTGGTCCCGCATTTGGGTGCGCCAATGCCGATAAAATCAATCTGTGGCACGTTGGGCATTATGACGTGGTCCTTCGAAAGTATACTGGGAGCTTTTGTCTCGTTCAGCCAGCGCACCGCGTGCCGAGAACGGGAACCGCAGCGGTTGCCCTACAAGTTTTTCTTCGTCCAGGCGTCGATGCGATCGAGGGCTTTCTGGATGTTCTCGATCGAGTTTGCCACGCTGAAGCGAAGATAACC
>JBBQRI010000073.1:0-10687 GCA_038214915.1 Chthoniobacterales bacterium
TTCGCGGCAAGCGAATCCAGCCGCGTGTACGTGACGTTCGTGTTCGTGGTATCGGCATTTTTCGAGATAAACAAGCGTCCCGTCGTCGTCGCTGCCCACAAGGTCGCCGTGTCGGAGGTGCCGCGTGCGACCGCCGCCACGTTTCCACCGGAACGCGTGGTCCCGCGATAGTCTGCAGCGCTTGCCGTTAGATTGGTTGCACCAGCGGGGCCGATTTGGACGAAGTCACCACAGCTCGGGTCCGCGCCTGAGGTCGTAAATTCAGGGCAGTTTGCTTCGAGGAACGCCCGATTGCCGGCCCAATCCTGGGTCCGCCACACGCTCAGGGAACCCTGGAAGATTGTTCCAGCGCTGACAGGATCGGCGATGATGGGAGAGTAAAACTGCGAGCTTTCCCCGCTGGCTACGATGGGACCGCTGGCGATGACCCATTTCAAAGGATTGCCGTTCCGGAAGTTCACATCGTGGAAATTAGAGAAGAACGAGTTGAACCGGAGCGCTGGTTTGCCCACGTTAAAACCCGACTGACCGCCGTCACCGTAAATTTTCTGCGGCCACGCGTTTGTCGAATTACCCGGTTTTCCGAATGTACCGTTATCTTGCGTGCCGCCCATCAGGTTGTTCGGGTTCGACGGATTAACGGAGACGCTTTGAAATTGCAGTGTGGAGAGCCCGTCATTGTAGGTTGTAAAGAGGCGCGTCGGAACGGCGGAGAGCAACTGCTGGCAGAGTGTCAGGTCCGTGCCAGTGAGCCCGCGCTCAGTAGTGCATTGCGATGAGATATCGCGGAAACCGGCGCTTGAGCGCACAATCCCGCCGTCGCTGCCGAAGAACGCGATGTTGGTGCCTGGGGCTTCTACAACGGCGTGACTGTCGGGATGCATACCATTCGGTGCGATCGAATTCGGCTGGCAGCAGCTGCCCGGCGGAGTCGGATTTGTCGTTGCATCCCACGTCATATCGGTGAACGACGCGCCGGCATTCGATGAGCGCAGAAACGCGCGGCCATTTGTTGCGAAGCCGTAAGAACCATAGGAAAACGAACCACCGAGATATACTATACCGGGCCTTCCTGGTGGCGAATAGACTACGTTGTCATACCAGCACTGACCTGTGCAGTAGTCGATGTTCTGAGTCGTCGTCAGGTCGCTGAACGTGGGTGAGCCGGTCGCGACGTCGTCGCTGCGGTAGAACCTCGCCGCTGGCGCCCCTACGTTGCCATCCCCGACGTACATGCGGGTGTTACCATTCCCCAGTCTGTTGACGGCAAATTCAGCGCGATCGGTGCTCAGCGCTGGATTGAGGGCGCTCTTGATCTGCGTCCAATTCGCGCCGTCTCTGGAACGCCAGACGCCTCCTTTGGTGTTGAGCGGGATGGCGTTGTTTTGTGGGAATGCTGCCGCGTAGATCGTGCTCGATGTGCTTGGATCAAACTCTACGCGATTAACACCGCGGGTCGAGCCAAAGCTCGCCTGAATAATTCCAGCGTCACCAGGTAGATCCGGATTCAGACAAATATCCTGATAGTTCAGCAATGCGAAGGTTGCTCCGCCATCAGTGGACTTCCACAAACCGTAGGGTGGCAGACCGGGAGCGAGAGTCACAACACCGCCGCTTAACACGGAGCTGACCCCGCGCACCGCGCGAGTAGAGCCAACGTAAAGGACATTCGGATTATTCCGGTCGATTATGATCGATGAGATTGCGCGTCCATCGAACGCTGGACCGCTGTACGCCGGGGCCGTCCGAAATCCACCCCTTCCGAGAACGGCAGTGCAATCAACGCCTGCCCCGGCCGGAACATCCGTATGCGCGGCAAGATGCGTCCATGTGTCTCCGCCATCGGTCGTTTTGTAAATTCCGAAGCCGGCCTCCGAATCGGCCGAAGCGTGGGACTCGCCCGTTCCAGCGTAGAGCGTGTTGCCTGTCGGATCAGTCGGGTCAATGATTAATGTTCCTATTGCATTGGTGGCGAAACTGCCTGAGATGAAATGCCAGTTTTGCGAAGGGCTGGTATCGAGTGCATGGTTCGTTTTCCAAATACCTCCCCCAGCCGCTGCGAGGTAAAGGACGCAGTGATCCTGGTTACAGTTGGGTGCGAGAGCAAGTCCGGTAACTCGACCGGACGTTGTATAGGGGGCCCCGCTAAAGGTCAACACCTCGGGATCATTTGCCGAGCTTGGACCAACGAGCGTCCACTGGCCGAGCGGTTGCGTTGCTCTAGCCAGAGCGCTCGCTGTGGCATTGGACCACGCCGCATGCGCGTTGCGCGTTAATTCAAATGGGATATATGCTGCGGGGTACGCGCGCTTGGCGTATTCTTCTTCAGCTGCGGCCGTTGGTCCGCCTTCTCGTTCAGGGCCAGGCAGGGCCATTTTGTTTCTAAACAACCTAGCGCGGTCCTGTCTGAATTTGTTGATTGCGTCTTTGCTGTCTGATTTCACCCATAACGGACTGGGCGGTTTAACGGCGACGAATGCCATTGCGACTGCCGCGAACAATAACGTGCCCGCACTTGCGAAGCGGACAGCTGACAACAAACGATTTTGTCTGAATGAATGTGGAGTTTTCATATTTGGTGGAGACTGAATCAGTTGGAGTTTTCCCGCGAGTTTGGGGGAAATCAGATTGCCAAGATAACCCCAACAACGTCAAGGGATTTAACCTTACATTTTTGTAATACGAAACAGCGTTACGGCTCCAATTTTCATCTTTCATCAGAGGCCCGTGCTGCTACAGGAAAATAAGATCAGCCTAACAAGCAGACTTAAACCGGCGTAATTTTTGCTTCACAGGTTCTCGCGAATCTTTCATTCTTCTCCGGCATGAGAATTCTGCTGGCCGGAATAATCGGCGGAATCGCGATGTTTATCTGGACATCGATCGCACATATGGCCCTGCCGCTGGGCGAAGCTGGGATTAATGAGATTCCAAATGAATCGGCGGTGCTTAGCGCCATGCAAAGCAACATGGGCGACAAGACCGGCCTTTATATTTTTCCCGGTCTCGGCGTTGGCAAAAACGCAACGAGGGAGGAAAAGAACGAGGCGATGAAACAGATGCAGCAAGGAATAGCCGCGAACCCTTCCGGCATTCTGATGTATCATCCGCCCGGCCGGCCGTTCGCATTTGGCAAATCGCTCGCTGTCGAGTTCAGCACCGAAGTGCTCCAGGCAATTCTGGTAATTTGGCTATTGGCACAGACACGCATTGGCAGCTTTGCTGGCCGCGTCGGTTTTGTTCTGATTGCCGGAATTCTGGCCTCGATAACAACCAACGTTTCGTACTGGAATTGGTACGGCTTCCCCGGCGTCTACACCGCCAGTTATATACTGATCGAGGTTGTCGGTTTCGTTCTCGTTGGAATTGCTGCCGCGATGGTGCTTGGAAAGCGCAGTCCGGCGGTCTGAAACTCTTGTCGTTCAGTGCGTGATCAGCGCTTAAGCTCGCGCACTGTTAATGCCGGCCGACCATTTAGAATGCCGTATGTTGCCTCCGCGGTTCCGTCGCTGGTTTTAAAACGTCGCTCCGTGCCGGTGTTGGCCGGCACCCATTTGGCAGCGGAGTTTGCCTTCAGGAACTTCATAATTTCCTTTTCGGAAAGATCGGCACCGTTTACGCGGGAGTAGCTTTCCGAAATGCTCCGTTGGTCAGCAAACGTAACCATGTAGAGATAGCGACCCTTACCGTAGACAACACTTACCGTTCCGTCGTCCCGTAGGCGTCGTTGAACAATTGTGCCATACGCTTCTTCAATGCGCTCACTGTCAGCGCCGAGATTTGCGGATACCGAGCTTGCGATGACGCAAAAGGCGAGAGCCAGTGCAATCGACTGCTTCATACCTTCCATTCTAACATTTGGCAGGAATCCGCAACCGGACTGCTGTCTTTGAATCCCGACGTCCGAAATGTCTGTTCCTTTTGCAAACCGGGCCAAAGGCGCGCATGATCGCAGCATGACAGCGGAACCATTATCTCGCGCTTTTGCGGAGCTTTCTACTCCGCTGATTGCGGATGCTGCTCTACGGTTGAAGAGTCCCTTCCGAATCAGTCCGCCTGGCATTCGGCCGATAACGCCGAATCAACGTCTGGCTGGCTCGGCACTCCCGGTGAGACATTTCGGAAGCGTCGACGTTTTTCTGGAAGCAATGCAGGGCGCGCAAGCCGGCGACGTTCTGGTAATCGATAATGGCGGCCGTCTTGACGAAGGATGCATCGGCGATTTAACCACGCTTGAGGCAAAAAACTGCCGACTCGCTGGAATCATTGTCTGGGGCACACACCGCGACACGCCGGAGTTGCGACAAATTAGTCTGCCGATTTTCAGCTACGGCGTGTGGCCTTCCGGTCCGCAGCGGCTCGATTCTCCCGATTCCTCGGCATTGCACTCCGCGCGCTTCGGGAATTTCGTCGTCGAACGCAGTGATGTGGCTTTTGCTGATGACGACGGTTGCTTGTTTGTCCGCGGTCAACACGCCGATGACCTGCTTTCGGTCGCACACGAAATCTGGGAACGAGAACGGCGCCAGGCGGAGGCGATCAAGAGCGGGCGCTCGCTGCGGGAACAGCTGGACTTCGCGCGATATCTGAAGAAGCGCGGCGCCGATCCGGGTTATACGTTCCGGGAACACCTGCGTAAAATTAGCGGCGCCATTGAAGGATAGGGCAGTCACGGCCCCAAGCAAACGTTAGAAGCAAGGACAATTCCGCACTGCGTATGGCGAAGAAAAGCAAAGCTCGGCAGCGAGCCGTGCAGATCGAGGTTCGTGCGTCGGGTGTGCACGGCCGGGGCGTTTACGCCGCGCAGTTCATTCCCGAAGGCGCGCGCATTATCGAGTACAAAGGCGAACGCGTCTCCTGGGAAGCCGCTCCCGACGACGAAGACGATCCACACACTTTCAACTTCGGTCTGGAAAACGGCGATGTTATCAATCCAGAAGTTGGCGGTAACGACGCGCGTTGGATCAATCATTCCTGCGATCCAAACTGCGAAACGGTCGAGGAAGACGACCGCATCTTCATTTATGCCGTGCGCAACATCCAACCCGGCGAGGAACTCCTTTATGATTATCACATGGAGCTCGACGAACCGATCACCGAATCAGCTAAGAAGAAGTTCGCGTGTCACTGCGGCGCCTCAAATTGCCGCGGCACAATGATTGAGCTCCAGGAATCCTGCGAATAGGCAAAACCTATTCCACCTAGACGAATAAAGTCTTTCAATCCACCCTCCGACTGTGGCCGGTTGTGGTATGGAAACTAGAATACCGATAGGACAGCGCATCTCACGCTTCCTCGAGGAACGATATGTGCACAGGGCGCGACCTCATTATTTGCCTGAGCTCGCCGCCTTTGGCGTCATCCTGATCCTCGCCGTTTGGCCCATGTTATCCATGGTAGCGACGGCGTTGGAGACGATGAGATAAGCTTAGTTTTTCACGTCGTCAGCTGTCGACGAGTCATCGCCTGACAATAAAGCTGCGGCCTCGCGATGGAAGGCTGCCGCCGCTTTGCTCTGAAACCGTAGCGGGTTCTGAAGGAAATTAAGTTCCCGCTCGGGGACTGGCGGAGCAAACGGCAGACTAACGCATCCAGGGGTCTCTTGATGTTTCACCATCATTTGCGGCACGATTGAGACGCCGATGCCAGCCGCGACCATATGAGCGATGGTCGTGAGCTGGCTGCCGGCCAGCCCAATCTCCGGACGGAGACGACGTGACTCGAGCAGGTGATGCACTTGTTGAGACAAGCAGTGCATCTCGTGGAGGAGGAGAAACCGCTGTGATTTAAGATCGTCCAGCTCTATGAGAGTCTGGTTTGCCAGCGGGTCTGCTTTTGGCACCAGCGCGAGCAATGGTTCGTGGCCTAACGATTCAAGTCGTAGACTTGGACTTTGCTGGCAAGTGGACGCCAACGCCACATCGAGTTCTCCACGTTCCACCCGCCGGATGATCCCGTCGGTCACATCCTCCACGAGCTCCAAAGTCACATCCGGATAATCCTTGTGAAATTTCCGGACCAACTCCGGGAGCACATACGGGGCGATGGTAGGAATCGCACCGACCGCGAGCTTCCCGGTGACCGCATCTTTGAGTTCATCGACGCATCGGCGGGCATCGCCGATGGACGCTAAAATTTGTCGCGCATAGTCGATGAAACATCGGCCCGCCTCCGTCAGGACCACCGATCTCGGCAAACGATCAAACAACCGTTGGCCGATTTCTGCTTCCAGCTTTCGAATCTGCTGGCTGAGCGAAGGCTGAGCCACACGCACCTTCGCGGCTGCACGGGAAAAGTTCCCTTCGTCCGCCACCGCGACGAAATAACGCAGTTGATGAATCTCCATAAGTGCCCGTCAAAGGGACACTCACAGTAGCGTCATCACCGTTATTTTGAAACTCGCTGGTTAGTTCACCCAGATCTCGACGTGGACAGATTGCAGCAGGAGTTGTCAATCCGCTCAACGACCAGCCGCGCAGACTCCTGGCAATCGAAGCGGCAAACCCAGCAATTGAACCCCGCCAGCCGCTCTTACCAATCTCCCAGGGAGGCCGTGCCCATGGGACCAAATCCGTCGAACTCCTCAACCTCGATGTGCTGAGGTCCCGCAGTCTCATATGTCATCGTGGGCGGCGGATTGATCAGTTGTTGACCTCCTTGAGCCTGCCGACTACTCGCCTGCTGAGTTGCTGGCTGGGTGGTTTGCTGCGCCGCGAGTGCCTTCTTATAGACGTCAAATTGCTTTTGCCTGCCGACATAGATCTTATCCTTCGTCGCAGTGGGAAACACGTAATACAATTTGCCGCTATACTTCACAGCCGAGACCCTGTACTGCGCTAGACCGTTGATAGCCTGTTGTTGCTTGGGACTCGTAACCGTTATGACTTTAAAACCCGACTGTGCAAGTAAGAACTCCTTCTTGGAGGCAGCTAGCTCTGCGTTGTTAGTGGCGACGGTCTGACACGCTGTCAGTAGCGCCAACGCCGCCGTGGCACTAACGATATTTGTTAGTGTTGATAGCTGTTTCATCTGTCTGCTTTGAGTATTTTGTTTATGATTAACTGCTGACTCACATAGAAAGCTGCCAAGCTCCATCGGCACGGCATGCCGCACCGATGGAACACATACCAAGCCCATCGGGCCGGTGCTCTCGATTCAGCTGTCGATGCCCCTCACCAATCTCCCAGAGCGTTCACACCCATCGGACCAAATCCACCGAACTGCTGAACTTCGACGTTGTGCGGTCCCGCGGTCTCTAGCGTGGGCTCCAAAGACTGCCCCGCCATTTGCTGCTGGCCTTGTTGAGCCATGCTTGGATGGCTCGCCTGTTGTGCAGTGAGCCCCTGCTTGTAGGCGGTGAATTGCTTTTGTCTCCCGACGTAGATCCGGTCCTTCGTCGCAGTCGGATACACGTAATACAATTTCCCGTTGTATTTCACGGCCGAGACCCTCCCTTGGGTTAGTCCGCTTACTGCTTGTTGCTGCTGTGGAGTCGTTACTGTTACGACCTTGAAACCTGACTGTGTGAGCAAGGCCTCCTTCTGGGCGACGACAGACTGGCCGGTGCCCGTGGTCTCGCATGCTGTCATCAGTATCAGAGTTGCCCCTATCGTAACAATACTTGTTAACGCTAATAGTTTTTTCATATGTTTTTTTTGAGTTGGTTTGGTTGAGTTTTTGGTTTATTGGAAATTAAAAGCGAATTCAAGACATTAATTATCATCGGCGGCCCCTAAATCCACCGCCGCCCCCGAAGCGACCACCGCCACCCCCCCGCCGCCACCAAAGCGCCCAAAGCCGCCGCCGCCGCCACCGAATCGATCACCGCCAGATCCTCCACCCCCGAAGCGATCGCCCCCGCCGCGTTGAAAGTCCTGGAAGCTCTGGCTCTGTTGTCCGCCCCGGTCTCGATTCTGGGCCTCGCGGTCCAAATCGCCAGAGCCGCCTCCGCCAGATCGATCAGACGCAGCTTCGCCGGAGCGATTGTAGCTGCTTGCACTCGAACGGTTGGAGCTATTCTCGCTGCCCCGGTTGTCGTTGCTCGACCCAGACGTCCTTTGCTGATAACTCTCGCTTCCTGTCCGTTGCTGGCTATTTTCTGCTCCTTGCCAGTTTGGCTGCGCCTTGTTCACCGAATTCCAGCTTCCGTTGTTGTACTTCTGCCAGCCGTTCCCGGTGTTCTTGTAAACATTACCATCGTGCCCCGCGTACATATTGCCGCTGGCGGTCTTACCGACTGCGGTATTACCTCGGGCCGTGCTTGCGCCCGCGGCTTCGCCGCCCTTCGACCCTGAAATCCCGGCTACGGTGCCGTTCGCAGTTGAGTAATGACCCATGGTAGCACTCTGGTTTCCCCTTGACACATAAGAGCTGCCCCATTGCGCATTAGGGCTCGAACCTTGTCTGGTCTGAGCATAGGTTCCGGTGTACGGGTTATAGGCCTGCGCCGCGCTTCTGCTGCCATACGGCGTCGAAACACTGGCGCCTCGCGCGTAAGTGCCCGTGTAGGGATTATAACCAGCCCCCCTCGTCGCCGAACCATATGCGCCATAAGCAGTCTGTTTCCAGCCGTAAGCTCCCGTAGCAGAGTCATAGTAAGGCGCTGGATAATGATAACCATAACCCCCGTAATAAGCGCCACAGTATGTCGCCGGGTAAGGGTAGTAGTAACCCCCGTTACAGTATGGCGGCCACCAATAGCCGCTCCCATCGGCAAGGATCGCGCCTGTGGCAGCACCCAGTATGAAACTGCCCAAATATCCTGCTGCATAATTGGATGTAACCGTGCCATCTGGATTGGCGGTTTGGGTGACATAAGTCACGTTATAAACTGGGGAGCTCGACGGAATCGTGTAGATTTCCTTTGGAACCGCCATGCACGTTGACCATGGTCCAGTTGGAGTAGGAGCCATAAACCACACGCTTTGGAGGCAAAGGTAATACGTACCTTCGAGCTCAATTACCTTGTCCTGGGTGTTGGTAGCATAAGCCATCGATGTTCCCTTGATCGGCTCAAACTTTGGATCACCGGCATACGCGACCTTAACCTTGGCTGCCGCTTCAGTAGGTTTGACGGTTACCGTTGTCGGTACTTGCGCCAGCAAAACGGCATCTTTCGCTTCGTCGGTTCCCGGAACTGTAGCGAGTATCGCTGAAGCGGGACTGGTGAGGGGAATCTTGGCGAAGTCAGGAGGGAGATCGGGCGTCGCGTAAGTCCAGGGCCCTTGCAGATCATTGGCGCTGAACCACCGGCCGGCAGTCAAATAGTAAAACTGCTGCGTCGGTTTGTACACGAACACGACGCTGTTCGTGTTGGTCGCGTAAGTAAGCTGCGTGTCCGGAATTTGCGCGTAAACGGGCTGCCCGTCGAACAGAATGATTTCGGCCGGCTTATTGCTGTAGAAAACGTCCGGAGTTACACCCTTTGTGTTTGCTGATGGCGGGATAAATTTTTTGAGCGCGCTCCACTGTTTATCCTGCGGCACCTTGGACATCTCCGGCGGCAACTCCTTCGTGGCCGACCATTGACCTTCAAGACGGCTTGACGTGAGCCATTGCTGACCGACTGCGACATAGTACGTGGAATTACCCTCGTCGAAGAACAGCGGCCACTGTGTGTTAACGACGAACTGCAAATTCGTATTCGGAACTACAGTAAGAACAGGCTCGCCATTCACGCTCAGCAGAATCGACGGGCGGTAACCGACAAAAATCTTGGGCGGATCGTTGTTCAATTGCACGCCAGCCGGCGCCTCCTTCTTTGGCGTGGACGCGATTAACCGGTGCAAAGAGATGGAAACCGTTGACGGGATAAGGGTCTTAAACAAGTCTTCCATCTTTTGCTTGGTGGCCTGATCCAACGATGGAAAGTAGGTCTGCGTTACCTGCGGATTGGTGATGATCGCGACCTTGGCAACGTTGTCCACGTCCGTATTTCCTTTCATTTCCACCACGCCCACGACGGTCTTGCCACTCTTAGGTGTGAGCGAAACGGCCATTCGCCAGGTCAGCTCTTGGAAGTTCTTCCAATCGTCCACCTGGGGCTGATAAATAATGAGTCGCGTACCATTCTGATAGCGTTCGCGCGGCCAGCCCGGATCGCCCGATTGGTCGGATCCTGTTGAGGATTGGGTGGCGGCTCTTTCAATCGGCGCCACACAAAGGGCCGCGATAGCGATTACACACTGGAGCAAAGAAGCGTTAAGCAAATTCATAGTAAGATGAAATCAGGTTGATCATAATGACGCGACGTAGGCGCAACTGTCTATAGGACTTTAGGGCAATATCATCCGGCACAGGAGGAAATGAAACAAAAGACCATTTAAGGATTCGTTTCATCGGATTTGAACAGAAGCAAACAGAGGGAACAAAGGATCAGTAAGACATTTCGTCATCCCCATTTGCTCCTGTTAAGCCTTCTCTTTTATCGGTTCGCCCCGAAAAGGATGAGCCGGGCGATACCATCGCTGAGTTTCATTTCGTGAAAGTTGATAACGAGGCCTAACGGAATGTTGAGCAGCTTCATGTAACTCAGAAGTTGCGCCTTATGAATTGGCAAAACTTTCTCGACGGCCTTGGCTTCCACGAGCACGCAATCCTCCACCAGAATGTCGAAACGCAACGGCTCCTCGCGCTTGAATCCCTTGTATTCGATCAGCACTGATTTCTGGCTGACACAAGCAAGTCC
>JBBQRI010000074.1:0-10487 GCA_038214915.1 Chthoniobacterales bacterium
TTGTTAGGCGCGGAATGGATCATCGGCGGGTTTCATGACGTCGTGCTCGTCGTCGGCGCGGAACAGCAGAAAACGATGTCGGCGCTCGATGGTTCTGACGTGCTCGGCGCGGCTGCCGATTATCACAATGAAAAGCCGGAGTACGGCGATTTTATGTTTCCGAAATTATTCGGACGCATCGCGCAGATTTACATCGAGAAATACGGCGCGACGGAAGCGGATCTGGCACTTGTGGCATGGAAAAACTATGCGCACGCGAAACTGAATCCACTCGCACAAATGCGCGATGCAGATCTCACTCTCGATTCCGCATCCCAGGTTTCCGATAAGAACCCCCACGTGGCGCCGCCACTTAAGGTTTCCGACTGTTCGCAAATCACCGATGGCGCGGCGTCGGTTGTCCTCGTTTCCGGGAGATATCTGGACAAAATCGGCCGCGACAAAAACAAAGCTGTCCGGCTGTTTGGCTACGGTCACACGACTGATTATCTACCGCTCGACAAGAAGGATGCGCCAACGTTTTCGACGGCGCGCAAAGCTGCGGAGAAAGCTTTTCGAATGGCGAACCTGACGCCGCGTGATCTCCACGGCGCCGACGTTCACGATTGTTTTTCCATCACAGAGATTGTCGCGTACGAAATTCTCGGTCTCGCCGAGCCGGGCAAAGGCGTTGACCTCATGAAAAGCGGAGCGACAACGCTGCCTGCGGTGCGTCCAGAAAAATCCAAAGCGCCGTTCCAAATTCCAGTGAACGCGGGCGGCGGTTTGATCGGTGACGGTCATCCTGTCGGCGCCACTGGTGTTCGCCAGGTGTTCGAAGCCTATCAACAACTGACCGAACTAGCCGGCGCGCGCCAGATCGAAAACGCGAAACGGTTCCTTACGTTCAACATGGGCGGCAGCCTAACGACTTCGGTCGCCATGCTCTGGGGCCGCGGCTGATCCTTCGGTGATATTGGTAGAGACGGAGCTCAGTGTCCTACCTCGTGCGATGCGTAATTGCATCGCTTTCACTTATCCTCAGCCAAGTCCAAAATGGAAGCGGCGCACGTTTCTTGAGTGTGACCTCGCTTGCAATCGAAGAACTACCGGCTGTGGTAAAGGAGGATGTAGAGGAATTCCTCGAAAACCATCCGCGAAGTCCGGCAGCACGCCTGCGGCCGCGGATGGGAATGGTGGGCGATACCTGGCTGGCCTTTATTGGACCCGAGTTGCAATTAGGCACGAGCGGTTTGGGACCGACGCCCTGCGACGCACTGGAAGATTTCAATCGGCACTTTATGGAACCGCTCATTTCTCGGCACGGTTCGGAACCGGATTAGGCCACGACATCTACCGATTTCAGATGAAAGTTCCGTTCACGCTCGGAGAAGTTGGCCACTTTGGCCTGGCTGTGCGCGATCCGAAGAAGAGCGCGAAGTGGTTCGAGCGCGCCTTGGGTTTGCGGAAAGAATTCGAATTCGAAAACGGCGTAGCGGTTGGAAACAAGAATGTCACGATTGCATTGTTTAAAGGAAAACTATCGCCGGAAACGATTGATCACCTATCATTTCATCTACCGGACATGGCGACGCTGCGAAAGGCGCTCGCTCACTTGAAGGAGGTCGACGTCGATATTGAAGATCCAGGGGACGAAATCGGTCCGGAAGGCCCGGGCTCGAAAAACATGGGCCTGTGGTTCCGTGATCCCGATGGTTATCGCTGGGAGCTAAGCGTGCTTGGCGGAAAATAAGTGCGCCAAGGAGTGACGGCTTCTCAGCCGTTAGTTCTTTTTCCGACGGCTTGTGAGTCGTCATTGCTTGAAGAGTGATCGCAGATTGGTCACGTTGCGGCAACGTCAGCGAATGAACAGCTTCAAGATCACTGTTGCTCAGAGTAACGCCTTTGTATCGACTTGCGATCTGTCGGCGACCGATAGCGGTCCACTGGATGGACTGCGCTTTGCTGTTAAAGACACCATCGATGTAGCCGGTTTCAAAACCGGCTGTGGTAATCCGACGTGGCGCGATTCCCATCCCGCCGCAGTAGTCCACGCTGTGTGTGTAGAGCAACTTCTGCACGCCGGTGCCCGCTGCGTTGGCAAAACTATTTCGGACGAACTGGCTCTCAGCCTTCTCGGTGAGAATTACTTTTACGGAACGCCTCTCAACCTACGGGCACCCGGGCGCGTACCGGGTGGATCCTCGAGCGGATCGGCTTCCGCGGTTGCATGCGGTCTGGTGGATTTTGCCTTGGGAACGGATACCGGCGGCTCTACCCGCGTTCCCGCGAGCAATTGCGGAATCTGGGGCTTCCGTCCGTCGCACGGATTTGTATCGATTGCTGGCGTGAATCCGCTGGCGCCATCTTTCGATACTGTCGGCGTCCTCGCGCGGAGCGCCGATGTGTTGGCAAAGGTGGGACTCGTTCTATTGGCCGGCGCACCGTTGTCCGCGAGCAAACCCGCAACGATCTATTTGATCCGCGAGGCTTTTGCGCTTGCCGATGCCGATGTTCAGGAAGCTTTGTCAGAGCCGATGCGGCGGCTACGCGAAACATTCGGAGGCACCATGCGGGAGTCATCGCTGCAAGAGCTGGTTGCAGATGACGCTGGACACAGCTTCGCGACATGGGCCGACACCTTCTGTGTCATTCAATGGACGGAGATCAAAAGTTGCTTGGGCGCGTGGATCGCTAACGCCAGGCCGGAATTTGGGCCCGAAATAGCTGCCAGTTTTCAACTGGTGAACGAAGTCGACCGGCGACGCGTCGCGGAGGCAATGCGACGACGCGAACAATATTTTCAAAGTTTGCTCGAATTTCTCGGATCGGACGATCTGCTGTGCGTCCCAACAACGCCGGCGCTTGCGCCGCGCAAGGGCGATCCGCCCAAACGCAGTTCGAGTGGAAGCGGCTATTATCCTCGCACATTGGGTCTAACGAGCATTGCAGGCATCGGCCGCCTGCCGCAAGTGTCGCTCCCAATAGCCAACGCCGACGGCGTACCACTGGGCTTATCGTTAATCGCGAGGCATGGACGGGACTCATTCTTGTTGCAGGTGGCGAAGAGTGTTGGTCGACAATCAAGTCTGCGTTGAACGATTTGTAAGGGCCCGTCATAGCCGCTTTCTGCAGCGTTCATCCACGTGCGTAGCGCACGGTCAGGTGCCTGCATTGACACAATATTTAAGGGTCTTAGCTTTTCCGTCCACTTACGAAAATGAACACTTTTGCCTCTGGAAATGGGGACGGAAAAGACTTCGTCTCGCACGCGCCCGGATATTGGTCAGACGCGGCGTCGGAACTGTGGAACGATTGGAAATGGCAGCTCAAAAACAGGGTTACTACGCTGGCGCAACTCGAGAAATATCTGGACCTTAGCGACGAGGAGCGGAGCGGCGTTTTGCTGTCCGGCGACAAACTCGCGCTTGCCGTGACTCCGCACTTTTTTAATCTGCTGCCCGCAAACGATCCGGATGACCCGATCAGACGTCAGGTCGTTCCGCGAATCGAGGAAACGTGGACGTCGCCTTACGACATGGCCGACCCTTGCGGCGAAGATTCGCACATGCCGGTGCCCGGTTTAGTACATCGGTATCCGGATCGTGTCCTGTTCCTGGTGACGGATCGTTGTGCGAGTTACTGCCGCTATTGCACCCGGAGTCGAGTGGTTAGCGGAGTTGGCGAACAGGAATTGCACACCAATTTCGAGGAGGCGTTCCGTTATCTCGAAGAACACACCGAAGTACGCGACGTGCTTTTAAGCGGTGGGGACGCTTTGATTTTCAGCGATGACAGGCTCGAGAAGGTGTTGTCGCGGTTGCGCGCGATCAGGCACATCGAATTTGTCCGGATAGGTACGCGGGTACCGATTTTCCTCCCGCAACGAATTACGCCTGAGTTGTGTGCAATGCTGGCGAAATATCATCCGCTCTGGATGAGCGTGCACGTGAATCATCCACGCGAGCTCACCATCGAGGTAAAACACGCCCTGGAGCGTCTCGCCAACGCCGGCATTCCGCTGGGCAACCAGAGTGTCTTACTCGCAGGCGTCAATGATAACGTTGAGGTCATGAAGACTCTCGTGCATAAGCTGCTGATGTGCCGGGTCCGCCCCTATTACATTTACCAGTGCGACCTGATCAACGGCTCGTCACACCTGCGCACGTCGGTTGCTAAAGGCATCGAGATCATTGAGGGGCTACGCGGTCACACCACGGGTTACGCCGTGCCCCAATTCGTCATCGACGCTCCCGGCGGCGGCGGCAAAGTGCCGATCAATCCCGGTTACATTCTCTATCACGACAACGAAAAAATCGTGATCCGGAATTACGAAGGGAAAATCTTCGAGTACCCCGAGACCGGGAACGAGAACCTGCAGTACGCGCCGCAGCGCGAGTACCACGACGAGTATCTCTACTCGTAGGTGTCATGCCGAGCGAAAGTCGCGCCGCGCAGTCAAACGGCGCGTGTTTGTAATTTCTTTTGCGCTCGACCGTTGTCTAAATTTTACACTTGCGTATTAAAGATCGCGGCGTGTAAAGTCCCGCACTTTCGTTCCACTCCAACCGTTTCAGCCGTATGAACCAACGTTTAATTTCGGAAATTGGCCGCACTCAACGGCTTGACATTATCAACTCCCTTAAGCGCACCAAGGGCATGTCTGTCAACGAGCTCGTGGAAAAAATGGGGATGAGCTACATGGGGATCAAACAGCATTGCATTACCCTGCATCGCGACGGCTATCTGGATACCTGGCGGCGGCCGCAAAAAATGGGCAGACCGGAAATGGTCTATCGCCTTACGCGCCGCACGCATGATCTTTTTCATGCCGACAGCCACCAGTTCACGCTGGACTTATTGAAAGCAGCCGAGGACATCTACGGACCGAACGCGCCGGAGAAGTTACTTTACAGCCTTTTCAAAAAGAAGACCGCGGCGCTGAAAGCCAAGGCGAAGGGAGAGACCGTCGCAGAACGCGCGAAATGGCTTGCGCACGTACGCGATGGCGAAGGTCATATGGCTGCATTCGTCAACAACGTGAAAGACGGCGGCTCTCAAATTCTTGAGTGTCATTCCCCGCTTCTCAACGTGCTGGAGCAGTACCCCATCGTCGGCCGGTTCGAGCAGGACATGTTCGAAGGCGTGTTAGGGACGCGTGTCCGCCGCGAAGTGAATCGCAACTCAGGTCTGTATGAGTGCGCGTTTTACTTCTCCGCGTAACTAAGTCTCAGCAATAGCAGGCTTTCAGACTGGACGCCGCGCATTCGCGCGCCAAGTCGCCGCGCCATGGCGCGGATAATCCGATTTATCCTTTCGCTCGATGTGAATCTTGGTTGATTGGTGGCGCATGGCCCCGGCGTTTCCATCGGTCGTGATCGACAACGTGCAGCCGCTGATTGATTGCGGCCGTTCCCCGATCAAGCGCATCGTGGGCGAAGATCTGGTAGTCGAAGCCGACATTTTCAAGGATGGCCACGACGTGGTTGCGGCGGTTCTGAAGTGGCGTGTTGTTGGCAAGCGGGCGTGGCGGGAAACGCCGATGATTTTTGTTGATAACGATCGCTGGCGCGGCGTGTGCACCCTCTACGATCAGGCCATTCACGAATACACAGTCGAAGCGTGGACAGACACGTTCCGCAGCTGGCAGCAAGAGTTCGCAAAGAAATTTGAGGGCGGGATTTCCGATCTGCGCAGCGAAGCGTTGGAAGGCGCGGCAATTGTGAAAGGGGCCGTGAGCCGTGCGCGTGACCGAGCGGACTCCGCGCGTCTGCGCGAATTTGCCGAGCAAATTGTCACCGGTGCGAATTCAGAAATTTACGCCATCGGGCAGTCAGGTGAACTGGACGTACTAATGGCAACCTACCCGGATCGCGCGGATGCCACGCAATACGAGCTGATTCCCTACGTCGTGGTCGATCGCCCTGTGGCATTGTTCGGCGCGTGGTATGAATTTTTCCCGCGCTCGGCAGAGGGGCACGGGGATCGCGGATCGACCTTCCGGGATTGCTTGCGCCGCGTGGACGACGCAAAGGCAATGGGGTTCGACGTCCTTTATTTTCCGCCGATTCATCCGATCGGTGGAACTAATCGCAAGGGTCGCAATAACGCGGTCACTTGCGAACCAGGCGATCCGGGAGTGCCATGGGCGATTGGCAGCGAAGCGGGCGGACACAAGGCGGTGGAACCTTCGTTAGGCACGCTCGAGGATTTTGATTGGCTGCAAAAGGAAGTGCGCAAACGCGGAATGGAAATCGCCCTCGATTTCGCGATTAATTGCTCGCCTGATCATCCGTACGTCAAGGAACACCCCGAGTGGTTCTACAAACGGCCGGACGGCACGATCAAATACGCGGAGAACCCGCCGAAAAAGTATGAGGACATTTATCCGATAAACTTTCGGTGCGAAAACTGGCGCGAGCTCTGGGCCGAGATGAAGAGCATCGTGCTGTTTTGGGCCGAGCGCGGTGTGCGAATCTTTCGCGTGGACAATCCGCATACCAAGCCGGTCGCCTTCTGGGAGTATTTGATCGAAGGCGTTCGCGAAAAATATCCTGACGCGATTTTTCTCGCCGAAGCGTTCACCAGGCCAAAGATGATGAAAGCGCTGGCCAGAGCAGGGTTTAACCAGAGCTACACCTATTTCACGTGGCGAAATTCGAAGCAGGAGTTGATCGACTATTTCACCGAGCTTACGCAGACTGAGATGAGCGAATATTTTCGACCTAACCTCTGGCCGAATACGCCCGACATCCTGCCGTATGCGCTTCAAGACGGGGGCCGCCCTGCGTTCATGAGTCGCGTGCTTATGGCAGCGACGCTTTCGCCCCTTTACGGAATCTACAGCGGATACGAGCTGTGCGAGAACGAAGCGTTGCCGGGTCGTGAGGAGTATCTCGATTCCGAGAAGTACCAATTCAAGGAGCGCGATTGGAATGCGCCCGGAAACATCAAGGACTGGATTGCGCGCATAAACCAAATCCGGAAGCAGAACCGCGCGCTTCAGATGTACTCCAACCTGCGCTTCTATCCCGCCGATAACGAGGCAATTTTGTTCTACGGCAAGATGACCCCCGCGCGGGACAACATCATCCTCGTGGTGGTGAATCTTGACCCGTTTCGCAAGCAAAATTCGTTTGTCCATGTGCCGATTGAGGAATTTGGGCAGATGCCAACCGACGAGTATCAGGTACACGATTTGTTGAACGATGCGCGTTACACCTGGCGCGGCCGGCAAAATTACGTTGAATTGGATCCCGAAATTCAACCCGCACACATTTTTCTCGTCCACCGCCGGTGACGCAGACGATCTTCCGGCGTCTGCTAGAAGGGAGCCGGACTGGCACAGAGGCGACCAATAGCGGCCATGTATGAACAATTTCGTGAAGATGTAACTCTAATCATAAACGCCAGCCCTGACACGCATTTGCATCGATGAATCGCTCCGCATATCATTACAAAATTTCTGGCATGAAGATTTGGGTTGTGCTCTTTGCCGCGCTGGGCAGCGCGTCGCCTCTGCTTGCGCAGGAACCCACGCCGGCTTTGGTTCCCCAGCATTCCCAGACCGTCTTGGAGACACTCGTGAAAGCGGGTCCGGTGATCATTCCGCTTTTTTTGTTGTCCGTCTTTTTCGTCGCGCTTGTAGTCGTTTACTTCTTGACGATCCGGCGCGGAGCGGTCGTTTCGAGCGGTTACATGGCAACTGCCGATGCGCTCCTGCGTAAACGCGATTATCTCGGGCTGCTGGCTGTTTCCAACCGGCATGGAGAAGCGATCGCGCGCGTCGTGCAAAAAATGCTCGATTTCACAACCAAGAATCCACACGCGGACTTGCAGCACGTCCGCGAAATCGCTGAGACAGAAGGAACACGCGTCGCGGCCAGTTTAAACAACCGTGTCATTTACCTCGCAGATATCGGGATGATTGCGCCACTGCTGGGATTGCTGGGCACGGTTTTCGGAATCATTCGTTCCTTCGGTGCGTTAGGTGCTGATATTGGGTCGGCGCGTTACGTGGCGCTCTCGCGCGGGATTAGTGAAGCGCTTGTCAACACCGCTGCGGGCCTGGCGATCGGCATTCCGGCCATGATTTTTTACGCCTTCTTTCGCGGCAGGTCGCAGAAGTTGATCTCGGAGCTCGAGGCTGCTTCGACGCACGTGCTGGCGTTGCTTTCATTGCACTACGGCAGACGCGCGGAACGAGCGCCTGTTTTAATTGAAGACGAGCTGTAAAACTCGGCTGCTCTCATGAACCTACGCGGTCGCGCACCTTTGCATCATCCCGGCATTCAGCTTGCGCCGCTGGTCGATGTGTTGCTGCTTCTTCTAATTTTTTTCCTGCTCACGTGGAATGCAGCGCGTACTGAGAACGAGCTCGACGTGAAAGTGCCAAAGGCGTCGGCGGCGAAGGAGAAGACAGCGCCGATCGGGGATGTGATCGTCAATGTTAACGCGGATGGCAACATGGTTGTGAACCGCCGCACCCTGACCGGTCCCGAGCTCCAGGAATTACTGAAGAGCATGGTTCAACTGAATCCCGAACAAGCAGTGGTGATTCGCGGCGACGAAACCGGCGCCTACAAAAACATTATCGGGGTGCTGAACATTTGCACCGAAGCAGGGGTAACCAACGTCGCTTTCGCGACTGCAAGATGAACATCACGCGCGGCGCAGCCAGTCTTTTTGGACTGGCGATGCTGCTTTCGACCGCGAGCATCGCCATTGCTCAATCGGAGCCGGAAGTGCGCCGGGCTCGTCCGATTGATGAGCCGCCTGTTAGGCGCGCGGTCCCAGCAGACGAATCAATCGATAGAGCTCTCCGTTCTTTAAAAGACGACGCTCCGGAATCATCGTCGCGCGAAACTGAAGGGGCGGATCAGCGTCAACTCGAGTACGCCAACGGTTTGTTCGCTCGCAAATTGTACGACTTGGCAATCCCGGAATATCAAAAGTATCTCGACGACTACCCGGGACGTGTTGGTCGGGCGAATGCTTATTTCGCTCTTGGCGAATGTTATCGAAACCTCCATCGGGATTCGAATGCTCGTACCAATCTACAGAAAGTGCTCACCGAATACGGCGACAGCGAATTTGCCGGGCCAGCGGCATTTGCGCTCGCGGAGATGGCCTTCACAGATAAAGACCACACCACGGCGCTCCCGCTTTTTCACCGTTCCGCGGCCAAATCAAAGGAATCGGCGGTGGCGCTTTCGGCGCGTTATTTTGAAGCCCGCTGCCTTGAAGCTCTCGGCAGGAAAGACGAAGCCGCTGATATTTACGCGCAGGTCGCCGAGTCCGGGAATCCAAATCCCTATCGCGAAGATGCACGAGTCACGGCGGCATCCATCTTCGCCGCAAAGGGAAAAAAGCTCGATGCGCTGAAGCAGTACGAAGCGCTGGCTAACGAAGGGCAGAAACCGGCATTGAAAGCAGAGTGTGCGGTGCGTGGAGGCTTGATCGCGCTCGAACTTGTCCAAGCGGACAAAGGCAAGATGGACAAGGTTATGGCCGACCGAGCCGCCGCGTTGTTTCAAAAGGGGCGCACTCTGTCTGACGCGGGAAAGTTCCGTGCGATCGCGCAAGTTGGTTTTCGCCGGTTGCAATACCAGACTGGTCAGTACACGCAGTTGCTGGCCGACTATAAGAAGGAATTGGACAAGCTGCCTGAAGCTGCGCAGGCAGAAGTGTTGTTGCTCGCCGCAAACAGTGAACGCCAACTTGGCCATCCAAAGGAAGCTGAGAAGCTCTATCAGCAGATCACCGCAAAGTACCCGGATCGCGAAGAAGCAAAGGACGCCGCTTACCAGCAACTGATCAATGTCTATAACTCGGATCCGTCGGCGCTCTCCGCCGCGGTGGACCAATTCCTGGCAACGAATCCCACAAACGAACGGGCAGATCAGGCGAAGCTGTTGAAAGCCGAAGCGCTTTACAAACAGCAGAGTTACACAGACGCAGCCTCAATGTACGGCGAACTGCGCGCGTCTGAGCTTTCTCCGCGGCTGCGGGCCGAAGCGGCGTACAAACTTGGATTGTGCCACGTCCAGACGAAGAATATTCCCGGCGTCATCGAAGCTTTTACGTACTACCTGCAGACGTTTCCCGACACTCCACAAATTCCGGCCGCCCTGGCTCAGCGCGCCTTGGCGTACGAGCAGAGCAAAAACTACACTGCCGCGCTTACGGATCTAAACATCATCCTTGCCAAATATCCGAAGGCGCACGAGCGCGAGGCGGCGTTGCAAACGAAGGCTTTGATTCTCGGGCAACAGGACAACACCAAAGGGATGGTCGACACTTTTCGGCAGCTCCTGAAGGAATTCCCCAAGAGTTCTGTCGCGGCGCAGGCGCAATACTATATCGGGAAAACCGCGTTCGAGGCGAAGGATTATAAGACGGCATTGACCGCGCTGAACACTGCCCGTCAACTGAACAAGGAGCAGTACTACAATCTGGCGTCCGTTCGGATCATCCTTTGCCAATTTTATTCAAGAGATCGGCCTGCG
>JBBQRI010000075.1:0-10427 GCA_038214915.1 Chthoniobacterales bacterium
TGTGTCGTTTGATTCGACCAAGGCGCCCCAGCCGACAGGCACTTCCGATTCGCGAAATAATTGCTCGGGCAGCACGATGAAAAACAAATTTGCGCAGCGGTAGCGAATTAGCTTTTCGAACTTTGTGCAATCGTAGAGCCGATTTTGTAGCGTCTGCAACTCACGAACGAGGCGCGCGTAACCGCGGTGACCGATCGCGCTGAAGTTCTCGGAATCAAACTCCGGGAAAAGCGAATCACCATTGTGCAAGTTTGGATAATGCGTGCGGAGGCGTGCTTCGAGAACCTGGCGACGATTACAGATCGCTTCGAGTCGCCGGCGCGCGGCCTCGCTGTGACAATTGTCTCGTCGCAAATCGCACAGCGCTTGTTTGCATTCGAACACCGCTGTTGATCCAATTTGCTTCGGGACAGACCGATAGCCGGCCACATCCGCGCGATATCGGCATCGGGGCAAACTCACTTCCATCGCGCACGCGGAAAATCCGAGCGTCTGCGCCCAAATAAACGTGAGCTGCTTGAGCCTGGCGTGTTGTGTTGTTTCGCCGTGGCGACTTGTTACTCCCGCAGCCATGTCGCAAGTTCACGTGCCCAGTAGGTGACGATGATGTCTGCGCCAGCGCGCTTAAGCGCCGTCATGATCTCGAGAACGGCGGCGCGCTCATCGAAGATGCCTTTCTCCGCCGCAGCTTTGACCATCGCGTACTCGCCGCTGACGTGATAGACGGCGGTAGGTTTTCCGAAGCGTTCACGCACGCGCCACAAGATGTCGAGATACGGCAGGGCAGGTTTCACCATCACTATGTCCGCCCCTTCCTCAACATCCAGCGCCGCTTCGCGCAGCGCTTCGTTTGCGTTCGCAAAATCCATTTGGTACGAACGGCGATCGCCGAACTGCGGCGGGCTTTCCGCTGCCTCGCGAAACGGCCCGTAAAACACCGACGCAAATTTTGCGGCGTAACTCATGATGCCTGTTTGATCGAATCCGCTCGCATCGAGCGCCTCGCGAATCGCGCCGATGCGGCCGTCCATCATGTCGCTCGGCGCCACAACATCCGCGCCTGCGGCGGCGTGAGAGAGCGCTGTCTTCACCAAAAGTTCGACGCTTTCGTCGTTGAGAACATGAAAATGATCGCCGTCAATTCGGGTGACACCGCAATGGCCGTGGCTCATGTATTCGCAGAGGCAAACGTCTGTGGTCGCGATCAATTCCGGACATTTCGATTTGATTGCTCGGAGCGCTTGTTGAATCACTCCGTCTTCTGCGTACGCGCCGCCTGCTTGCTCATCTTTGTGCGCCGGAATTCCGAAAAGCAGGATCGCTTGCAGCCCAAGATCCTGAGCTCGGCGCGCTTCATCGACGACCTCTTTCACCGACAACTGAAAAACTCCCGGCATACTGGCGACAGGCCGGCGCTGGTCCAAATTTTCGTTCACGAACAGTGGCAAAATAAAATCGTGAATAGTCAAATGGGTTTCACGGACTAGGTTCCGCAGGGCAGGGGAACGCCGCAGGCGACGCGGCCGATGGACCAATTTTCTCACAGGGCGAGGCTACCCGCGCGCCGCGATTGCCGCAAGCCAAGCGTGCTACGCACTGCGTGACGGATGCTTGACGGCGCGGAGCGTTGGGTGTCTGCATCTTAGCCGTGGCGCGCCGCTCCGATTACCTGTTGATTGATGTCAGTAACTCGTATGCAAAACTTGCGTTCGCATCGAGAGAGCGAGTCTCCAATCCTGCGCGGGTCCCTACCTCTGAGCTTTCAAGCAGTGTGGTCGCTGAATTTTTGAGGCGGCGACAAGTAAAGAAACTCGTCGTCTCATCAGTGGTGCCGACAAAAAACGCTGCGATCTCGAAGGCCGCGCACAACAAAGTGCAAGTGCTCTGGCTGGATTGGAAACTGAAGCTCGGGGTCACGATTGATTATCCCAAACCCGAATCGATAGGCGCGGATCGCTTGGCGAACGCCGCAGCTGTTGCCAAACTTTACGGATGGCCTGCGATCGTCGTGGACTTCGGCACAGCGGTGACTTTCGATGTGGTTTCCGAAGGGTGCAGATACATCGGCGGCGTGATTGCGCCGGGACTCGAAGCGGTGACAAATTTTCTTTACGAAAGGACAGCGCTCCTTCCGAGGCTGTCGCTGAAAGAGCCACACCGTGCCGTCGGTAAATCGACAGTTGAGGCAATGCGTTCCGGCGCCATCTTCGGTTACCGTGGATTGGTTCGGGAGATTCTGGCGCGAATCAAAGCCGAGCAGTTTTCGCGAAAAAAAGTTGCCGTCGTCGCGACTGGTGGTTATGCGCGCCTTATTGCCAGCCAGGTGCCGGAGGTCGCGGTGATTCATCCGCACCTGACTCTCGAAGGATTGCGGATCGTGGGGAACTTGAATTAAACACCAAGACCCGCGACCTCCTTGGCTGTGCGCCGGAATAGGCGTTCGGTGGTTTCGCATGAGGAAAATGTTTTTCCGAATCGGACTGAAAATCTTCACGCCGAACGCAATTTCGACTTGTCAGGGATGCTAATCAGGGCTTGAATCGGTGGTTCATGAGAATCTGGAAGATCGCTGCGATCGCAGCGCTGGGACTTACCTCATTTGCTGCGGACAATGTTGCCCCGACCAAATCGGAGTTGGAGGAGATGTACAACACCGCGTACCGGGCGTTCGACGCGGGCAAATTTCCAGAGGCGCTAAAACAACTCGACGCCATTGACGCGCGCCAGCCCGATCTTGCCGCGTCGAAAAATCTGCGCGGCGTCATCCTCATGCGGCAGGGCAACTATGATCAGGCTGAAGCCGCACTGACCGAAGCGGCGCGGATCGATCCTAAGTTTTGGAACGCGCGCTTTAACATGGCGGAGATCCCATTTCTAAAAAAAGACTGGGCAGAGGCCAGAAAACGCTTCGAGCAACTGCTCTCCACCGGTCAGTCCGATCTGGCAAAGGAAGCTTCGCAGCTGATCCAATACAAGATCTTGCTGACTTATCTAATGGAGGGCAAAAGCAACATGGTCGATTCCATTCTGGCCAAGCTCGAGCTTTCGCCCGATACACCCGCTGTTGATTATGTGAAGGCAGCGGTCGCTTTCCAACAGAAGAACGAAGCGGAAGCGAAGGATTGGATCAGCGCGGCGGAAAAGAATTATTCACCGCAGCTAAACAAGCTTTTCGTGGAATCGCTGTACGAAGTCGGTTGGATGGAAAAACCATCTGGCCAACGGCGTGCTTCGCTTCCGCTCATGACAGCGGCCGAACGCACGGAAAAGACGAAGGCGATTGCGCGTTCAAAATTCGAGCAATCGCAGCAGGCGTTTCGGCAGCGCGATTTTGCCACGGCGCTGAAACTGGTGGACGAAGCGGACAAGGCGGATCCCAATCAGCCCGCTACCCTAAATTTGCGAGGCGAAATTCTGATCCAGCAGGGGCAATTCGACGATGCCGAGGCCGCTTTCAAAAAGACTGCGAAGTTGGATCCGAAACTTCGCGATGCGCAATACAACCTCGCGCAAATTCCATTCAAAAAGAAAGAGTACGCAAAAGCGCGTGACCGTTTCGAGACGTTGTATAAACGCATGCCCGGTGGCGACAAGAACCAGGCGGCCGAGCTGATCAAGTTCAAAATTTACATGACCCTTCTGATGGAGGGCAAAGAAAGCCGGGCGCATTCGATGATGGAGGAATTCCAATTCACGGGCGATACCCCCGCGCTTTATTACGCGCAGGCAGCGTGGGAGTACAAGCACAATAATGCGCAAAAGGCCGAGGATTGGACCAACTCTGCCAACAAGATTTACTCGCCGGCACTCAACGGCGTTTTTGCTGATGCTTTCTATGATGTCGGGTGGTTGCAAAGACCAGAAGGCACAACTGCTCCTGCAGTCGCGTTTGATACAGGCAATGTCGCCACCTCGCAGACGGACGGTGGTCCAGCAGTGGAGCCAAGCCCAATCCCAGACAAAGGCCTTGCTGCAAACAAACAGGGCGCTACCCTTGGCCTGGCGCCGTTGACAAGTGCGCCAGACGGCGAAATGGAACTTGCCAGCGCCGGAACGGCCGCTAACCAGACCAGTTTGACTGGGTCCGCGCCTGAGACCAATTCGCCGGCGGAACAGTCAGTGGCGCAATCCCCGGGGACCAGCGGCGATTCGACGACTGCGTCGCAGCCTGTCGCGCCTGAGACGGCGGGCGCTTCGACTGCTTCCAGCAACCAAAATCAAACTGAGCAACAGCCCGCAGCGCAAAAAAGTCCTCCCGAACAGGCAAGCGAGGGAACAGCGCCGGCCAAAGTCTCATCATCAACCGTTGCTGGCGCCTCGAGCCGCAGACTGTGGATTGTTGGCGGACTACTCTTGGCGGCCGTGGTCCTAATAGCCTTGGCTATCCTGCCTTTACTTCGCCGTGGGTACAAGTTCTCGGTCCCGGGTTCCTCGCGGCCGGAACCGAGCGCCGGCACTGCGGTATTCACAGCGAGAACAGCGCCCGCCCACACTACTGGTGTGCAAGGCAACGGCTTCGCCGGGGGACCACGTCAGGTCTCGCTGCAACTTAAGCCGTGGAACTCTCCTGTGCGGCAGAGCGCGTTACCGTCGGCGAAAGCTGGCGGTGCTTTTAATCGGTTGAAGGGGTTGAAGCCGAAGCCTTCACAACCTTCTGCTCCTGTCGAGCCGCAACCCGAGGAATCAGTTCCAGTGCCCGAGCCACTCTTTGAGTCGATAAGCCCAGTGCTGGAAGCTGTTGATCCGCAACGCGAGGAATCAGCTCAAGTGGCCGAGCCACTCTTTGAGTCGGTCGGCCCAGTGCTGGAAGCTGTTGAGCCGCAACGTAAGGAATCAGCTCCAGTGGCCGAGTCACTCTTTGAATCGGTCGGCCCAGTGCTCGAACAAGCACCGGAGGCGGTGCCAGCAGTTGCTCCGCAGGAAACTGGACTGGACGGTTCCGAAGCAGTGTTCGCCGTCCGAGAGGCCAACGAAATTTCCGAGCGTCCAAGGGAAGAAGCTGTGGTTGCTTACCAGCAACCGAATGAGGTCTTCGCCAGCGGGCCCGCATCTGCCTGGCCCAGTACCGAAGCCGCATCGGAGATAACAACTGAACCGATCGGGAATGACCAACCGCACGAAACGATTTTTGCCGGGCGTGAAGCTTTTGGCGAGCGCGAGAATTTTGCTGAGCGTGAGTCCTTTACAGAGCATGAAGCTCCAGTTAACGATGTCATTGCCGAACCCGTATCTGATTTCCAGCCTCCGCCTGCTATTCCCGCCCAGCCAGTCTTTCCTCAACCAACCATACCTGCAACCATGCCAGAAACTACCCAAACTCCACCTGCTCCGATAGCCAAAGCCCCGGCACCGCCTGTGCCCAAACCGCAACCGCAAGCACCGGTACCGGCAGCCGGGATGCAAACCTCTGTGCAGCTTACTTTCTCGTTCGAGATAGCAGCGATGCAGTTAACGCCGAGCTTTAAGATGGGAGTGTTGAAAGTCCGTCCCATATCGAAGCTTGTCACGATGCGTTTGCCTTCACCTCAGCGCGCGCAATCTCCGTTGAATTTACAGGTTGCCTTCGAAGTCGTGAAAATTCAGCCCGTCGCGGGCGCGCTCGGCACCATTCGCGTGGTTCCGTCCCAGCAACAGCGGCCTGCCATGGGCGGCATGCCTTCGTTTGCAGTTGCCGGATTGCAGATCGTGCCGAATTCTGAAACGGCGCCGGTTCAACTCACCCCGTCACCGCAGGGGCGCGCATCTGTGTTCGTAACTGTGCCGTTCCAGATCAGCACGCTCGAGTTTTCGCCGACGCTCGAAATTGGATCGGTTACGCTGAATTCAAATTCGAAGCAGGTTGTTGTCCAGTTGCCAGGGACCGGGCCCGGTCCAGTCGAAGGCGCGCCAATGTTCGAGATCGCTAATCTCGAGCTGAACGAAGGCGGGGAGATCGTAATGATGCAACTGAACCTGCTCGGCGGACCGAAGCGCGCGTAACAGACGCCAAGTTCGACCAGTCTGACTGGTCAAAATCAGCGCCAGTTTAGCGAGCGCAATTGCTTCGGAAGAAACTCGCCATTTTTCCGGATCAATTTGCCGTCGAAATAAATTTCGCCGCCGCCGTAATCGGGACGCTGAATGCTGACCATATCCCAGTGAACCTGGCTTCGGTTTCCGTTGTCGGCTTCCTCATAAGCTTGACCTGGGGTGAAATGGAATGAGCCGGCGATTTTTTCGTCGAACAAGATATCGCGCATCGGCTGGAACACTCGCGGATTAAAGCCGAGCGAAAATTCGCCGATGTAACGCGCGCCCGTATCTGAATCGAGAATCTTGTTGAGTTTTTCCGTCTCGTTGCTTGATGCGTCGACGATTTTACCTCGCTTGAAATTAAGCCGGATACCGTCAAAAGCGGTGCCTTGATAAATGCTCGGCGCGTTAAAGGTGAGTTGGCCTTCCACCGAGTCCTTCACTGGAGCCGTGAAAACCTCGCCATCGGGAATGTTGCGATCACCGCCGCAAATGACAGCTGGAATTCCTTTTATACTAAAATTCAGATCCGTGCCCGGACCCTTGATTTGGACGCGGTTCGTTTGTTCCATCAGCCCCTTAAGCGCCTTCATACCGGGCTGAAGTTTGCGGTAGTCCAGTGTGCAGACATCGAAAAAGAAGTCTTCAAACGCTTCCGTGCTCATCCCTGCAAGCTGAGCCATCGAGGGTGTAGGCCAGCGTAACACAACCCATTTCGTCCGTTTTACGCGCTGATCCTGCACCGGGCGCATCTTTTTGCCGATCAACTGCATCTTTTCCGGCGGCACGTCCGCCAGCTCCGTGATATTGTGACTGCCGCGCATCGCAATGTATGCGTTCATTTTTTTCATGCGCGCCAGTTCATGGCTTGCCATGATGTTTAGCTGTCGATCGGAGGCCTCCAGAGCGAGCGCGCGGTTCACTCGCACGTGATATACCTGCGCAAACGGAACGCCTCCCGCATTCCGTGTCGCTCGTATAAGCGCGGCCGTCATTTCATCGGGAATGTCGAATGCTTCGATCAGGACCGTCTCGTTGCGTTTTAGGCGAATGGAGTATTCCACCAGGAGTTTTGCGAGTTTATCGAATCGCTCGTCGTGCATAGGCGTTTATCATTCCACCAGCCGGGCGCGATGCAACTGTAGCCGCTTTTCTGTGGAAAGTGCAGTACTGCGCTATTATCACATCCGAAACACGTCGCTCACAAAGAGATGGCTGCACTGAGTTTTGCGGCGAATGCGCCATCAAACCCGTCGCGAAAAGGAAGTGAATCTTTTTCCGTTTCCAAGGCCAGGGCCGGCAGCTCGGCAAGGAGTCGGGGAACGACCTGTTCGTTTTCTTCGCGCTCAAGGCTGCATGTGCTGTAAACCAGTATGCCGTTGGGTTTCAGCAAGCGGAGGACAGAGCGCGAGATGATCAACTGTTCGTTGGACATTCGGCTGAAATCTTCAGGTCGGAGTCGCCATTTCACGTCAATCCGTCGGCGCATGACTCCGGTGTTTGTGCAAGGCACATCCACAAGAACACGATCGAATGGCGCGATTGCCAGAATTTCTTCTGGAGGATGATTGCGCGTCCAATCGTGGCGGACAGCACGAACGATGGTCGCGCCCAGCCGGCCGACATTATCTTTCAGAATTTCGAGTCGTTCACGGTCGCGGTCGCAGGCGATGATAACACCCTGGTTTTGCATGAACTGCGCGAGATAGGCCGTTTTGCCGCCCGGCGCCGCACACGCGTCGAGGATTCTTTCTCCTGGCTTCGGATCGAGAAGCTGACACGCGATTGCTGTGCTGGGGTCCTGAATGTAGCAATGACCAGAATCGAGAGCGGCCTTTGGCAAAATGTTGAATTCTACAAAATCTGGGTTGCCAGGTAGCGGTCGTGAGTCTGGGTACAGCTGTAGAAAGGTTTCCGGATCGGTCTTCATTCGATTAATCCGGCCATAAATGGGCGCTGGCCGATTGTTCCATTTGCACAGCTCTTCGGTGTACTCGGCGCCAAAGCGTTGTTGCCACCGTTCGACCAGAAATTGCGGATGAGACTTTCGAACGAACAACGGCTGCGCGTCGGTCCGTGCAAGCAGTTCGCTTCGCTGCCTGGTCGCGGCGCGGAGGACGGCATTGATGATCGATCGCTGCTTTTGCGGGGTTATGGCGACGGTCTCATGCACGGCTGCGTGCTCAGGCGTTTTGAGTAGAAAAACTTGATACAAGCCGAGTCGCAGGATGTCGCGGACGTTGGTCTCGATGCGCGAAGCGCGCAGACAAGCGATCCAAAAATCGAGCAGCGTTAAATTGCGCAGAACGCCATAGAACAGTTCCAAGGCAAACGCACGATCGGAAGGAGTGAGATCCGCGTTGGCAAGAACCCCTGAGATAATGGAATCCGCGAAACGTTTTTCCTTTCGCCAAAGCCGCAAGGCCGCCAGCGCGGTTTCGCGAGCAGAGCGCTGCGCCATGTGTTCGTTACTGCGGCCTCACGCTCGCGCGTCCAATAGAGTAATAATGGAATCCGAATTGCCGCATCGTTTCAGGATCTAACAGATTTCGTCCGTCGAACACGATCGGCGTCTGCATTTTTTCCTTCAACACCGTGAGGTCCACGTTCGCAAATTCATTCCAGTCCGTGGCGATAATCAGCGCTTCGGAACCAGTGACGGCTTCCAGAGCGGACGAGGCAAATTGAGCATCGGCGATCGCTTTAATGGCGCGCGCCTTGTGCATACCTTTCGGATCGTAGGCGACCACATGCGCCCCTTCGCGCAGCAATTGTTCCACCAACTCGATTGCAACCGATGAGCGTACATCGTCGGTGTCCGGCTTAAACGTAAGACCCCAGACCGCGATCCGCTTCTCGCGCAACACCCAGAGCGTCTCGCGGATCGTCTTGAGGAAGCGCGCCTTTTGACCATCGTTTATGCGTTGCACTTCCCGAAGCAAAGTGAATGGCGTTCCAAGCTGATCGCTGATCGCGATGAACGCCGCAATGTCTTTTGGAAAACAGGAGCCGCCGTATCCGATTCCAGCATTCAGAAAATCGCGCCCGATACGGTGATCCATCCCGATCCCGTCAGCCACTTTTTCGACATCGGCTCCGCTCGCTTCGCAAATCCCGGACACCGCGTTGATGTACGAAATTTTCAAGGCCAGGAATGAGTTCGCGCAATGTTTAATAAGCTCGGCACTGCTAATGTCGGTCACGAGGATCGGTGCCATGAAAGGCTCATACACCTTTTTCATCAAATCGATCGCCTGTTCGCTTTGCGCTCCGATCACGATCCGGTCCGGATGCATAAGATCGGCCACTGCACAGCCTTCGCGCAAAAACTCCGGGTTGCTGACCACGTCAAATTTTGCGCCGTGGCGGTTATATCGTTTGATTGATTCTGCCACTTTTTCCCCTGTCTTCACGGGCACCGTGCTTTTGTCGACGATCACTCGATAATCGGTCAACACGCCTGCGATCTCCCGTGCAACTTTCTCTACGAAGCTGAGATCGACATCGCCATCCGGCAGTGGCGGAGTCGGGACGGCGATGAAAATGATTTGTGAGTGCTCGACGGCTTCCTGAATGTTGCCGGTGAAATGGAGTCGCCGCGCCGAGACATTGCGGTGAATTATTTCTTCCAGTCCCGGTTCGTAGATCGGTACCTCGCCGGCTTTGAGCTGTTTCACTTTTTCGGAGTCATTATCGACGCAAATGACATGATGTCCGACATCAGCGAAACAGGCGCCGGTCACCAGACCGACGTATCCGGAGCCGATGATTGATATATCCATGAATCAGGAACGGTGTGGGCGAATCAGCCCCAGCACAAGTGGCGGAATTCAGCCGACAATTTCGGCGTTATGCGCGCACTTCGGATCACTCGCCCGACGACGAAGGATCGAAGTTTAAATCGAAACCAAATTTCGGGAACGCCTTGAGTGTTACAGTGAACAGGAGACCGTATTCTTTCACTCCCGAGTTATCGCGTATCACTCCGCCGAACGAGGCCACCCAGCTCGTCAGATCCCGATAAACCGCATAGCGTTGTTCCTGGAGGGTCTCGGTGGCGCCTTCATACTGCTCTTGGACTGCCAAGCCCCAGTTGTCGTTAACGCGAAGGTATCCGCCTACAACAAACAAGCTGCTATTCTCGAAGAACGGGTTCCCATTCAGATACCGGTGCCCGACGTTCACCTGTAAATTCGCCAGGGGTTGCACCGTCGCGATGGTGTCGACTTCCGTAAAACCTTTCGCGAAAGCCGGTAGCTGAGAGTTCACAGAAAAAGACATCCATGGGAGAGGATTAAACCGGAGGTTGTTGAATAGGTTTGAGTAATCCGTGCGATCATAAGGATTCTCAAAGTTCCTATCGACAAACGTATCCAATTCAAGCCACGTCATCGTTGAATCGTCCCGCCGGGTTT
>JBBQRI010000076.1:0-10404 GCA_038214915.1 Chthoniobacterales bacterium
GAACCGACGTCCGGTTCAGAGCAGGATGGGCCGATCTGGGGCTATCATTTTGTCCCCAACCAACCAGCACAGTCAATCACGTCGGAGGCGGCGGTTGCGTTTTTGACCGCGCCGGGTCCGCCTCCACCGGATGAATTCGTGTGGTTGCATTTTTCGCTTTCCAATGTGACTTCTGAGCCATGGCTGCGGCGGTACCTGACCTTGCCAGATACCTTTTACGAATCGTTGCAGAGCGATGTAGACGCCACTCATTTGGAGCAGGACGGAGACTCGCTGGTGGCGCGTGTCCATGATGTGCTTTTCGATTTCACATTTGACGCCCCAGTTGCGACCACCAGTCTTTGCGTAAAGCCGCGCGTGCTTGTAAGCGCGCACGCCCGGCCCTGGCGCTCGATTGACAAACTCAAGGAAGCGGTGCAGGCGGGCCAGGTCTTTCGCTCGCCGATTGAAATTCTGGCGCGCTTATTGCGAGATCAGGCCAGTGTGTTGGTTGACATTGTGCGGAAGTCCAAAAGACAGGTGGGCCCTATGGAAGAGCAATTGCTGGCCAAGCGCGTTTCTGTCAGTCGCAGCGAATTAGGTTCTCTGCGGCGGATGTTGGTTCGACTTCAACGGCTTTTGGCCCCCGAACCGACTGCATTCTTTCGCCTTCTTAGTCGGCCTCCTGATTGGATTGCGGAAGAAGAACTTCAGAACTTGCAACAAGCCGCGGAGAAGTTTTCCACCGCAATCAGCGACACAGCGGCCCTGGTTGAGCGTGTCAAACAGCTTCAGGAAGAATTGGCCGCTTTTGTCAATGAACAGACTAATCGGACACTGTTTGTGTTGACGTTAGTAACTGTGCTGGCCCTGCCGATTAACCTGGTGGCGGGTTTGTTTGGCATGAACGTAGGTGGCATTCCTCTGGCTCAACACCCGTACGGTTTTTTTTTGGTCGTGAGCCCCTTGCTGGTCTTGACAGCGTTCCTGGCGTATTGGGCGCTCGGCAGGCGGCGTTACTAGCAGATTTTTCAGAGGTGATGGCCAACCGCTGCATCAGACAACGGATGCAAGCCTGATCAGTGAGCTGTAGCGGCGCTCACTGCAATCTTTGCAGTGAAGAAATGCCGTAGTTTTCCTGAAGCGCCGGGGCTTCGGCGGCGACTTGCGATGCGTCGAGCTCGATCTGCTTGGGATCTTCTTCGGTCTCGATTTTGATGAAGCCTTCAACTGGTTGCTTCACGGCTTCGGCCAGATCGTCCAATGATTTGATCTCTTTGCCGTTCACCTTTTTCACCGTTAGATATGCGAGATCATCGTAGCCGATTGTGCTATTGGCCGGAAGGACCTGACTAAGAATGACGACGCGGCGATTCCTTTCCGGAAAAAGTTCGGATTGGAAATGATCCATGTAAACGAAGCGCTGAGGCGCTTCGCGTTGCCAGTTCGGTCCCCATTCTCTGAGATACTGACGGGATAGCTCCTGAAAAATCAGACCACCAAGAACGTAATAGCGAGGCGGTTGATCGAGATAATACGGCGGACTCACGTAATTCTTCGCGTCGCGATGTTCCAGAGTCACGTTCAGCTGCATCGGTTTACCCTCGCGTTGAACGTGGAAAGGAACAACATCGCCGGCATACGCGTGCGCCGTCAGCAGATTCGTGAACTCGATCTTGCCGTAAAGCGGATCCACGTAGTTGCCGTTCTCATCAATGTCGTGATTCCCGACCGCGGTCACGGTGTCGCCCACCTTCAGTCCTGCCTTATCTGCAGGCGTGCCCGCTTCGACATTGGTTATGTAAACGCCGCGCTTACCTTTTTCTCCCGCGAACTCGCGCAAGGCAGGGTCCCGCGTCGGGAAAAATGTGAAGCCGGCCGATGGGAAACCACGATAATTTTGACCTTCTGCTTCCCTTAAGAAATGCGTGATGACCGGCGCCGGGATAGCATCGAGCATTTGCGAGCGCGAATCGTAACGCAGCAGCAATCCAGCGAGCTTGTTGTTCTTGACCAGCGGTACCGTGTAGCTGTTCTCGCGATACTGCATTGGAATGCTGACGCGGTACGTGAGGAAATTCCCAACATCGATCGGATAGGGCATCATTTGCACCGTTGTCACCAGACCTTCGGTCGCCAGCAACGCGCCTGTCGGTTCCAGTTGCCAAGCCGCGAGCCGGTCGCCAACGACTGTGTCGGACGTGATTTCGAGCGGCGTAATGCCGTCAAGGAAACTTTTCTCCGCCGGTTCGAGCAGCGCCAGGTTCGCTTCGTAATCGATTACAAGGACGTTGGCTGCCGTTTTTTCGCCCGACTCTGCGCGCTCCAGCTCGACGTAGTTTTGGTTAGTGACCAAATCGGCAGTAACAAGAACGCGACCCTTCGGCAAAACCGCTCCGAGCGCGCGCTTTGAAAAGGGCGCTTTCTTTTGCCACGGCCGAAAATAATCATGCCCCTGTCCAGTCACATTCACGCGCACGAGCGCGACCTGTTTTGGCTTGGTAGCCGTGGTCGGAATGGCAGGTTCTTTCTTTGCCAGTACACCGCTGACTGCGACCAGAACCATGCTGAAAGTGATGAAAGCGTGTCTTTGCATTTCAGTTCCTATCCTCTGCGGTTGCGATGCGTGACGCAGGCCGTTCCTCGAGATTCTGCTCTTTCAAAACGTTGTAACGCGCCTTGATGCGTTCGCGCGCGGCTTCCACTTTATTGCGGTCGAGCACCAGGGGAGGTCCGTCGCCGATCATTCGAATCACCAGTCGCTCGGGTGCCTCAGCAAAAGCTTTCGACAATTCATCGAGCGTCCGAATTTTTTTGCCGTTTACTTCATCCACAATCCCGCCTCTGTAAGGCCCGAGATAACTATTAATCGGGTCCGGCAAAATATTGCTCAGCACAATGACATCAGGATGATCCAAGTAAATTTGCTCCAAGATGAAGTACTCGAAGAAATGCCGGAGGCGCAGGTCCGACGTGCGATAGGCTTCCAGCATGTCCAGGCTTAGTGGTTGGAACAACAAGCCGCCGTAAAGCACATAACGCGGTCGCATATCGTAGCTGTGACCCTGAATCGAATACGGCCACGGCTTGAACAATTTGATCGTTACTGTCATCGGCTGTTTGTCCCGCAGGATGTCAAGCTTCACCGAATCGCCTTTGAACTTGTGCTCCACGACTTCCTCGAATTGCGAGCGTTCGCCATCCAACTCTACGTTCGCGTCACTTGCGATCGGATAACCATCAATTGAAAGAAGCACGTCGCCCGATTTCAGAACACCGTGGGACGGACCCGACACCACCACGGAACCCACGAGCACGCCGCGATCGTCATCTTTTAATCCGAGAAATTTTCGTTGCGCTGGATTTTGCAATTTTGCATAGGTGATCGCCAGATCGGGATATTCGTCGTACTGCCCGTTGGTAATGTCCTTCAAAAACCGGTTGATCACGGGTGTCGGAATCATGTAGGCGACGCCCTGAGCGACGTCGCCGCTGTAACCTTGAAACGCAACGCCAACGACTTTGCCGTCCTGCATGACCGGACCGCCGCTGTTACCCGGATTGATCTGAGCGCTGATCTGGATAGCCAAATGCTGGTCAACTGACGAATGCGTGTAGAGCTGAAAATCAACTCGCGACACAATGCCGGTCGTGACGGACATCCGTTCTCCGCCAATTGGATAACCATATGCCGACACCGTGGACTCCAGCGCCGGGATGCCGCCCAATTTTAGCGGGAGCATGTTCTTGAAAAAATCCTTCGCGGGCACGGTGATCAACGCCAGATCGCAATCGTTGGCGATGAATTGCACTTGCGCGGGATATTTGTTGGGATCGCCGTCGCGCTCCACTGTGATATAGCGGCTGTTCGCGACGACGTGCGCATTTGTCATGATGCGGTTGCCGCTTACTACAAACCCCGCGCCGACGCCGCGCTGGAGCCCGCCTGCATTCCACGGGGCCTTGTAATCGGGATCCACCGCCGTCGCTGTGATTCGGACAAGACTTTTCTGGACCGGCCCGTTTGGTTTTGGCGGGGCCATAGGCACCGGCACCGGAACCACCGCCTGGCTAGGGGGAGTCGATCGCGACATGCCCGGATGTTCGGCAGGGACCTCCGGTTCAACGGGAGGCGACGCCGGTGTACCTACCTGGGCGCGCGCAAAAGGCGCGAACAGCAAAATGGTAGCGTAACCAATGATTAAAATGCGTTTCATAGAAACAAAGGCTCGAAACTTAGACAGCCTTAGAGAGAATCAAGATGGCGGATTTCAAATTGCAACTGGTCTTTCGGCCACATACTGACACGGCACACCCTTCGGGCGTTCAAATCAAGGACGCGTCGTAGCGAGCTATGTCTGCCGAAATAGCTCGTTCAACTCGGCGGAAGGCGCGTTATTGACCAAAAGATTGAATGTACCATTTGTTTTGATCTCTTGTGCTGCGCGGAGGAACGCGCCCCAGGCTGCTAGCGCGAGACCCGAACCGACGGAGATGCGGCGTACACCAAGATCGGCGAGGCCGGACAAGGTAAGCTGATGATTGAATCCAGAGACGAGGACGTTCACCGGTTTCGGCGCGACTGTATTTACGATCTGCGCGATCTCACCGGGATCACTTCCGCCGGGCGCGTACAGACAATCGGCGCCGGCTTCAGCGTACCGGGTGAGTCGGTCGAGTGCGGTGTGCAACGGATCGGGATCACCGACCAGCCACGCTTCGCAACGGCCGGTTAATACCAAGTCAGTTTTCGAAGCGTCGATCGCCGAGCGCGCCGCTCGAATCCGTTCGATCGCGACCTTCTTCTCATACAGCGGGGAATGGCTACGCCCAGTGCTGTCCTCGATGGACAAGCCGGCAACGCCGGTCTCGACGCAGAGTCGCACATTCGCCGCGACATCTTCAGGTTCATCCGCGTAGCCTGCGTGGAAATCTGCGTTTACCGGTAATGCAGTTGCTTTCACAATCTCGCGGATGTGCGCGAGCATCTCGTCACGGGGAACGCCGCCATCGGGTTTGCTGCGCGAAAAAGCGAATCCTGCCGAAGTGGTGGCGAGCGCTTTGAACCCAAGGCGTTCGAGATAAATCGCGGTGCCGATGTCCCACGGGTTCGGAAGCACGAAACAGCCTGACTCGTGCAGCGCGCGAAATGTTGCGACGAGAGATCCCTGGGTTGATTTCATCTCGGAACATTACGCTGCTCCGGCGAGAGCGCGATTTCCATTCGGAGTTGGCCAGGCAAACTGCCTGTGCTCCGATCAGCCGAGCACTTTCCAGATCTGCCGCAGTGGGCCGTCAGCGCCGTAGATCGGATCGTAATCGGGAATTGGCAGAGCTGCGATGGTGCGATCGGATTTTGGGCGTTCGCCAGGCAACCCGCGAAGCAAATCCCACTGGCGTCCATCAGGGTAAGCTCCCACAACACTAAAATCCGGACTCGCGCCGATGTTGTGATGCGCGACTCCTGCCGGAATGAGAATGACGTCGCCGGAGCGGACCTCGACGGTCTGGCCTTGCTCGCCGCCGAGTCGCAGTCTTGCGGAGCCATTATAGACACCGAGCGCTTCGTGCGACGTGCTGTGATAATGAGCAAAGGAATAGACGCCGTTCCGCCAGGAGTTGCGCCAATCGTTCTGAGCGAATCCGCGCTCGAAAACGGAAGCGCGATCCTGCGCGTCCGCCGTGATCGCTGCCCGATACAATAGCACAGGCAGCACGCTGCCCGGATAAACGCCGTCGTCCTTAAAATGCAATTGCTCCGGCTGGACGATCTCTTGTTTCTCAGCCATCGGGAAAACACTCATAAATTCCACCGCCATATCGCGCAAGCAGAAGACAGCGGTCGTATTTAATCAAATCTATCACAGACAATTGCGTGTTGCGTCTCCGAGTGTCACTCATATTGGCTCGGTCGCCAATCTATTCTATATGCAGCAGCCCGAAGGCGTATCTCAATTGGTCGAACATCTTTTTCGCCATGAGTCGGCAAAAATGGTGGCGACGCTAACTCGGATTTTCGGGATTGAGCATTTGACCCTGGCCGAAGATGTGGTCCAGGAGGCGCTGGGACGCGCATTGCAAACGTGGCCATATCGCGGCATTCCCGAGAATCCTTCCGCGTGGATCATGCGCGCGTCGCGCAATCTCGCACTCGATGTGATCCGGCGAGAAAAAGTTTTTCGCGGGAAGGAAACTGAAATCGCGCTTCATCGAGGCCGGCGGATCGTCCACGCCTGAAGCGGTGATTTTTTCGGAAAACGAAATCGCTGACGATCGATTACGGATGATGTTTGTCTGCTGTCATCCGGTTATTCCTCCGGAGGCGCAAGTCGCTCTGGCGTTAAAAACGCTGTGCGGTTTCAGTGTCACCGAAATCAGTCGCGCTTTCCTAACGACTGAGGCAGCGATTGCGAAGCGGTTGACGCGCGCAAAGCAAAAGATCCAGGAGGCGCACGTCCCATTTGAGATTCCAGCTGGCGATGAGTTGGCGCGGCGTCTCGATAGCGTATTGCACTCGCTCTACCTGCTGTTTAATGAAGGTTACAAGGCATCCAGTGGCGACAAACTGGTTCGGGAAGAGCTGTGTCAGGAGGCGATCCAACTGACCGAATTGCTCGCGCAACATCGCGCCGGGAATCAAGCAAAGACGCATGCACTGCTGGCGTTGATGCTGCTGAATGTCGCGCACCCCCCGGCTCGTGAGGATGATCAAGGCAATCGACTTCGACTCGACGAACAGGACCGGACGCGCTGGGATCAGACGATGATTGCGCGTGGCATGTCGCGCCTGCACGAATCGGCTGTGGGTGGCGAGATCAGCGAATATCACCTGCAAGCGGGGATTGCCGCGTGCCACGCGACGTCCGTCGATTACGAAGCTACGGACTGGGCGAGGATCCTGGCGCTCTACGATCGATTAATGGAATTTGACGATTCGCCGGTGGTTGCGCTCAATCGCGCGGTGGCTGTTGCGAATGTTGACGGCCCGGAAGCCGGATTAAAAGTGGTGCATTCCATACGCGACCGCGAGAAATTAGGTTCATATTACTTGTTTTATTCAGTGATCGGCGAATTAGAGATGCGATTGAACAATCGTGAAGCCGCGACCGAACAATTCCGTAAAGCATTTGAACTTGCAGAAACCAAATCGGAGCGAGCGTTCCTTTTGAAACGACTACAGCACTGCGCTGACGGCACGACTACTTAATTAGAGAAGCCCTGTCCCAGATCGCATCGCTCGTTCGTCGTATCTCTGGCAGATGCAAAAATCACATCAACAGAAAGGCAAAAGATGAGCAAGTCAGAGAAGAAACAGGATGCAAACATCGTTTGGTTTGAAATCCCGGCCGACAATCCGGAACGCGCCACGGCGTTTTACAGCAATCTGTTTGGCTGGAAAATCACTCCATTTCCCAGTAGCGGCGATTACTGGCACATCGATACCGGCGGCGCGGACGATAGTCCAGACGGTGCGCTAAAGAGGCGTAAATATCCGCAAGAGCCAGTCGTCAACTACGTCAACGTGAATTCCGTGGATAAGTTCGCTGATAAGATTTCGAAACTCGGTGGAAAAATCCGCACGCCTAAAACGGCCGTGCCGCAGATGGGTTATTTCGCCGTGTGCCAGGATCCCGAGGGCAACCCCTTTGGACTTTGGGAGAGCGATCCGGCTGCAGCCTGAGAAAATAATTTGTCCCAATCTGGGTCGCTCGTTCGTCGTAGTTCTGAAAGTAAGAAAAACAATCAACAACCAACTAAAACTAATATGAACACACAAAATCAAAGTGGATACATGCTGCTGTACCGCACCGATGAATGGTACAACAGGCTTTCGCACGAAGATCTCCAGAAACTCATCGGCCAAAACCAAGCCTGGTTCGAAAGATTGACTGCGCATGGCAAGGCGAAACCTGGCCGCGCGCTTGAACGTACAGGCGCAATCGTCTCTGGCAGAAACGGACGATTTGTTACGGACGGGCCGTTTGCTGAATCGAAGGAAGCTATTGGCGGATATCTGGTGCTCGACGTCGAAACGATCGAAGAAGCCATTGCCATCGCGCAGAGTAGCCCCGGCCTTACTTATGGCGGTTCAATCGAAGTACGGCCGATGGCTGACGAATGTCCGCTCGACGTGCGCGCACGCGAATTAGCGCGAGAAGAACAACTTGCAACCGTTTAAAACCAACAACAGTTAACTCTTAACGATCAATTACAGAATATGAACACGCAAAATCAGAATGGATACATGCTGCTGTTTCGCGGCAACGATTGGACCAAGAGCCTCTCGCCCGAGGAAAAACAAAAAGTAACAGATCAATGGATGGCCTGGTTCAGACGGCTGACGGATCAAGGCAAAGCCATCGCCGGGAACCCGCTCGAGCCCGAAGGCAAAATCGTATCGGGCAAAAATCGCGTGGTGTCGGACGGCCCATTTGCGGAATCCAAGGAAGCGATCGGTGGCTATTTTCTGCTGGACGTCGCCGGCTTCGATGATGCGCTGGCTATCGCGCAGGAATGCCCTGGCTTGCCGTACGGTGTGCAAGTCGAAGTGAGGCCAGTGGCGGCCGAATGTCCGCTCGCGAGCGAACGTAAGCCTGAGGCGCAGTTCGCGAACGCATAACGCAACGCACACCGAGAATGCGTTTCAGGGCTCACTACGTTGACGGATTTGTTATCCCTCTTCCGAAAAAGCACTCGATGTGAAGCGGATGATGTACGGCGGATTCAAGACCATCGTCGAAGCCTAAACCTTTGATGAATTGGGTGCGGCGTCACGGCGAATATTGAGCCCAGTTAAAAGGAAGGAGAAGCAATGAATCGAGTCACTCACTTTGAAATTTACACTAACGACCCACAAGCGGTGCAGCCGTTTTACCAGGATGTCTTCGGCTGGAAGTTCAACAAGTTCGAAGATGGCCCAATCGAGTATTGGTTGGTTACGACCGGCGATGATAAAGAACCCGGAATCAACGGCGGGATGACCCGGCCGCGTGAAGGTCAAAGTCCCGGCACGTTAAACACCGTCGCGGTCAAATCTCTTGACCAAACGACGAGGAAGATCGAGCAGCGCGGCGGAAAAATCTGCGTGCCGAAGACGGCGATCCCAAAGGTTGGCTGGCTCGCTTACGCGGCAGATCCTGCCGGCACCGTCTTTGGAGTTATCGAGCCAGATACGAACGCCAAATAAACGAAGAGGGAAGGTTATGCCAGCAAATACTATTCGACTTCACCGCGTCCTCCGAGCGACGCCCGAGAAAATTTATAAGGCATTCCTCGATCCAGACGCCATGGCCAAATGGCTTCCGCCAAACGGATTCACCGCCAAGGTGCACAAGATGGACGCCAAAGTTGGCGGCACTTACAAAATGTCGTTCACGAATTTCACGACGGGCAAGAGTCATTCCTTCGGCGGGACGTACGTTGAATTGACTCCGCACGAACGGATTCGCTACACCGACAAATTCGACGATCCGAATCTGCCCGGCGAAATGCAGACGACCATTACGTTGACGAAGGTTTCCTGCGGAACTGACTTGAACATCGTGCAGGAAGGTGTGCCCAGCGTGATTCCTGCCGAGGCATGTTATCTCGGCTGGCAGGAGTCGCTCGCGCTTCTTGCGAAACTAGTCGAGACCGAGATTCCAGATTGATCACAATGTCGAGAGTGAAAATTCCATTTTTCTGGCGGATTCGCCTGTGGCGCGATTCGCTACGAATGCAGCGCCGAGCCGGTCATGATGTTGAAGTGCCATTGTCGCATTGCCAACAAATGACTGGCAGCGGATTTTCCCCCGCGGTGTTGGTTCCGGCAGAGGCCTTTCGAGTTATGTGCGGTCAATTGCGTTACCATTTCACACCGAGTGCGGCCGGCGGCCAGCACAAACGCGGCTTCTGCGCAGAGTGTGGCTCTCTACTGACCGGAGGCGAGAACACTGAGCGCCCCACGGGTGTCGTAGGCGTCACTGCTGGGAGTCTTGATGATCCGAGTTGGTTTCAGCCGCAGATGGACATTTTCATGTCTGACGCGCAACCGTGGGATCAAATGGATCCGGCGATGCCGAAATTCGAGCAGTATCCGCCGTCAGCGAAAGAATAGAGATACCGATTTCACAAACCGCCACGAATTGATTGGAATTGATTCGACTGTCTTTAAACTCGTGACAAATGCGTCAGCTCGTTCAGAGAGCTCGAGAAATTTCTCCTGCCCGACGAGCGCGGCGGTGCCACTCTCACCACTCAATCACGGTGCTGGCCCAGGTGAGGCCGCCGCCGAACACGACCATAAGGACGTAATCGCCGCGTTTGATTCGACCGGTGCGGTTCGCTTCATCGAGCGCAATCGCTACAGCGGCAGCTGAGGTATTGCCGTATCGATCGAGGTTCACGAACATTTTGTCCCGCGAAATGCCGAGCCGATCGGCGATC
>JBBQRI010000077.1:0-10390 GCA_038214915.1 Chthoniobacterales bacterium
GTGAGATGGAAGTATCTCTTACCGGTCGCCGGAATATGCATTTGGGCATTAGAAATGGGATATCCGTTTCTAATTTGGAACAGCAGGACACGAATGTTCTGGCTAATCTGTATTTGTGCGCTGCATGCAGGAATTGGTTTGGCGATGGGGATGTATCTTTTCGCGGTGGTTATGATCGTTCTCAATGTCGCCGCGTTCGGGCAGGGTCTTTTGCTAAAACCGCTACATCAGGCATCGCCTTATGACCAATGTGGGGCGAAGCAGCAGTCGTAACTTACTTTCGAGGCGTTGCTATGTTTGTTTGCTCGCACTCATAGCGCGCTTATTGTTGCGCTCGCAAGGGTGAACGCGCAAAACACGTCTACGGAATCGCCGTCCGACCTCCAGCTTGAGATAGCGCACGTGCTGCTAACTGACGTAGTCGATTACTCGAAATTGCTTGTGAACGACCAGGTTCAGTTGCTTCAGCAACTGAATCAAATCGTACGCGACACACACTGTTTTCGCGCAGCCGAGGCAAACGAAAAGCTCATTCGAGTACCGACTGGGGATGGCATGGCGCTCCTTTTTTTCCGCAGTCCAGAAGAGCCGGTGCGATGCGCGCTGGAAATTAGTAAAGCGCTGCAAGATCATCCACACATTCGGCTGCGCATGGGAATTCACAGTGGCCCGGTTAATCGAGTCCCGGACGTTAACGACAAAACCAACATCGCCGGATCAGGAATCAATGTTGCGCAGCGGGTGCTCGATTGCGGCGATGCTGGGCACATTTTGTTGTCCAAGCATGTGGCTGATGATTTGGTAGCATACCGAGAGTGGCAGGGCGCGTTGCATGACTTGGGCGAGTGCGAAGTTAAGCACGGGCTGCGCTTGCACCTATTCAACTTCTACAAGAATGGCCTTGGCAATCCACAAGTCCCGGAAAAACTCAAGCCACGAAGAAGACAACGGGGAAGTGTCGTAGGCGTTCGGCCAATTACGGCCCCCAAATGGCCTCGCGTTGCGCTGATCCTGACCTTAGTCGTGTCCGCGAGTGTTCTGCTGATTAGTTCGGTCATCTTTTTCCACCGCGCGCCCGCGACTACGGCGTCCAATCCCGCGGCGCGAGCGGTTAGTGCCCTGGCTTCGATTCCCGAGAAGAGCATCGCCGTTCTTCCATTCGAGAACTTAAGTAACGAGCAAGAGAACGCTTACTTCGCCGATGGCGTACAGGATGAAATCCTCACTGGCCTTTCCAGAGTTGCCGATCTGAAAGTGATCAGTCGCACATCAGTGATGCAGTACAAAGCTCGGCAGCAAAATCTGCGCGAGCTCGCAGCCGAGTTGGGCGTCGCGCACGTGTTGGAAGGCACAGTCCAACGTGCCGGTGGTCGAGTGCGCGTCAACGCTCAGTTGATCGATGCCCGGACGGACAGCCAGATCTGGGCCGAACGCTACGATCGCGATGTCGCTGACGTATTTGCAATCGAAAGCGAGGTGGCCGGGAAGATAATCGCCCAGCTTCAAGCCAAAATCTCTCCTAGCGAAAAGGCAGCAATCGAGCAAAAACCGACGACTGATCTGACTGCTCATGATCTGTATGTCCAAGCCAAAACACTCATCGCGAGTGCTGTTTTCAGTACGCCTCAAGCGGAGAGCTTGTTCGAGGCCGTTCGCCTGCTGGACCAGGCGATCGAGCACGATCCAGTCTTTGCGCTTGCATATTATCAACTAGCCCACACTCACGATCTGCTCTACTTCACTGGTACAGATCACACTCCTGCGCGGTTGGCTATGGCGAACGCGGCAATCCAATCGCTCACTCGCTTACTTCCAAATTCTGGTGAAGCGCATCTTGCTCTCGCCAAGCATTTGTACTGGGGTTATCTCGATTACGACCGCGCTCGTAACGAACTTAGTCTGGCACAGAAGAGTTTGCCTAACGAGCCGTGGGCGTTTGTGCTGGCCGGCTATATCGATCGACGGCAGGGGCGCTGGGATGAATCGACAGAAAATCTTGAGCGCGCGGTCGAGCTCGACCCGCAAAACCCTGCCGTCCTCCAACAAATCGCTCTTAGCTATGATTTTTTGCGCCGTTATGCCGATGAAGAGAGTGCATACGACCGCGCAATCGCTGTTACTCCCGAAGATGCCGCGCTGCGAGCTTCACGCGCAGAGGTCGAACTCAACTGGCATGCCGATCCGCGTCCGCTGATCTCGACAATCGAGGCGTTTATTGCCCAAGATTCCAGCGAAGCCAAGCACCTAGCGTTTGTTTGGGTTCGCGGAGCGCTGTGCAAGCGCGATTTCGATGGCGCGCGTCGCGCACTCGCCGCGCTGCCCATCGATGGGTGTTACGACGACAATATTCCGTTTCCGCGGAGCTGGTGCGAAGGCGTAGTCGCTCAGTTCCGTGGTGATAAGGTGGCGGCGAGCGCTGCATTTACCAACGCGCGAGCCGAAGGGGCCAAGTTGGTCGCAAAGCAGCCTGATTACGCGGAAGGGCTCTGTGTGCTCGGGATGGCTGACGCCGCCCTGGGCCACAAGGACGAAGCAATTCGAGAAGGCCGCCGCGCGGTCGAACTGATGCCTGTCAACAAAGATGCTATCAGGGGCCCATTGTTGATCCAATATCTGGCCGTTATTTATGCGTGGACCGGCGAAAAGGATCTCGCGTTCGAACAGTTAAGCGTTGCGACACACATCCCAAGTCATTTGAGCTATGGTCATTTGCGTCTGCACCCTTACTGGGACTCGCTGCGCGGCGACCCGCGCTTTGAGAAAATTGTTGCGTCACTGGCACCAAAGTAGCCGCTGCAGATTCTAAAAGAAACTACCGTTCCTTGGGTCACACGCGATCGCCGGAATGTTTATGGCGATCTTTGAAGGTGAGTTCGGCGATGCCGGATTTGTCGAGGTCGCCGAGGCTTTCGGCGATCATGCGGTCGTATTGTTCCTTCGTGGCCTGCGCGAGCGGCAAGTCGAGGCCGAGGTCCCGCGCGAGTTCGAGAGCGATCCCGCTGTCTTTGGCGGCGTGTGCAGCGGAGAAAAAGCAACTGTGCTCGCGGTTCTGCATGTCTTCGCCGTCGGTTTCGAGCACGCGCGAGTTAGCACCGGTCTGCGCGAAAACTTGTCGCAATATGGTTAGGTCGAGACCGAGAGCGGCGCCGAGCCCAAGACCTTCGGCGAGCCCGGCGGTGTTGATGTTCATCACCATGTTAACCAGCGCTTTCACCTTGGCGGCTTCACCCGCTTTGCCGACGAAACGAATTTGGGCGGCAAGCTCTTTTAAAATCGATTCGGCTTTTCGGAACGCGTCTTCGTTTCCGCCGCACATCAGGTAGAGCTTGCCTTCGCGCGCCTGCGTAATGCTCGACGCCATGCATGCTTCGAGCGATTGCGCGCCGGCTTTGTTGGCCAGTTTTTCGATCTCCACATGCACTTCCGGCGAGATCGTGGCGCAGTTGACGAACAATTTGCCTCGCGCGTTGACGAACAAATTGTCACCAGTTCCGGCGAAGATTTGTCGCATCGCATTGTCATCCGTCACCACGGTGAAGATCACGTCGGACGCGGCCGTGACTTCCGACAAATCCTGCGCCGCGGCGCACCCAAGCTCCGATGCGAGCGCTGTGGCGGCAGCACGATTTGTGTCGTAAACCGCCGTGACATGAAAACCGCGGTCCTTCAGTCGGCGCGCCATGTTCGCGCCCATTCGACCGACTCCGACAAATCCAGTATTCATGTTTGAGGTTTGAGGTTTGAGGTTTGAAGTTTTGTCGCGGAGCGACAGCCGAACGTAAAGATTGCCGTCAACTCGTTGGCCTCACGAAAGAGCGATTCAATGTCCTTCTTCGGCAATAATTCGCCCTCGATTATCAATTCGAGCCAGTAAACAGTTTCATCGGCTTCTTCTGCGACTGTTCCTAACTTCGCGGCAAATTCCGCTCTCGATCGAGATCGACAGGCTGCCCGGTAATTGGCGCCGATGGAAGTAGCGCTACGTTTCAGCTGGTTAGCAATTGCGCGTCCCGAACTCGTTCGCGGCAGATGATCAATAAGCTTCAAAGTCCGGAGTCAGAAAGCCTTTGTTCTCGCTAATAATTCTGCTTTATCCACCGCCGAAGTTTACATCAAACATCAAACATCAAACCTCAAACATTAGAGTCGCCCTGCAAAGAACGGGTTGTGCTGTTTCTCCTCGCCGACTGTGGTCATCGGGCCGTGTCCGGGGCAGATGATGGTTTCGTCCGGCAAGGTTAGAATTTTCTCGAGGTTGTTTTGTAAGGCGTCACGATACGACACGTTGCCGCCGCCCATCGAGCCGGCAAAAAGGGAATCGCCCACAATTGCGATTGGACGCGCAAGCCCCGTCACAGCGTACGTCATTCCGCCAGGGGAATGACCCCACGTCAGGCGCGTATCGATTTGCAAATTGCCAAGCCGAAACTTTTTTCCCTCGTCAATGGGCTCGGCGCCAGGCACTGGTTCGCGCGCCGGGGTAAAAACATCTGCGCCGGTTTCTTCGCGGAGACCCGGCAGATCCGCGAGGTGATCGGGGTGCGCGTGCGTCAGCAGAATCAGTTGCACATCCAGCTTGTGGTGCTTCGCAGACCGCACCATCTCTCTCGAATCAGCTCCAGTATCGAAGGCTGCCGCCACGCGGGTCGCCGGGTCCCACACAAGATAAGCGTTAACGGCCATGCCGTTGTAATCGGTGGTGAATTGTGCGAGGCCGTCCAACGATTCCATTTTCTTTGGACGCCATTCGCCTTGCGCAATTTCGCCAAGGGCGCGCCCGTCCAGAGCAAGAACCGGCGCCACACCCAGCAGAGTTGCTTCGTCGAAATCGCCATCGCGCAGCTTCCGAATTGTCCGCGCACTCATTCCCGCTTTTTCGCCTAGTTCAGAATCGGAAATGCCAAGACCGCGTTGCGCTTTTCCGATGATGTCTGCGGCGTTGTCTTCGAGTGGAATCATATTGGCTAAGCGTTCATCACTTGCGTTTCGGGCGCAACGCGCAAAGTGACAATCGAATCCAACGCCAATTTCTCAACAGTTCGCGCAACGCGGGCAACTGTGAACGATTTGTTCATTTCCTTTTCCATCGATGTGATCGCGACGTTATTGATTCCGCAGGGAACAATATGATCAAAAGGCGAGAGATCGCCGCACACATTCAACGCGAAACCGTGCATGGTGATCCAATGGCGAACGCCGACGCCGATTGAAGCGATCTTGCGATTTTCAACCCAAACTCCCGTGAGCGATTCGCGTCGCTGCGCGGCAATGTCGTATCGGGCGAGAAGATCGATGAGCAGTTGCTCGAGCCAGCGCAGATATTTGTGTAGATCCTGGCCACACCGACGCAGGTCGATAATCGGATAACCCATCAATTGGCCCGGTCCGTGATACGTCGCTTGCCCGCCGCGGTTGATCGAAAAGACTGGATGCGGCAAATGCGTGTTGCCTAATTCGCCACCGCGAATCCGTCCTGGGGCGGACAAGCTGGATCGATCAGGCGTGCGCCCAATCGTGTAAACCGGTTCGTGTTCGAGAAGAAGCAGCTGATCTTCAAGCGACGCGTCCTCCCTTTTTTTCGCAGCGAGTTCTTCCTGCAGTGCGAGGGCATGTGCGAATTCCGTTCGGCCGAGCCAGCGCACATGAAGATTGGGACGTGCCGCTGTCCCGAAAGTTTTCGCGAGTCGGCGCACCGCGCCGATGGACCCATCAGGGAGATTCATATTTGCATTCCTCCCGGAAGACCACGCGCCGCTGCTTCGTGCATGCGCAGATGAGTAAGAGCGATCGCCAGCGCGTCTGCGGCGTCGGCATCTGGTGTTTCAGTTAGACCAAGCAGCGCGCGCACCATAAACGCGACCTGATCTTTGCCCGCTCCGCCGCGGCCCACTGTCGATTGCTTGATTCGTTTTGGCGCGTATTCGAACACCGGCAATCCGTTTTCGGCGGCGGCCAGAATGGCCGCGCCACGCGCCGCGCCGAGGATGATCGCTGTCTTATAGCTTTGCACGTAAATGACCGACTCGAGCGCGCAACAATCCGGCTCGTGCTCGCGAATCAGTTGGACAAGCCGGTCGCGGATAGCGACCAGACACGACGAGGAACGCATCGCGCTTTTGTTGTGGATGGTTCCGAAATAGACAGACTGCGGTTTGCCGTTGTTGGCGTCGACAATTGCGACACCGGTATTGCGCAACGAGGCATCGATCGCGAGCACGCGCATTGCCCTAATGTTAAAATTGAGCGCCGCTCATTCAACACGGAATCGACAAATTCGAAAGCAACGGGTTTAATCGGGCGGGTACGCAATGGACATCGTAACGGTCGGATCATGACCTCATGTGCTACATAGTTTCCACATTTCACATTTGGGGCGCCAAGCGAGACGTCGCGCCTGTCGCGACACATGGGAGCGGGGTAAAGTAAACAGTGCCCGGGAAGTCCATGCCAACACGGAGTCGGATCAGCGCCGGTCTGCTTATGTTTCGCCGCAGGAAGGATAAGATAGAAGTTCTGCTGGCACATCCCGGCGGACCGTTATTCGTCCGTAAAGACGACGGCGTATGGACAATTCCAAAAGGTGAAACAGCTCCCGAAGAGGATTTACTGACGCGCGCTCAAATTGAATTTGAAGAGGAAGTAGGATTCCGTCCCGAAAATGTTCAGCAATGGATTGAGCTCGGGTGGATCAAGCAAAAAGGCGGCAAGATTGTGCACGCCTGGGCGTTCGAAGGAGATTTACCGGATCAGTTCGAGTGCAAATCAAATCTGTTCGAGCTGGAATGGCCGCCGCGTTCCGGGAAATACCAAAGCTTTCCAGAAGTCGATCGGGCGTGCTTCTTCTCCGACAAAGCCGCCAGGCGCAAATTAAAGTCCAGACAGGCTCCTTTTCTTGATCGTTTGCGCGCTGCTCTTGCCGATCGAAACACGAATCCGCCCAATCGGTGAGCGACGATTTCATGAGAAGTCGCTCGCACACTCGGACGGCGAACTACTCATGCGGTCTTCGGTCAAACGCTTGTTCAGCCATTGGCAGCTCGACAACATCAAAGTTGTCAGGCGTGTGATCGTGTCCGTGGTCGGTGCAACCGTCGTGCTGATTAGAATCGCCCTGCTGGTCTTACCCGGGCCGGCGTTCGTGGTGATATCGGTGGGGCTCGCGATTCTCGCCACGGAGTACGCGTGGGCGCGACGGTGGCTCAGAAAAGTTCGCCGAATTGCAAGCGACGTTGTCTCCGGTCCGAAGCGAACATCGATTCGCGATCTTGTGTCATTGACTCATCGCGGCGAGCACGAGAAACGCGCACCCAGCGGTCCCGAACCCTGGCGGCCAAGCTTGGAAGCAGTCTTAAGCAAGGATGCGCTGAGGACAGCGCACGCTGTGGCCGGATCGAAACCGGAATCGACAAGCCGCGGGAAGCAGCTTAATTCAGCGGCGAAATCGCGATGAGCCAAATTGGATCATTAGTTTGTCAGGTTTGTAAAAAGTCGAAGTCGCCGCACAGCGGAATGATCGCTGAATTAATTCGGCCGTCCCTTCTGGACTTCATCAAGAAAGGAACCCCTGGCTTGGACCCCAAAGGATTCATTTGCTATGCGGACCTCGGTGACTTCCGCAAGGATTACGTGAAGGAGGTTCTGGAAGACGAAATTGGCGAACTTTCCGCGCTCGATGAGGAAGTCGTCGAGAGCCTGCACCAGCACGAGATCCTTTCGAGTGACGTCGAGAAGCAATTCGAAAGAAAACTCACTTTCGGCGAGCGACTCTCCGACCGTATTGCCGAGTTCGGTGGCAGTTGGAAATTTCTCATTACGTTTGGTGCTGTTATCATCGTGTGGATCGGCGCGAACGTTGTGTTGCTCGCTACCAGAGCATTCGATCCGTTCCCATTCATTCTTCTCAACTTGATTCTCTCCTGTCTAGCGGCTGTGCAGGCGCCGGTCATCATGATGAGCCAAAATCGCGCCGAGGCGCGCGACCGTTTGCGCGGTGAAAACGATTACAAAATCAATTTGAAAGCCGAGCTCGAGATTCGACATTTGCACGAGAAACTCGATCATCTGTTGCGCCGGCAATACAACCGGCTATTTGAGATTCAACAGATCCAGATCGAGCTACTTCAAGAAATTGGCCGCCACAAACGGTAACCGTTTCGTTTTTTGGGAATCAGGGATTAATCACTACAACGGGACGTAATTTATGTTTAGGGATAAAACAGTTCGTCTTGTCTTGTCGCTCGTTTTCTACTCGAGCCTGACCGTCTTTGGTCAGTGGACCGCTGCTACCTCGGGGACAACGAACAACTTGAATGGGGCATATCTGCTCGATTCAGGAGTCGGCTTTGTGGTGGGCGATGCCGGTACTGTCGTTAAAACCACAGATGCCGGCATGACGTGGTCACCGCTGACGTCAGGCACAACGAACGCATTGTACGACGTCTATTTTTTCGATGCCACCCAAGGAGTTGCCGTGGGCGAGCAAGGACTGATTCTTCGGACGACTGATGGCGGCGCTGGATGGCAAGGCGTTACCAGCGGCGTGACGGACACTCTTCGATCCGTCTCGTTCAGCGGGGTGAACGGGATCTCTGGTGGCGATTCACAAACAATTCTTTATTCGACCGACGCAGGCGCTTCATGGCAGATCAGTCAAAGCGGATTCTTCGGCGGCGGCTTTCCGGGCGCGCAGATGCTGAGCGCCACCTTAGGTTTCGTCGCCGGCCAAAATTCGATCTTCCAGTCGCTGCTCGGCGCCAGCACGGATGGCGGCGCCAGTTGGGCTTTTCAACCTTTTTACTTTGATAAAAACGAAGGCGGTGCCACGGACGTGTTCTTCTTTGATCAAAACACCGGCGTGGTTTCAGGAACGGTCTTTGATGGACGCGGCGCCATCGCCAGAACGACTGACGCCGGGGTGAGTTGGTCAACGTTATTTTTCGATCAGGCGATCCAAGGAGTTGATTTTCCACAGCCAATCAGCGGATTTGCGGTGGGCGCGGGCGGACGAATCTCACACAGCACGGACCTTGGAATTACCTGGACCGACCAGACCAGTGGGACCTCCGCCAATCTCAACGACGTTTCCTTCGCCGGCGACGCTTTGCTAGGAATTGCAGTTGGCGACAGCGGCACGATTCTCTGGACAGCAAACGGCGGGGAACCGGGGTCAACACCAACACCTACTCCAACAGCTAGTCCGACACCTAGTGCTACACCAACAGTTACCCCTACCGTGACACCGCGGCCTACGCCGACGCCTAGAATTCGTCCCACACCGCCGTATCGCCCGTCTGCTCTTTCTCGCCTATTACGTTGAAACGACAGTAGCTAAAACCTAACGATGAAGAACACTTCGAATCCCAACCGCTTCAATTCCAAATCCCGTCTGTTACTCGGGCTCCTAGGCGTGTTACTCAGCGGCTGTGTTCTGCTGGCTGGCCTTAGCGCGATATCTAAAACGTTTGCAGCACGAATCCGTTCACCGCACGCAGGATCGAGCACCGCGGCGTTGTCTTCTAAAAACGAACCACCATCCAATTTTGGCCCAGCACGCCGACTCGACGAGCAAGGAAATAGCCCAAGCGGGATCGAATCCGCTTCTGCCGTAGGCACAAGAGGTCATGGGAATAGGTTTGTTGGAGGCGGCGCTTGGACCTCACTTGGCCCACCGGGGGGCGACGTGTTCGACGTCGCAGCCTCGACTGTGGATGCCAATATTGTGCTGGCTGGCCTCGCACCGGGTGGCAGCTTCGGCGGTACGCTTTACCGTTCTAGTGACGGAGGCAACACGTGGTCGGAGGTGTTAGCCCTAGACGGCACCAGTGTCTTCGATATCGAATTCGCCTCGGACGGCACTGCCTACCTCGGCACACAGGACAGTGTCAGTCGAAGTACTGACGGCGGCATAAGTTGGACCTTGCTCAGTCTTGGCATCGGACTGAACGACCAAGTGTTTGACGTCGCGCTTGACCCATCGAATCAGTCGACCATGTGGGCTGGGATCGCCGATGCCGCTGGCGCCCAGCCAGTCAACGTCATGCGTTCGACCGATGGCGGTGCGACATGGTCAAATCGAACGCCGCCTCTCGCAGCGCCAATGTCGTGCCGCGCAATCGCAGTCGATCCTAGTAACTCAAACACCGTGATCGCTGTCTTCGGAGGAGATTTTGGGGGCGGCCAGGTGTGGACCACCACCGACGGTGGCGATTCATGGATCGATCGGTCGGCTGGTCTGCCCGGCAATCCGTTAAACGCGGTGGTTTATGACGGCACACGTTTGCTGGTTGGCGGTGGGTTGCTATTTGGCTCGCAGTTGGTCGGCCTGTATGAGTCGCCAGATCTAGGTGTTACTTGGACTCCACTGCATGACGGCACTTGGCCGGTTCTGGTA
>JBBQRI010000078.1:0-10240 GCA_038214915.1 Chthoniobacterales bacterium
TGAGAAGTGATCATCAGTGTTTTGGGAAGACCAGCCACCAGATCGCGCCCTTTAACTTCGACACTGGTCTCCTTTTCACTCGGATACGCCGAGCCGATTTTGATTTTGATTTCCTCAGCGGTGCGTTCGCCAACCATCAAATTGTAGGCGCGCTTCATGTATTGCACGATCGCCTCGTCCAACTCGTCGCCGGCAACGCGGACGCTCCGACTAAACACAATTCCGGAAAGCGAAATGATAGCGACCTCCGTCGTTCCGCCGCCAATATCGATGATCATGTTACCTGCGGGATCCTGCACCGGTAGTCCGACGCCGATTGCCGCTGCCATCGGTTCCTCGATCAAATACACTTCACGCGCGCCTGCATGCGTAGCTGATTCACGCACTGCACGCTTTTCCACCTCCGTGATTCCTGATGGGACCGCAATAACGACGCGCGGTTTCACTCGCACCTTGCGATTGTGTACCTTGTTGATGAAATGCCGCAACATCGCCTCGGTAATTTCGAAGTCGGCGATCACGCCGTCCTTGAGCGGACGCACTGCAACGATATTCGCCGGCGTGCGCCCCAGCATGCGCTTGGCTTCGTCCCCCACGGCTAGCACTCGGTTCGTGCCGGCCTGCACCGCTACCACGGATGGCTCACGTAAAACGATCCCTTGATCCTTTACGTAAACAAGAGTGTTCGCTGTGCCGAGATCGATCCCGATGTCGCTGGATAGCCAACCGAAAAATCCGTCGAACATGAATTATTTATTAGCAACAATGTCCAGCTCGAGGGAAACGCGTTCACGCGGCGCGATTCGGGCGGCTGAAACGCCGTAACATGAGAAGGCGCAGCCCGCCGTCAAGCGTATTTATCTTGGAGTGATGGACTATTGGAGCGCTGACGAGCTTGCCATTACTGTTTTACTCCTTTACTCCATCACTCAATGGGAAAGGTGATTATCGCCCCATCAATTCTTGCGGCAGATTTCTCACGGCTTGCTGAGGAAATTCATCGCGTCGAAGCCGCAGGCGCCGATTGGATTCACTGCGACATCATGGATGGCCATTTCGTCGATAACATTTCATTCGGACCGGACGTTGTGCGGCTGGTACGCAAAGAAACAAGCCTGCGGCTGGATGTCCATCTAATGATCGAGCATGCCGATCACTATGTGCCGCGATTTATCAAAGCCGGCGCAAACTCGATCACCGTCCACGTGGAACCGGGAGCCAAACACGACGTGTGGAAAACATTGCATGAAATTCGAGACGCCGGTTGCCGTGTCGGCCTCACGCTAAATCCCGAAACTCCATTTGAAATGATCGAACCGTTCTTCGGGAAGTTCGATATGCTGCTCGTCATGACTGTTCATCCTGGTTTTGGCGGACAAGAGTTTCGCGGCGATCAGATGGAAAAGGTCAGGCGCGCAGCGATATGGAATCAATCGCGCGAGCACAAGATCGACATCGAGGTGGATGGCGGCATTAATCCAAAAACCGCCCGAATCTCCGTGGAAAATGGCGCGAACGTCCTCGTCGCCGGTACGTCGATTTTTCGTTCCAGGGATTACGCCAAAGCAATTCGCGAATTGCGCGGCGAATAAGATGAAGAAGTATCCTGGCGCTTAGCGTATTTCGGCCGGCCCGGTGGCCATGACCGGCTCGGCTTCTTCAGTGGTTTCAGCCATCACTTCGTCAGTCTGCGTGACGCGCACAACTTCTTCGATAGTTGTTTTGCCTTGGGACACACGTCGCCAACCATCCTGCCGCAAACTCTCCATGCCTTCGGCAATAGCGCATTGCTTCAACTCACTGCCATCACGCCTTCGCATAATCAGCTTCCGTAAGGGTTCGGTGATAACGCAGACTTCGTAAATCGCTGCACGACCCTGATAACCGGTCTGGCGGCATTGATCGCACCCCGCACCGCGCTGAAAGCGAGTGCCGAGTTCTTTCACGGGCACACCAATCTCAGCGAGGTAATCGCGCGGATAATCGACTACTTCGACGCAATCCGGGCAAATCGTGCGCACGAGGCGTTGGGCGATAAACGACTTCACCACAGAGGAGAGCAGAAACGGTTCCACCTCCATGTCGAGCAAACGTGTAATGCCACCTACCGCGTCATTTGTGTGCAGTGTGCTGAAGACAAGGTGACCCGTCATCGCGGCGCGAATTGCAATATCCGCAGTCTCGACGTCTCGAATCTCGCCAACCATGACCACATTCGGGTCTTGTCGCAAAATGTGTCGCAGGCCTTTGGCGAAAGTCAGATCAATCTCTGGCTTCACGTCGATTTGCGAGACACCAGGGATCCGATATTCCACCGGTTCTTCAATCGTAATGATGCGGCGCTGCACGGAATTGATGCTGCTGAGAAAACAATACAGCGAGGTTGATTTCCCGCAGCCGGTAGGACCCGTGAGCAGGATAATTCCGTTCGGTTGGGTGAGAAGATTCCGAATAATTTTCTCCTTCTTATCGCCTAAATCGAGTCGGTCGAAATTGAATTGCTGTTCGCCGCGGCTTAGCAAACGCAGGCTGATTGACTCGCCGTTGACAGTTGGAATCGTCGAGACGCGCACGTCTATCTCCACATTGCCCGCGAGCAAATTCATTCGCCCGTCCTGGGGAAGCCGTCGCTCGGCAATGTCCATATGCGACATCACCTTCAAACGCGAGATGATCGCGGACTGCAAGACGCGCAGTTGCGGTGGCACAGCGACTTCGTGCAAAATGCCGTCGATCCGATACCGAATACGCAGATCGTTTTCCAGCGGTTCGACATGAATATCAGTCGCGCGCTCTGCGATAGCTTCGCGAATGATCTGGTTAACAAATTTGACCACCGAGGCTTCGGGATCGTCGGCATTCAACTCAATCGCGGTCTCGGTGTCCTCCAGCACGTCCATGGAACCCCTGGTCTTCAGAATCTCGTCGAACGTCTCCGCGCCAACGCCATAAAGAGTTTTCATGGCACGCAGAAGCTGAGCGCGCGGCACGAGCACCCATTCGGCAGGCTTTTTCAACAGCTGCCCGGCAAGCTGGCGCCCGACCGAATTGAAAAGGTCGTAAGTCGCCAGCACCACCGAGTTTTCTTTCGTCTCGATCGGCAGAATGTGATGTTGAAATACGAAACGGCTCGGCAGGATCGACAAAGTGGGGCGATCGATGTTTTTCGCGTCAATCGAGACGACCGGCACCCGGAAGAAATTCCCGATTGCGCTGAGGAAACGTTGTTCGTCCACCTTGCCCGAATCAAGCACCTGACTTACCCACGAACCTCCATTGAGATTAGTCGTCAACTCGGCGGCCTCTTCGGTCGAAGGCACACCGCTTTCGAGCAGCAGATTAATCAGCGACTGACTCGGACCTGCGTTCATTCAAGCAAGACTCACGGCATGTGTAGCGCCCGCCGCACGGGAGTGGTAAGCGTACCTGTCACGCGCATCGAATAATTCTTTTGCAACCGCGCAATGGCGTAGCTCACTTCCTGGGTGAATATGCCGTCGATTGGTCCGCAATAGTAGCCCAACCTTCGCAAGGCCGTTTGCATCGATCCAACATAAGCGGGATCCAGAACGAGTTGGTCGCGGTCCTTGAAGTAATAACACCCGCGCCAACGATATCTCGGCGCGAAATCAGTAGCGTTCACGTGAGGCGTCTGATGAGTGGTTCCCCACTCGTCCCGTTGAGCCAAAGGATCGATGGACCGAAAAATACCATAATCCACCACGTCAAACTCGTCGCCCTGCGCGACCGTTGCGCTCAACCCGACAATCAAAACGAGTGCTATTCGTTTCATCAAAGGTTTAATGCATGTCTTTATCCGCGGGAAGGTCCGGCGGCGGTAAGTTTATCTGTTTGCCCGTCTCCACTTTGGGGCAGTCCGGACACTCGGCCTGGTCGAGTTCCGGACCAAAATGTGTGTTGGTGTTCTCCCACTTTTGCCGCAGCCGATAGAGGTCCAACTTGGTGAAGGTAACTTCCGGACACATGAGAATGATCAGTTCGCGACGCTGCTTGCCACTCGCCGTGGAACGGAACGCCGCGCCAATGAGGGGAATGCGAGAGAGATAAGGAAATCCTTGATAGTTCTTCTGCTTTTGATCCTCAATTAATCCGCCGAGGATAATCGTCGTTCCGTTCCCCGCGGAAACATTCGTGCGAATATAACGCGTATCGATCGTTGGGACCGAATTGCCGCTGATATTTACGTTCCCTCCTGGGACGATGCTGTCGATCTTTTGCAAGATATCGAGCGACACTTCCTTCTCGGAATTAATGAGCGGAACGACCTCAAGCTGGAGCACTACCTTCTTGTACTCGATGCTCGCCGAAACAGCAGCTGTGTTATTTACAATCCCTCCAACATTCGAGTTTGTAAGAGTACTTACCGGAACTGGAACCTCCTGCCCGGAAGCGATGATGGCTTTTTTGTTGTTGCTGGTGAAAACGGTTGGCCGAGAAATAACTCTGAATCGATTCGTGGACTCCAGTAGATGCACAATAGCCGCGAAGGCGTTGCCGGCTGCCAGGTAAACATTAGTTCCGTTGCCTACGTTTTGAATGATTTGGCTGAAATTGATCAGATTGGCTGGATCGAGAATATTGGGGACAACCGGTGCCACGCTGCTGCCGGGGGCTACGGAGGAACCAGGGATGGGAACGTTCGGGTCATTGGTCGTAAACACACTATTATTCCGCGAAGTGCCCACGAACCTTCTGTTGTACTTTGCGAACCAATCGACACCGAATTCCTCGTTATTGCTAAGGGTCAATTGCCCAATCACTGTGCTCAACGCCACCTGCGGCGCTTTGACGTCCATTTCGTCGAGGATCTTTTCCACCTTCATGACCACTTCGCGATTGCCAATCACGATGATTGAGTTGGCGCGTTGATCCGCGATCAGCTTCGAATTGCCGATGGTGACTGCCTTGGGCACGGTGTCCACAGGCTGAGTGGAAAGCTCCTCGGAAATATTAAGCGAGCTGCCTGTTCCGCTTTGGCTGCCGCTGTAGTTGTTCGTCAGTGGCGAAGTACCCGCGCCCCCCTGTCGCTGTTGACCTTGACCTTGCCCAGGTGACGGACCAACGCCCGGAAGTCCTCCCTGTCCTCCAGCGCCGGCGCCTTGTTCTGTTCCCGGTTCCGTCAATGCCTGTACAAGAACTGGCAAAATGTCGCCGGCAGAAACGTATTTCAAATACCGAGTGACCGGCTTTGCAAACTCAACGTTGGCATCGAATTCATGGATCAATTGCCGAATGAACGGCATGTTGATCGGCCGTGTCACGACGTGGATGCGGTTCGTGCGGACATCGGGAGTGATCTTAATTTTTCCGACGATGACTGCTTCTTCGGAAAGGAGACCGCCGCCGCCTGAGTCCCCCATCGGGACTGGCTGCGGCACGCCTCCCTTTACGCCCCGAACACCTGGCTGGCCCGATGTCTCAGCGCCCTTCTCGAAAATGTCCTTCAGCATGTCGACGACTTTGCTGGCATCCGCGCGATCCAACTTGATGAACTCACTCACCACTTCCGCCGGAGCCACGTCTACCTGCTCAATCACTCCGGCAAGTTGCCGAATAATGTCAGCGTTCTGTGTGACCAGCAGGCTGGAGGATTTTGGCAGCGCCAAAATGTTGATCGTGCCCGAGCTCCCCTGAAAATACGCCATCAAAACTTGCTGAAGTTCCTGAGGGTCGGCGTACTGCAGCCGGAACAAAAAGCTGATTACGGGATTTCCCGCCGGGATGTCGGCCAAGTCCGAGATGATCGGAACCGGCGCCTTGCGCGGATTCTGGCCGGCGCCGACAACATCAACAATGTCGCGACCCGCCGGGACGAGTGAAATTCCGTTGAGCGCCATGCTCATTTCAATGATCTTGATCGCCTCTTCGCGCGACACGTCTTTGGCGATGAAAATGTTGACCTTGCCCTGCACGAAATTGTCCATCACCAACTTCTTGCCGGTGAGCTGCTCGTAGAGATGCAATACGTCGACTACATCGCTGTTAGGAAATTGCAGTCGTACAGTAGCCGGCGCGTTCGGCGGAGCAGCAGGTGCATCCTCTTGTGTCGGTGGACTGACTCCCTTGACCGCCGGCAGAGTGGGACGCCGCGAGTCTCTCTGAGCGGAAACTGCGGTCGCGCTGGCAAGCACGAGCGTCACGATGCAGAAAAGCCGGTGCACAGTCCTCTTTTGCTCGATGGCCGACCGTAGTAGATTTATGAGACCCGTCAACGTATTTCCCTCAGTGGAACGGTGCTTCAGTGCTAAGCTGGACGCCGCAGGGATTGATAGCTTATAGGAGATCAGTGTCATTGCAAACCAGACTCACGCTTCCCATCATCTGCAATATCCTGATGACAGCCCTTGTTTGCGCCGAGCCCGAACAACCTCCGAATTCAGTCGCTGAAATTCAGTCCGTCCTCAGCACCCAGCAGGATGCTTGGAATCGCGGCGACATAGACGCGTTCATGAACGGCTACGCGCAGTCGGCATCGACAGTGTTTGTCTCAGAAGACGAAGTCAGACGCGGTTGGGAAACAGTCCGCGACCGGTACCGGATAAGATATTCCGATCGCGCGAAGATGGGAACGCTCAGTTTTTCAGACATTGAAGTCACGATGCTTTCGCCGGATGCGGCAGTCGTGCTCGGTCTTTGGCGGCTAAAGCGCGCAAACGATGAGCCGCACGGGCGGTTCACACTCATCTTCAAACGCCTGCCAGAAGGCTGGCGGATTGTTCACGATCATACGTCCGCGGCTCCGCCGACTAAGTGATCGGTGACAAAAGTTACATCGTTACATGGCATTCCTTTGTAACGTTTGTAACTCTTTTAACGCTTTAACCTCATGAGAAGCTTCTCATGGATATTGTCGAATCCGCCGTTGCTGAAAACCACGACCACGTCTTTTGGACGGAGCATCGGAATAATTCGGTCCACAATCGCGTTCGCATTTTGTTCGTAGAACGCAGGCCGGCCGGCCTCAGCGATGGCTGCCACGACCTGCTCCGGTTTTAACCGTTGATCTTCAGGGATTTGTTCGAGCCGGGCGACCTGCGAGATGAAAACACCGTCGGCTACTTTAAGCGCTTCAGGGAGTTGCTGCTGAAACACCGCACGCCGAGTCGTATTCGAGCGGGGCTCGAACACGGCCCACAGCCGCTGCCCACGAAAGCGATGACGAAGCGCCTGCAATGTTTGAGCAATCGCAGTGGGATGATGCCCGAAATCGTCGATCACTTTAACGCCGCCAGCTTCGCCGCGAAGCTCCTGCCGGCGCGCAATCCCCGAGAAACTGTTGAATGCGCTGGCGATTTTTTCCGTCGGCACATCATAAAAGCGCGCCGCCGTCGCCGCCATTGCGGCGTTATGAACATTGAACTCGCCAACAAGCGGAATTTCGAAAACGTCGTCGCCGAGTTTGAATCGAGAGGCACCGGACGAATAAGAAACGTCTCGAATTCGTTGCGCGCAGTTTTTCGAGAAACCGACCTCGACTATTTGCGCCAAGCAATCTTTGGCGACCTCAACGGAATTCGGATCATCGCCGTTCACGACGACCATGCCGCTTTGAGGAACGATATTCAGCAAGCGCCGAAAGCTGAGCTTGATCTCATCGAGATTGTTGAAGATATCCGCGTGATCGAACTCGACGTTGTTCACGATCACGAGTTCCGGCAGGTAATGAACGAACTTTGAGCGCTTGTCGAAAAATGCTGTGTCGTACTCGTCGCCCTCAAGCACGAAAAATTTTGAATCGTTGAGCCGCGCGCCTTCGCCAAAGTTTTTTGGAATGCCGCCGATGAGGTAACCCGGTTTGCGTCCAGCTTTTTCCATTATCCAGGCAAGCAAGGCCGTGGTCGTCGTTTTACCGTGTGTTCCGGTGACCACAAGATTATGGCGGCCGCGCAGAAAAAAATTCCTGAGCACCTCTGGTAACGACAAATAAAGTAATTTTCGGTTCAGCACGGCTTCCACTTCCGGGTTGCCACGCCTCATCGCATTGCCGATTACCACCACGTCCGCATTCGCAGGGATGTTCTCCGCGCGATAACCTTCCATGAGCGCGATTCCCTTGTTCTCGAGGAAGCTCGACATCGGTGGGTAAACATTTTCGTCAGACCCAGTGACCTTAAAGCCCCGCTCTTGGAGCGCGACGGCAACCGCGCCCATCGCTGTCCCGCAAATTCCGAGGAAGTGAAAACTCTTGGGCGCTTCTTTCACGGGCTTTCTTCTACGCAGCGCCGATGATTTTGCCAGCCTTTGTTCTGGGCCTCGAACGAAGTCCACAACGCACCAAAGTCAAAGATGTTCTTTGTGCGTTTTTGGCCGCTGCGTGAAAAAACTATTTCTTTTTGAAAACTTCGATCGCTTCCCACGCTTCATCCGGCGGAGCTTGTTCGTATTCGAGCGCGCGCTGCAGATAAATCTTGGCCAGCAGATCATCGGGATAGAATTCCAGGAAACGTGAAAAAAGGATTTTCGCGTCGGTAAAATCGCGTGCGCGAAATTTCTCCAGCGCCTCCTCATACGTTTCCAGCCATTTCAAAAACTCCGGATCCGTCTCTTCGCCTCGGGCAGCGACGAATGTAAAGACGTCGACCGGTTTGGTTTTGCCCTTCACCTGCACCCGGGCCACTGAGCGCAAATAAACTTCGTCGCGCACCAGTTCGGCAACCGACGCGCCAACCAGCATATCCAAGCCATAAGTTCGTGTGAGGGCTTCGAGCCTTGATGCCAGATTCACGGCATCACCTATCACTGTCGGATCCATTCGCTCCTGCGAACCAATATTGCCAACGATCACCTCACCGTGGTTGACGCCGATGCCCATGCCCAATCCCATCCGGCCTTGTTCGCGCCAAGTTTGATTGAGTTGGTTCAACTCCCGGCGCATCCCAAGCGCCGCGCGCGCGCAATTTTTCGCATCCTGTGTGGTGCCAAGGCTGCGCACATTGCCCCACACAGCCATAATCGCGTCGCCGATAAATTTGTCGAGCGTTCCGCCATTGCTGAAAATTACAGAAGTCATCCGTGAGAGATATTCATTGAGCTGAGCGACCAGCGCTTCGGGGTCGGCTTTCTCCGCCAGCGTTGTGAAACCAATCAAGTCCGAGAACAGGATCGTCACCGGCACGCGCACACCACGAAGCGAGCTGTAGTAACTATCCGGGTTTTCCAAAATTTCTGCGACTAGGTTCTTCGACACATAGCGTTCGAGCGTGCGCCGGGTGCGTAATTTCTCCAGTCGCTCAAGGAAGTATTCGAACCCGAGGGAAAACGATCCGCTCAGGACCAGCGCGGACAGCACCGGGACGGTGAGCAGCAGCAACCCGGTATTGTCGTAAAGCAATCGCCCTGTTCCAAGATAACCGACCGTAATCGCCACAAGCCCGCCGAGACAAACCAGCGGTTTGCGCACAAAGGCCACGAGCAACCACGCCACCAGCCCTGCTGCGCAGACGAGCATCAATTCGATTTTCCGCGGCGTCGGCCGTAAGAACTCGTGGCCAAGTGCGGCAGCCATCGCTTGAAAATGCATCGTCGGGCTCGGTGTATTGGGGCTCATTGGCGTATCGACCACGTCGTGCCACACCTGCGCAGACGGTCCGACCAGTACGACCTTGTCTTTAAAAAACGCCCCATCGGCATAATTCGCATGCCAGAGCTTGGGATCGAATACTTCATACAACGGGCGCGGCTCGAATGCGTCCGGCCCGGTGAAACGCATCATGTGGCCGTGAAAATCGTCCGGCACGTCATTGGCATGACCGATTTTCGCGAGAGCGCGCGCCGCAAGTGATTCGTAAATTTGGTCGCCCGGTTCTGGCGGTGAACCGGCCAATTGGCGGTTAGTCACGCGATAAGTTGCAGCGCGCGTTCTATCGTCGATTGCATCCGGCCAGAAATTCACGAAACCGACCCGGTTATCCTGCAATTGCGGCGGCGGAATCAGCGTGTCATTTGGCGTAATGGCCTGCACGCCGTTTTGGAAATCGAAGTTCGAGCTGACGACAACTTTGTCGCGGTAACGATCGAGCGCGGCGTGAAATGCCAAGTCGCCATCGTTGGGATTATTAAAAAGCAAATCAAACATCACACCACGCGCACCTGCCGCGAAGAGCCGATCGAGCAAAAGCGCCCAGAGTTCGCGTGACCAGGGGTACGGCCGCTCGCTCAGCAATTGCAGCCCACGACTGCCCGCCAGTTCTTCCGGAGTCAACGGCGGCAACTGCAACGT
>JBBQRI010000079.1:0-10192 GCA_038214915.1 Chthoniobacterales bacterium
AAATCGCCGAGATTACCGCCAGAGGAACGCTCTACCAGGTCGATCGTGAACTTGAGCAGACAAACTTCCCACGCGTCGTCTACGCCTTGTATGATCGCGCTGAGCGGTTCGTTTTTGTTTTCGACCTGCCGCCTGGTGCGATTGATCACCGTGTCGATTGAGCCGCTCAGCGTTTGTTCGTTTAGATCGGTTTTGCGAAATTGAAAACCGTAACGGAGCACCGAGATGTTCCGCGCGTGCTCACGCAGTTGATCCACGTATCGCTCCGCCTTGTCACCGAAGCCCTCCAGTAGCAGTCGGCAATAATGCTCCGGTGTCAGAATCTGCGGGCGTTCCGCCTGGATTTTCCCGTTGCGAATCCGCACCTGGTTCACGCGGTCCATCAACTCCGAAATCAAATAGAAATTGAAACTGGTGCTGCCGAACGTCGCGATCTGACCCTCCGGCGCAAGAATCACGTGTGTATTTTCAAGCGCATAGTCAAAATCGTCGCGGGTCATGAGGGATGTAAGTTATGACGTCCGTTGCTCTTTTCAAAGGACACCGACAGACGATAAGCGGCGCGGACGGAGGATTGTGTCCTCTTCGATAAACGAGCCGCGGCTACTTACTTTTTCGCCTGCGGTTGTTCGCCACGCGTTTGTTGCTGTGGCTGAAACAGCGACAGATATTCGCCGTACCCTTCTTCCTTTAATTTTTCCGCCGGGACAAAGCGCAGCGCGGCCGAGTTCACGCAAAAACGTTGACCGGTCGGCGCGGGCCCGTCGTCAAACAAGTGGCCGAGATGCGAATCGCTCGATTTTCCGCGGACCTCGGTGCGCTCCATACCGTAAGCAGTATCGCGCTTTTCCGTTACGTTCTCTGACTTGATCGGTTTGGTGAAGCTGGGCCAACCCGTGCCGCTGTCGAATTTGTCGAGCGAACTAAAGAGCGGTTCGCCTGTGATGAGGTCGACGTAAATTCCCGGCTTGTGATTGTCCCAGTAGGCATTGTGAAATGGCGTTTCCGTGCCGCATTGACGCGTCACCTTATACTGGTCCTTGGTTAACTTCTGCTGCAACTCGACGTCACTTGGAACAGGTTTGGTCGGATTCATTTTCTCGGCTTCTTGCTTCTGCGCTTGAGCATACCCGAACAAGATCGAACCGACAATCACCAAGAACGCGCCGGCCAGCCCAAACCAGAGAGTTTTGTATGAGTGTTTGTGTTTGTACGTTAATCGTGTTGCTCTCATTTTTGTTTTTTCGCGTGAGAATTGCCCCCTTTAGCAGTGCTTAAGTCTGCGCCAATCGCGCTTCCTTAAGGAAATGCGCAGAGATTTCCTTCTTAATTAATTCGCAGATCAGACACAAAATGGCTGGGCCGCGTTCAATCCTGCCGGCCGGCTTCGGGAACGCGAATGTACGCGGTGAATAGAAGGCTTCGCCGATCGAAAAGATGGCCAGCCGGATGAGCCGACGCGGGAACTCCGACGGTGTTCAGCGATGGGTTGTTCCGCTGCGGCGACTCAGTTTTTGGCTTGCGGCGCATCGAGCGTACTGCTTTAAGTGCGGTCGTGACGCGATTTCAGCCCGCGAACTAGCTCCAAATGGCGTTAAGCAGATTTTGGGTCGCTCTCTTCCTTTGTTCGATTGCCTACCTCCTCGTCCAGCTCTTCACCGGCCGATACTACACCATCGAATTTGCCGTGAGCGGCAAGAAGGACGATCCGCTGCTACAACGCGAGTATTACCTCGATAAGCTGCCACCTGAATTGCAGGGCAGCTTGCAGAGCGCGTCCGATCACAAGATCACGATCGAGAATAAAGAGTATCAGTACACGATCGACAACGAGGTCTTAAAGCTCTACGCCGGCAAACAGGCCGCTGACGGCGTCGTGCCGCAATGCAAAACTACGATTTTCGAAATCTTATTGCCGCTGATTGCGTACCTGTCGTTCTTCAGCGGTATCCTGCAGTTGCTGATCGACAGCGGCGCTGCGGAACGCGTAGCAAAACTCCTCAGTCCGATTTTCGTCCACGTTTTTCCGGATGTGCCGCGCGGTCATCCGTCGATCTCTTACATGACGTTGAACTTCGCGGCGAATTTCCTCGGCCTCGACAGCGCGGCGACACCGTTCGGCTTAAAGGCGATGGAGAGTCTCCAGGAACTGAACGATCAAAAGGACCGCGCAAGCAATCCACAGATTATGTTCATGTGTTTGCATGCGGCCGGGCTGACGCTCCTCCCGACTTCGATTATCGGTTATCGCGCGGCGGCACATGCGACGAACCCGGCGGACGTGATGCTACCGTGCATTATCACTTCATTCGTCGGCACGGTTGCGGCGCTCGTACTCGTCGGCATTCGGCAGCGGATCAATTTATTCAAGGCTACGATTGTGATCGCAATCGGCGGAATCACTGCCGTTATCGCCGCGTTACTTGTTTACATCACACGGCTGGATCTGATCAGCAAAAGCCATTTCACCGGTAATCTCTCGAACGGTTTGCTGCTCGGCCTTATCTTCGCGATTCTCGGTTACAGCTTGTTGCGCGAGAAGCAATTCGCGGCAAAGGGCACGACGATCTTCAATTCATTCGTCGAAGGCGCATACAACGGGCTGGCAGTCGGGCGCATCATTTTCCCGTATATCCTTGGAATGCTTGTCGCGATCTCGCTTTTCCGAAACAGTGGACTGTTTGAGATGTTCGCGGCCGCGCTGGCGAGGACGTTTCGTGCCGTTCACGTGAGCGATCAGATCGTGAATGCGCTGCCAATCGCAATTCTTCGGCCATTCAACTCGGCCGGAAGCCGCGGATTCCTGCTCGACGCGATGTATACGTATGGCGCGGACTCCTTCACCGGCCGCCTCGGTTGCGTCTTTCAATGCGCAGCGGAGACGACGTTCTACGTCATCGCCGTTTACTTCGGGAGTGTGAAAATCAAGAATACCCGCTACGCACTGAGCACGATGCTGCTCATCGACCTGATCTGCGTCTTCGCCGCGATCTTCGTCTCCGTGGCATTCTTTAAATTGTAGGTAGGTGCTTCTGGCGCGTGTTAGCTGCGCTGCAGCGTACGGTGAAGTCTGGCTGGCCGACCCTTGGGGTCGCGGCGAAGACTCGGTCAGTCATGATCCTCTCGCGGCGCGATCGTCTCCAAACTACTAAAGCTGCCGCCGTTTGATCCTGAACCCAAGGTCCTTCGACATCGCTCAGGATGGCAACATCTCTGCGATCACAACAAATTTTCGATGTACCTCTTCCTATCGAATGGCGCAAAATCGTCGAGCTTTTCGCCGCTGCCGACGAAACGCGTGGGAATTCCAAGTTCATCCTGGATTGTCACCACAATGCCGCCTTTGCCGCTGCCATCGAGTTTGGTCACGATCAGGCCAGTAAGTCCAAGCGCGTTGTGGAACTCGCGTGCCTGACTTAGCGCGTTACTGCCGGTGCTCGCATCGACGACGAGCAACGTTTCTTGCGGTGTGTCCGCATCGAGTTTGCCCAGAGTGCGTTTTATCTTCTGCAGCTCGGCCATCAGATTTGCTTTGGTGTGTTGCCGGCCTGCAGTGTCGCACAGCAAAAAGTCAATCTCCTGCTTCACTGCTGCCTGATACGCTTCGTAACAAAGCGCCGCGGGATCTGCGCCGTGCTGGCTGTGAACGATTTCAACGCCGAGTCTTTTTGCCCAGATGTCGAGTTGCGCGATAGCCGCTGCGCGAAACGTATCTGCGGCCGCGAGCATGACCGAGCGGCCTGCATGCGTGAGATTGCGCGCGAGTTTTGCTGTCGATGTTGTTTTGCCAGTTCCGTTCACGCCGACGATCAAAATCACAGTCGGTTTGCCGGTCGCTGGACGCATTGGCGCGGGGTCGCGCGGCAAAATGCGCGCGATCTCTTCGCGCACTGCTTTGATTACGTCGCCGATTCCCAGCAGAGCCCACGCCTCGCGTTCCTGAAGCGTTTTGATGATGCGCATTGTCATCGGCACACCGAGGTCTGCGCGGATGAGCGCTTCTTCGAGCTCGTCCCAGTCAATTGGTTTGCCAGAGAATTGCTTGGCGAGTGATTCAAGAAAATTCATTTTGTCGGCTGTAGCCGCTTCGCTGTGCGAAGCGTGGGCACTGAAGCTGTTACCACATCTGCACAGGGTCGCCCGCAGGGCGACGGCTACAATTCTTTTTTCACCGCCTCACGGGCGGGGCGATCCAAATCCTTTCGGATGCGATCGAGAATACCGTTCACAAATCGTCCTGAATCCGCGCCGCCGTACGCCTTCGCCAGCTCGATCGCCTCGTTGATGGAAACGACCGGCGGGATGTCGTCGCGATAGAGCATTTCGTAAATCGCCAGCCGGAGGACGTTGCGATCTACCGCTGAAATCCGGCGAAATTCGTAGTTCTCGCAGTAACGGCGGATGCGCTCATCGATGTCCGGCAAATGCGCCACCATGCCTTCGATTAATGGCTGTGCGAATTCGCGCACCCGCTCTGGCGCGGGGCAAAACTCCCAAAACTCATCGATCTTGTCCGGCCCTTCGCCGCGTTGAAGATCACGCCAGAAATGATACTGAACCGCAGCTTCCCGCGCTCGGCGACGTTTACCCATAGTTCACCCTCTACGAACTTCCGACAAAACGTTCGCGATTTCCACCGCTGCGCGCGCAGCTTCGGTTCCGCGGTTGATCGTATTTTCAAGACAACGTGCCCGCGCCTGGTTTTCGTTATCAAAACTGAGTACTGCGTTGATTACCGGCACGCCGTGCTCTATGGCGATGCGCTGCAGGGCATCAGTAACGGAGCGACTCAGGTTTTCTGCGTGATTGGTTTCGCCTTGCAGAATCACCCCGCACGCGATGATGGCGTCAGTTTGATGTTGCGCTGCCAACTCGCGTGCGACTACGGGAATCTCGAATGAACCGGGAACGCGATGGAGAGAAATCGTCGCGCTCGGCGCAAGTGCTCGCAGCTCTTCGGTCGCGTGATCGATTAGCCCATCCACGTACTGTGTGTTAAACCGGCTCGCAACTATGTGGAACGCGCCTTTAGCTTTGTCAGTTGACGGACGAGATGGCGATTCCTTCGTCATTCGCGAATGCTCTAGAGCAAGTGCCCGAGCTTCGTCTTTTTTGTCTCAAGATATTTTTCGTTGTGCGGATTGGCTTCGGCCCGGATCGGCACCTGCTCGATCATTTCCAAACCGTAGCCCTCGAGCCCGACAACTTTCTTCGGGTTATTTGTGAGGAACCGGAACTGCCGCACGCCCAGATCGAAAAGAATCTGTGCGCCGAGCCCGTAATCACGCAGATCGCTTGCGTACCCGAGTTTTGCGTTGGCCTCCACGGTGTCGAGTCCTTCCTCTTGCAACTTGTAAGCGTGGATTTTTGCCGCCAACCCGATACCGCGGCCCTCCTGTCGCATATAAACCAGAACGCCCTGGCCTTCCTCTTCGATTTGCCGCAGCGCGGCGTGCATTTGATTTCCGCAATCGCACCGGCGTGACGCGAAAACGTCGCCGGTGAGACATTGGCTGTGCACGCGCACCAGCGTCGGTTTGTTCTTGTCGATCCTACCTTTCACGAGCGCAAGATGGTGCTGCCCATCGAGCTTGGAGCGATACAAATGCAAATCGAAATCGCCGTATTCGGTCGGCAATTTCACGATTTGCTCCAGCTCCACCAGTTTCTCGCTCTTGCGCCGGTGGGCGATCAAGCTCTGGATCGTGCAAATGCGCAGCCCATGTTTGTTGCGGAACGCCATCAACTCCGTAAGACGCGCCATGCTGCCGTCGTCGTGCAAAATTTCGCACAGCACGCCCGCCGCTTGCAGGCCTGCCATTGTTGCCAGATCGACAGCGGCCTCGGTGTGACCGGCGCGCCGCAGTACGCCGCCGTCTTTTGCGCGTAGTGGAAATATGTGACCCGGCTGGTTTAAATCTTCCGGCGCCGATTTGGGATTGGCGATGGCAAGTATTGTCGTCGCGCGATCATAGGCGCTTATGCCGGTCGTCACGCCTCGCGCCGCGTCCACTGAAACGGTGAAGTCAGTGTTATGTTTTTCTCGGTTTTGCGCCACCATGCGTTGCAAGCCGAGTTGGTCGGCACGGTCATTGGAAATGGGGACGCAAATCAAGCCTCGGCCGTGCGTCGCCATGAAATTGACCGCTTCAGGCGTGACCTTTTCCGCCGCCATGACCAGATCGCCTTCGTTCTCGCGATCCGCATCGTCGGTCACGATTACCATGCGCCCTTTCGCGATGTCGCTTAGGACATCGTCAATCGCGTCGAACTGAAATGTTTCGTTCGCCCGTGAGATCATTGAGCATGATACCATTACCTCCTGTGAGGTGCTCAGCAACTCGTACTCGTGCACGAGCAGGAGCGCGGATCGAAATTACTTCGCGCTGGAGGCGACAATTGCCTCCGACCGGTACATGTCGCGGTTGCTTCCCTGAAATTCGGCCTTCAGTTTGACTGTAAACCGCGAAAGATCGACGAGATCCCATCGCGTGAAGTTCCACGTCGTTTTTGGAGAACCCGATGCAGTTTCGCGCGGCGCATGCTCAAATCCAACGACGAAATGCACCGCGTCATCGCGCACTTTATTCGTCGATTTCTTCGGCTCGAAATAAAACGTGCGGAAACTGCTGTCGCGGCTTCCGGCGGCGTAAAGCTTTGGGTCCAAATAGAACACGCGTTTGCTCTCCAGATCGGTGATGCGCAAATCCGGATAGCCTGAACGTTGTAGTTTGCCCTCGGCTGTGAGCGGGAAATCGCACTGCAAACCGGAGGTGGTGCTTAGCAATTCCCGCAGAGTGTCTTCGAAATGGCTGCTGACTTCGTTGATCCGATCGACATTTTGGATCACGCTGTCCGGCGCGTTCAATCGCTTCATCGTCTCATCGCACGCGGCGCTGATCGCTTTGGCGACGCGCTGATCGACCACGTTCTTCGCCTCGAACGACAGCACCTTTCTACCGGTCGTATCGAAAATTAGTTCGCTGAACGGGACGCCGCGCAGTCGTTGGTCTTCATCCAACAACCAGGGAATCAGTTGATCCACGGGCGCCTTCGGTGCTGGCGATGTTTGGGCCAAAGCGGCACTCGCCAGCCCTATCGCGGCGAACCAAGGAATGAATCTCATTCCCCGGATTCAAAATGGATGCGCTACTCTCAGCAAGACCAAACACCCGGTGGGCATCTTGCCTGCCGGGCAATTTCTGACTAGAGACTACAGTGCAGGTGAAAAAGTCTGATAAAGTCTTCGTTGCCGGCCATCGCGGAATGGTCGGCAGCGCGTTCATGCGCCGGCTTGAGGCCGAAGGATTCACAAATCTGCTGAAGCCGCATCGATTTCAACTCGATCTTATGAAAGAGGATGCGGTCCTGCAGTTCTTTTTAAAAGAGAGCCCGGACATCGTGATCCTCGCTGCGGCAAAAGTCGGGGGGATAAAGGCAAACAATGATTATCCGGTGGAGTTTCTGCTCGAGAATTTGCGTATTCAAAACAATGTTATTCGCTCCGCCTCGCAAAGCGGCGTGCGCAAGCTGCTCTTTCTCGGAAGCTCCTGCATTTACCCGAAGCTGGCGCCGCAACCGATTCCGGAGAGCGCGTTGCTGAGCGGTCCACTGGAGCCAACGAACGAAGCGTACGCGATCGCCAAGATCGCCGGGATCAAGCTTTGCCAGGCGTATGCACGTGAGTACGGCGCGAAGTTCATCTCTGTCATGCCGACGAACCTGTACGGGCCTAACGACAATTTCGATCTGGAAACGTCGCACGTGCTGGCCGCGCTTGTTCGCAAAGCGCACGAAGCGAAAGCACAGAGCGAAAAACAACTAATCGTGTGGGGAACCGGAAAACCGCGCCGCGAATTTTTACATGTGGACGATCTTGCCGCCGCCTGTCTTTTGTTGCTCGAGAAATACGATTCGCCAGAAATCATCAACATCGGCTGCGGTGAAGACGTCACTATTCGCGAGCTGGCCGAGTTAATCTGCGAAGTGATCGGTTTCAACGGTAAACTCGTTTGGGACAAAACGAAGCCGGACGGCACGCAGCGCAAGCTTTTGGACGTGACCAGAATTCGCAAACTCGGCTGGCAGCCTACGATCCCGCTGCGAAAAGGCATCGCGCAAACTTACGAATGGTTCCTCGCTAACCGCGCTCAATGACTTTTGGCCCCGACTTATGCGTCTTATTCGCCACGTGGCCTGGTTGCCCCCGAAAGAGTTTCGGGCGTTGACCCGCGAAAGCTTTCGGGGTTGACTGCATTGGGGACCGATGAAAAAACTGCGCGTTGGCGTTGTTGGTGTTGGGCATATCGGAAGTAATCATGCACGGCTCTACGCGGAAATTCCGTCCGCCGAGTTCACCGCGGTATATGACGTGGAGCCGTTCAGAAGCCGCACTATTACGAGCAAATCCGGCGCGGCATCTGCCAAATCGCTCGATGAGTTCATCTCGATGGTTGACGCCGCTTCGGTGGCAACACCCACCAATACTCATTACGACGTTGCACGCGCTCTCCTCGCCAAGGGCAAGCATGTGCTCGTCGAGAAACCGATCACCGACAACAGTGCCCATGCTACCGAGCTTGCGGAATTGGCTGCACTTAACGGTCTCATCCTGCAAGTGGGCCACGTAGAGCGCTTCAATCCTGTGTTGGGTGCGCTCGAAAAACATCTGACGCATCCTCGCTTTATCGAATCGCATCGACTCTCGCCGTACACCGAACGCGGCGCTGATATCGGCGTCGTGCTCGATCTAATGATTCACGACCTCGAAGTTATTCTGCATTTCGTCCGCTCGCCTCTTTGGAGTATCGACGCGGTTGGCGTGCCCGTGCTCAGCCAGAGCGAAGACATTGCAAACGCGAGACTCCACTTTGAAGATGGTTGCGTGGCAAATGTGACCGCCAGCCGCATCAGCCCCGAGCGGATGCGCAAGATTAGAATCTTTCAGGAAGACGCCTATATCTCGCTCGATTATCAAAATCAAAGCGGCGAGATCTATCGCCGCGTCGGCAAACAGATTTGGCGTGACCGGGCCGAGATCGAACACGGCGAACCACTCAAGCTTCAGCTCACGTCCTTCATTGAATGCGCGAGCACGGGCCGCCAGCCGCGGGTTTCCGGTTCTCAAGCGACGGCAGCGTTGGAACTGGCCGTTAAGATCACAAAGCAAATCTCTTCGAGTGGATAAAACGGCTCGGTCGTTGGTTGCTGTAGCCACCGTCCTGTGGGCGGTCTTTTTGTGAGCATCAACGGTGGACGGGCCATAGGCCCGTGGCTACAACGGAGATGAAATCCATGACCATCTATTTCGTCGCCGGCGAAGTGAGTGCCGATAATCACGGCGCAGCGTTGATGCGATCGCTGCGCGTGTTGGATCCTGAGCTGAAATTCATCGGGCGCGGCGGCCCGCAGATGCAGCAGGTTGCCGGCGCGCAATTTAAGAACTGGATCGGTGATGCAGCCGTCCTCGGTTTGTGGGAAGTCCTGAGAAAGTACGGCTATTTTCGGGAGCAATTCCGTCAGACGCTCAACGAAATTCAGGAAAGCAAACCCGACACAGTCGTTTTGATCGATTATCCGGGTTTCAATTTGCGACTGGCGCGCGCGTTACGAAGGCAATCGCAACGCCACAAAACAATTTATTACATCAGCCCGCAGGTCTGGGCGTGGAACCGTGGCCGCATCAAGAGGATGGCGCATTTCATCGATCTTGTGTTGTGCATTTTTCCGTTTGAGACCGACCTCTACGCCGCATCTGGACTCCGCGCAGTGTTTGTCGGTCATCCAATGATCGAAAGACTTGAGACGCAGAAGATCGACACTCACCGTGATCAGAATCTGATCGGACTTTTTCCCGGCAGTCGTTTGCGCGAAGTCCGAAAGATTTTTCCGGTGATGATCGAAGCCGCGCGCCGACTGTTGCAACTCAACCCGACTTTACGATTCCAAGTTGCAGCTGTATCCGAAGAACTCGCACGCGAGATGAGCGAGCAATTAGCGGATCGGCAGGCGATTAAAATCACCGTGGGTCAAACCGCAACCATCATGCAACGCGCCTTCGTTGGAATGGTGGCTTCGGGAAGCGCCACGCTCGAAGCTGCTTATTTTGGAATGCCGTTCGTCCTGATTTACAAAGTTGCCTGGCCGACGTACGTCGCAGCGCGTCTCGTCGTGAATGTAGATTTTCTCGGCA
>JBBQRI010000080.1:0-10159 GCA_038214915.1 Chthoniobacterales bacterium
TTCGCACAGTTGAGATTTCCGGTGAGACAACAAACGATCGCGAATTGCCCGAGCGGAGCTGCTTCGCGGGCTTCATCAAGATTCCATTTTCGGATTTCGAACAGGCTATGGCTGATCAGCAATTCGCCTTGCGATTGGATCGGCTTCGGCTGCACATCTGCGAAATCGATGCATTCAAGTGCCTGTTGAATGTGCAAATCCCGCTGCTTGCCGGTTGCCGGATCGGTGCGGTTCCAATCGAATACCCGGTAAGTCGTATCGCTATTCTGTTGGATTTCGATCAGCAAATTGCCTGCGCCTATCGCATGCACACGGCCGGCCGGGAGGAAAACGGCATCGCCTGCTTGAACGGCAATTTCTTGAATGTGATCGATCACGGTTCCATCGCGTAGCTTCTCCTCAAACATGTCGCGCGTGATGGGCTCACGAAATCCAACGAAAACCTCGGCGTCCGGATTCGCGGCGGCTACGTACCAAAATTCGCTCTTCGGCTCGCCTCCCAGTTTGCTGGCAACATTTTCAGGCGGATGCACCTGAAGCGACAGCTTCTCCTGCGCATCGAGAATTTTGATGAGCAACGGAAAGCGTGGAGTGTCGGGAACGTCCCCAAAGATTTCCTCTCGCTGTTGCGTCCACAATTCGTGCAAAGTTCTTCCGCACAGCGGGCCGCTGGCCACGACGCTTTGCGCTTCGGAACGATCGACAATTTCCCATGATTCACCGATACGCTTCTGCGGAAGCTTTTTGTGAAATTCGGATTCGAGGCGCCGCCCGCCCCACATTCGCTCGATAAAAATCGGTTGGAAGATGAGGGGAGCAGTGGCTTCGTTACGCGACATGGTCGCGCAAACGTCGAATGTCCAGCCCGCCTTCGCAAGGCTGCGGCGTGGCAGGCGTCCAACGTCCAATTCTCAATTCAGAACTACGATGCGGAATCTCTTTCTGCTATTGGACGTTCAATGTTCGATGTTGGATGTTCGGCGTTTCCGTGCTGATCTCTGATTTCAGACGTCTGACTTCTGGATGAAATTTTTCCTCAAATATTGGCTACCGTTGCTGATTTGGCTCGGCGTGATCTTCGTCGGCTCGACTAGCGTCATGTCCGCCGAGCACACGTCACGATACGTTGTTCCCTTCTTGCTCTGGTTGAAGCCCGGCATGTCGCCAGCGGCAATTTGGAAGATTCTCGTCGTTGCTCGCAAATGCGCGCACGTTACCGAATATGCGGTTCTGGCTCTTCTGCTATGGCGAGCAGTTCGCAACGTTTCGGTTCTCCGCACAAAAACGTTGATGGTTTTTGGCGCAGTTCTGCTGGGTTGCGCACTATTCGCCGCAAGCGACGAATTTCACCAGACGTTCGTTAAATCGCGTACGCCGTCAGTTCGCGACGTGCTTCTGGATGTTACAGGAGCACTCCTCGGATTGTTGATTGGTGCGAGCTTCGCACGCCGTCACCCCGAAAAATTCCGAGCTACCACCCACAACCAGGTCGTTGATGCGCAATTGTGACGCTCGCATGACAGGCGAAGTGCATAAGGGTTTTCACGAACAACGGCGCAACTGGTCAGTGCTCCCGAAACCTAGCGCACTTAAAGCTGCTGTTGCGGTGTGCGTTGCCATCTATTTGGGAACCGCACCGACGCTGCGAGCGGCTCCTCAACAAAATATATCGGGCAGCAATTCAGACCAGGTTTCACGTGCGCCCGTTATCACAGCAAAACCAGAGCGCGTAACGCTCAGCGATGGACGCGGCAGCACTGAGGTTGATTGGGATACCGGAAACGGATCGATGGGTTTTGTCTTTGTCACTGAAGATGGTGGAAAGCCGGTTCTTTTTGCAAACGGTTCGCGAGGTAATCAGGTCGTTCCATGGATCGGAAAACATAGCTATGTCTTCGAACTCTATGGCGACGATCAGCGGCAGACATTGCTCGCTAAAGTAACTGTTTTCGGATCTCCCGAGAGCGCACCGTCACAGCAAACAGTGTCATGGCAAGTTGTCGCCCGCTGGGCGCTTATCATTGGATTAACAGCCGTTTTGTACTTTGGAGTTTATCTCAGTTCGACTGGACCGGTGCGAACGACATTTCCAACCGAGCCTACGACGTCGCCGCGACAACTCCACGTTGCACGAACCCTTTTCCTTGGGATCGCCGCCTTCCTTGGCGTCGACGGTGCCCTCTTTCATAGCGGATTGTATGTCTCGATCTTAGCCCCAAGTTCCTATGCGGGACGTATCGCGAAAATTACGCGAGCCGAGAAGGAGCGCGCTCCATCAGGTCTGAAAGAGGTGCTGGTTCTCGGTGATTCACGCATAGCCGAGGGATTTTCCACCACACTGGCGAATGAGCTTGGTTCTCCCGCTGGGCTCAAGTTTGTTAGTCTCGCCGAACCCGCCGCATCTGCTAACACATGGTATTACATGGTTCGGGAAGTGGATCCGACCACGCGACGATACGCGGCGATCGTCGTCCCTTACGGCATCGGCTATGAACCAAACAACGCCGATCCCCTGCGAATTTCTATGACCGCTCCGCTACTGCGATATGTAGACTGCTTCCATTTTGCCTCTGGTTTTCAACGATGGTCTGGCCGGTTCAGGGCATTTATCGCGTGCATACTGCGAGGCTCAGCGTACCAGGACGACGTTGCCGATCTTCTTGCGGATCCCCTGGCGCGAATGAGAAACATTCGGCAGGCCGACAAAATGCACTCCGGCCGGGAGTACAAAGGACGAGATTACGATCTTGTGGGGACATCCTACGATGCAGCGATAGGACAGGTAACGTTCGCGCCAAAATTAACGGAAGCTCAGAGGTTGGCTTTCCGGAAGAGCTTGATTCAACCATCGCAGTCAGACACGGAGTATTCTCTCAAACTACAACGCGATTGGATTCCGAGAATAATGGATCGTTATTTGCACAGTCCCACAGCAATCGTCCTTACGCCTCTTCCTCGCGGTCCATTTCTAGAACTTGCTGGATTTTCAAGGGGATATGAATCCGTTCTTCCAAGCTCTGTCATTCAGAGGACGAGTTTTTCGCTGCCGGGACACACGTTCGATTTTCTGGAACAACCGGAATACTACTTTGACGCCTTCCACCTTAACGCGAAGGGTCGCCAGAAATTCACGGACACGCTTGTATCGGAGCTACTGGGGCGCCTTCGATCGGCTGATTCGAAGCCACAAAGTAACTCTGAGGCGAAACTCGTTGTGAATGGAGTAGGGGCAACGAATGCGAACTAGATTGCTAACCTAACGACTACTGCATGCTATTTAACAGCTTCCAGTATTGGATCTTCTTTTTGATTGTGGCGGCGTTGTTCTACAGCGTGCCGTTCCGCTTCGGAAAAATCCTGCTGCTACTAGCGAGCTATGTCTTCTACATGTGGTGGGACCCGCGATTCATCGTGCTCATCCTGACTTCTACGGTCGTGGACTACTACCTGGGGATCTTCCTGGAGACTGCAAACGGCCGCCGTAAGAAGCTTTTACTTGTCGTTAGTCTCGTCGTTAATCTGGGGATACTCGGGTTCTTTAAATATTACGATTTCTTCGCCGGCTCACTGGCTTCATTGCTTCGGGTCCCTCCGTCGTCGGTGGTGTTGCAGATTGTGCTTCCCATTGGCGTCAGCTTCTACACCTTCGCCAGTCTCTCCTACACCTTCGACGTTTATTGGGGAAAGATGAAAGCCGTCAGAAACCCAATTGATTACGCGCTCTTCATTGCGTTTTTTCCTCACCTGATCGCCGGTCCGATCATTCGTGCCCGGCAATTTATCTCTCAGATCTGGTCATGGCGGACCCCGTCAGCAATCGTGGTCCAGAGTGGAATCATCCTCGTGGTGGCGGGTTTGATAAAGAAGATGGTGTTTGCGGATCGCTTCGCGGCAGTCGCCGACCCGTACTTCAACGATCCGATGGCGCATCCCGGTTGGCTCGCTGCATGGTCGGGCTGTCTCGCGTTCTTTATGCAGGTGTTTTTCGATTTTTCTGGTTACACCGACATCGCTCGTGGTTGCGCCAAGCTGCTCGGGTTTGAGTTTCCGCTCAATTTCGCGCGCCCATTCCTGGCCAGGAATCCGCCGGACCTCTGGCAAAGGTGGCACATTACGCTCTCCACCTGGGTGCGTGACTATGTGTTCATGCCATTCAGCCGCGGAAGAAAAGGGCGCCTTATGTTATACCGCAACATGTTTGTTGTTATGGTCCTCGTTGGCCTATGGCATGGGGCGAACTGGACATTTGTAGCCTGGGGCGTCTACCATGGTCTTCTGCTAATCGGGTACCGTCTCTTCGACCGGGCAACAGTAGGAACAGCGATCGACAAAGTCATGAAGAAGCGCTGGTTCGTGCCGTTCAGCGTCGGAGCAATGTTTGCAGCCTTCGTGTTAAGCGCGGCATTCTTTCGTCCAAAAACTCTTCAGACCAGCGGATATGTATTAGGTGCGCTATTTGGCTCCCACCATGTAACAGGAGACTTCCTGCTGACGACCGGCACGATCGTGCTCATTTTCATTTCTCTGTTCCTGGCTGTCGCACAAGAACGCAGTCAGTTTATTGATCGCCTCGCTTTGCAGCCGGCGCGTATTCAAATCCCGGCATACGTCTGCGCATTTCTGGCGCTAGAACTCTTTCCTGCGACCGGTCCGGTGCCGTTTGTTTATTTTCAGTTTTGAAGAAGGGTCTGGCGACGCCGTTATTGCAGAAATCAGCGTCTCTACATAGAGCTAACCGCGACTATGGTGAAACTATCGTGAATACAGCATCGCTCGTGTCTGTCACCGACGGAGTCTCATGGAAGCGTATTCGCACCTTCGCTGTCGTCGTGGCAGGACCTGGCACGTTCCAGAAATACCATCCGGTGTCAGGGGCTTGGGTCGCGATTCTTATCCACGTGGTGCCGTTACCGGTGCTGTAATCAATGTCCACGGTATTGCCGCCGGGGTTTTGTCGGCTCCAATGGATGTTTTTGTACTGGCCGATTGTAAAAACTTCTCCGCCGTTGGGCCTGAGGAGCGTGATGTATGGCTGGCGCTGCACAGTGAAGTTGGCGTCGCTCTGGTCTGTGATGGACCGATTGCCCTGCAACAAGATCTTCACCCTGCCCTGAGTGGTAGGGAAATTGTCCACTTGCCACGAATAGCTGAACGATAAAGCCGGGATGTCTTGCGCGATCCTGAACCAGGTAGCTCCACCGTCGCGGCTGTACTGGATGATCAACCGGTCGCTGTTCGTCAGGTTGGTGCCATTCCACTTGATCTCACGGACACTCCCCATCAACCAGACTTCTCCGCCGTTCGGCTGGATGATGTTCAGCGGTGACGCGGTGGCTGTAGGTGTTGGTGTAGGAGTAGGTGTTGGTGTGGGCGTAGGCGTTGGATATGGCCCCCCGCAATACCTCCCGCCGGTGTTCAAGTACGTACTTCCATGCCAATCGACTCCGCCCCAGATGATCATTTCACTGCCGGTCCAGATTGCTTTGTGCCCTTGTCGTGCAGAGGGCGCATAAGTCGTGCTGGTCGCTATCCAACTGTTCGTATCTGGAGTGTATCTTCCGCCAGTGGGCAAGGGAGCGAAAGCATCTCCGCCCCAGACGATCATTTCACTGCCGGTCCAGATTGCAGTGTGAAAGAGTAGGGCGTCGGGCGCGTTGGTTAAGCTGGTGGCTGTCCAAGTATCCGTGCTGGGATTGTATCTGCCGCCTGTGTTAAAGGGCTGAACGAAATCCTGGCCGCCCCAAACGATCATTTCACTGCCGGTCCAGACTGCCGTGTGAGCCTGACGGCCACTGGGCGCGTTGGTGCTGCTGGTGGCTGCCCAACTATCCGTGCTGGGAGTGTATCTCCCGCCGGTGTCCACATTAACCTGGTTACTAACGCCACCCCAAACAATCATTCTAACACCAGTCCAGATTGCCTTGTGACCGCTTCGGGCAGAGGGCGCGTTGGTGGTGCTGGTAGCTGTCCAACTATTCGTGTTGGGATTGTATTTTCCACCGGTGTTAAACTGGATGTTGTTATCACTTCCGCCCCCAAACGATCATTTCACTGCCGGTCCAGACTGCCGTGTGACTGGATCGTGCACCAGGGGCATTAGCGGTGGTCGTAGCTCCCCAGTTATCCATGCATGCAAGACCAGTCGTTGCGTCAACAATGTCGGGAAGAGTGTACACAGCTCGCCCTGACGTTGTTGCCATCGACATGGTACGCAGGGCGTCGGTCTGCGAGGATCCAACGTACCGAATTTGCTCTTGCGCCGAAAAACTGGCGACCAAACGCTGCTAATATTGGTCTGGCCAAACATTCGGCGATGATACCCGGATCATTTCCAAGAGCCTTAAACAATTCCCGCAAGGCTTCCGGCTGTTTTGTGTTCCGGGCCATCCGATCCATCTCTGCCTGTAGTTGCTCAGCACTGATTGGCCGCCCGTAATTTTCCAACGTGAGCGAATCGCGCAGATAGGCTGCGACCTTGTTTTCCAGTTGTGCCTGAGACATCACTGCATCGAGCGACGGCTTGGGATTAGGATTCTCCTTTGGCCAGATACGGTGACGTCAGTAAACGTCTTCAATTTGCTTGTTGAAACGCCACGCGCTCGGCGAAGCTGAATGCTCGGGGTTGGGTCGGACTTTTCGCCGCACTGTCATAGCCGCCAGTCGTCCCTACAGATTTGTGCCATCTGTCGGGTGAATTAAACGCTGAACTAGCCGCGATAAAGGCCACCGACAGAAACACAGCGTACGCAGCGCTGCGAATGACATCACCACCGATTTTGCTCTTCGTTTTCCTCTCTTTCTCCATTCTTCTTTGGAAGTTCTCAATAAAGTTTCGGGAAAAGTAAAGCCGATTCCGTTACGCCTGGCTTCACCTAACTTCCGAATCAGTGTAAGTTTTGTGAAACGTCACCAGGCTGCGAGATTTGGAAGTCTAGCGCTTGAACTGTTTCCCTGCCACTGGCCCGGTACACCTTTGTTTAGTCCCAGTTTTGAGCGGTAGAATCGAAGTGGCTTCTCGAGTCGTTGCTCGCGGGAGAAATGGAGCAAGCCGAAAAGATGTCCGCCTTCGCCAAGGCTACGGCGCGACAGTCCCGAAAGCGTTCGGGGCTGGGCCTGACTGGGCTCGAACCAGTGACCCTGCGCTTATCAAGCGCATGCTCTAACCAACTGAGCTACAGGCCCGGGATCGCGGCTGCGCCGCGAATTTCGAATTTCGATTTGGAACAAGTCGCGCGCAAGCGCGCAATTCAAAAATCTCAAATCGGCAATCGGCGATCTAAAATTCAATGTCCACCTTCGGTCGAAAATAGCGAAAGCCAGATTCTTAGTTCCCTGGTTCGCCCTGGATACAAATCTTCGAGCACACGATCGTCGACGAAATCAATCAGGCGAAGGCACTGCTGAACCAGGGGTGCGCAAGGATTCGCAGCTGGCTCCGCTACCAGAAACGTTTTCACAGAGGAACATGATCACAGGCGGTTCAAACTACATTACGATTCACGGCGACACGGAAAATCCGGTGATAGGGACTTACCACCTATTTGCTGACGAAGTCGAGGCCAACTTGAATGCGATGTTCGAGCACGGCCAGCGCAAAATCGCGCTGGTTTGCTGGTATGCGCCGCTGAATTTTCCGGCAGCCAGGGATCACAGGTGGCATCACGTCGTTGATTCGTCTGGCGGGGTCATGTTCGAGCAGCATCAGCAGAACGTGATTGATTTGTTGAACCTAATAGAACGCACAGGTTTTAACGAGGTACATTTTCGGTTCGCAGCACAAGGCCGAGCTGCGGTCAGTCAATGGCCGGCATGGAACAGAGATCAGTTCACTGAGAACTGGGCGTTCATCGATTCGGTGCGCAATCTCGTGAACGATCACACTTCCCTGAAAATCATCTTCGATCTGGCGCTGGAACATGCGAACGAGCAGATCGACACAAGCGCCGTTCATCAGTTGTATTGCCGCAGACTGTGGAAACTTTACACCGACGCACACGGACCGGATGACTCATGCGCCTTTAGTGTGATACACGGCGGATAAGGACTTGAGCCGATGTTGCGCCGCTTCAGGCAAGGTTCTTTGCCAATGCCGGCGTGCTATTGTTTTGATGCTTATGGATTCGAATATCCGGCACTCACAAGCGCGGCGTCGGTTCTGCAAGCTGCCGGCGAATTATCGAAACCGGTTTATATCCAGGAAACGAACTACAATGACGCGCAATCATGCGCCGACATTAGGCGAGCTGTCGGTGAAACCGGCCTAAATTTCAAAGGAATTTTCCAGTGGCCGAAAGTGCGCGATCGTGATCCTGGCGATTTTCCTGACGTGTTTCCGAGGCGGTTCGACAACTATTTAGTCGAGGCGTGAATATTGAATGCAAAAGCGCATTACTGAAACCGACGATCGACGATCCGCGATCAGAAACCGCGACGGCGAATTCGTTCAGAAATTCGTCGGCTCTGGATGGGAAACCGTGAAGCGCGACATCGTATGGATCAAAAACAAAAACGAGGCCGACCTGGACGCTGGCTGAACTAATCGCGTCCGGTTCAGGTTACATGGATGTGATCTGCGGTTTTCCTGGATGCACTCTCGTGCAGATGAAAGAACGGGCCGGCGTCGCGATTCTGTGCGGTTCGTTCGGCTGCAAAACGATGCGCTTATGACTCCACAGGTCCAGCGAGTCGTCGACGAAATGCTGCGCGTGATCCGCGCGGAATTTTTCGCGCGCCATACCGGCAAGCGATTTTTCCAGGAACGCGAGCGAAGACTGGAGGCAAGGGGATTCGAACCCCTGACTTCCAGCTTGCAAAGCTGGCGCTCTACCAACTGAGCTATGCCCCCGCAGGAAATTTTGAATTTCGATTGCCGATTTTCTATTGCAAGGGAATAAAAGCAAAGTGCCGGATGTCGCTCGGGCAAGCCGACATCCGGCACGCGTTGTTTCTCTTGTCGGTTTTAGTGTGAAACGGGTACCGCCAAATACGCCGTTAAGACGCCCGTATTTGGATCGGCAGCTCTACCTGTAATCTCTCCCTTGTTATTTATGTCTTTGGCGCTTGCGAGATGAGCAGAATAGCTGCCTTTGAGTTCGTTGAGGTCTGTAGGTACAGTACCGTTATTCCAAATAACTGCACGACAATCAACCTGGTCCGCGTCGCATGAGATACCGACTATCTGGCGGGCTTCGTTAATACCGTAGGCCTCACTATCCACATGTGCCGGTACGTGTCGCTGCAACGGTTTGAGCTGTCGGATGCCATCCTCCCTGGTCCATAGAAAAGCGTGTAATATGTCGCCTTCCACAAAGGCGGGATCGCCGGCAAACCCGACTACATCGCCTCGTTGATTGATTGCCGTCGGCGTATTCCACCACGGGGCTGGCGCATCTGGATAAATATCCGTCACGATTCCATTTTCCCAGAGCACGGCATGCTTGGCCGTATGTCTTCCAACGGCCTGGTCGCAGATACCGGAGATGCCCACGATTTGACCATTGTCATTGATGGCCGTCGCAGCTCCTGAGCTGTCGCCGGAGATTAGTGGCAAGTCTTGGATCTGGTCTGGTGGTCCCAGAGTCCACACGGCTGGACGAAACTGGAGTACTTGGGTGCAGCAACAGTTGGAATCATGAACGCCATTCTCCGCCCATCCCACCACCTGACCCAAATTGTTGGCTCCTGTAGCAAAGCCATTATTTCCTCCAGGAAAATTGGGCAATCCCCTCATCTGGTTGTTTTGCCAAACGAACCCGAGGTTGATATAGCCGACGTTGTTAGGCGTACTGTAGAAAGCCGCGCTACTCCAGCTTTCGCCGAGCAGCTGCGGGTCGGCAGTTTGGGAAATACCCACGATGATTCCCGCGGTATTTTTCACGTTCCAAGTGACACTGCTGTTTGGTCCGCCGAGTGTGAAGAGGTCGGTCAGCAAACTGTTTCGCCACAGCGCAGCGTGCCGGTTCCTATCTGGCAGTCTGGCATAACCTGACACCCAGGTCTGGTCGTTAATACTATTTCCCCCGTTACTCGTTCCGCCAAGTCCAGGGAGGTCTGACACCTGATACTGCGTTCTCGCCCTTACCGGGACTGATCTCTGTGCAAGTGCAGGCGCTAGAACCGCTCCGCAGCAGACAGCAGCCAGCACGATTAAGGGAACTTT
>JBBQRI010000081.1:0-10138 GCA_038214915.1 Chthoniobacterales bacterium
AATGCGACTCTTCCCGCGCTGAATAGTTTTAATGCACGTGTCACTTTTCGGGACAACACTCTCACTCTCGATCGCTTCGGAGGCGATTTGGCTGGCGGGCCCTTTAATATGAGCGGTAGAGTTACGTTCGTTAAACTGACCCAACCTACCCTCGATTTACAAATGAGAGCGCAGAGCGTGCTGGTTGCGCGAAACGATACGCTCACCGCGCGCGCTGATGCTGATGTCAGGATAGCGGGACCACTTGCTGCGGCAACAGTCAGCGGCAATGTCGCACTGACAGGCACCCGGTTTCTGAAGAACATTGATCTTCTCCCCATTGGCCTGCCGGGCAGACCGGCGCCGCAGGCGCCTGCCGAACGTCCTGAATTTTTTTCTCTCCCGTCGCCGCCGTTCCGCGACTGGAAATTTGATGTTGCGCTCAAAACCAAAGATCCAGTGCTGATTCGCGGTAATCTGGCCACCGGCGCAGCGACGACTGATCTGAAATTGACTGGGACGGGCCTTAAGCCGGGTCTGCAAGGTGTGGTACACATGGAAGGTGTCGAAGCGACATTGCCTTTCAGCCGGCTCGACGTTTCTCGCGGGTCGCTTACGTTCAATCCTAACGATTCGACGAATCCGACAATCGATCTGCAAGGCACATCCGTGATCCGCGATTACACCGTGCGCGTTTATGTTTACGGAACTCTGCTTTCACCACAGGCGATTTTCACGAGCGAACCGCCTCTGCCGCAGGAGGAAATCATCTCGTTGATCGCTACCGGTGCGTCGCGAAAGGAACTCTCGACGGGAAACGTTCTGGCCGGGCGGGCGGCCATGCTGTTGCTGCAACAACTGTACCGCAAAATCGTCAAGAAAGGCGAGCCAACCGACAGCAACACGGTGTTCAACCGGCTGGATCTGGATTTGGGAACGGTCGATCCCCGCACTGGTCAACAGCAAGCAACCGTACGATTCAAGATCACCGACCAGATTGTCCTCACTGGCGATGTCGGAGTTCACGGCGATTTTCGAGGGAAGTTGAAATATCTGATTCGTTTTCGCTAACATGCGACACGGGATTCTCTTCTTGCTTGGCACCGTGACACTGGCTTTTGAGGTCGCAGCGCAGAGCGCCGTTGATGTTGTGCGACCAGAAGACCAACAGAAAGCGCGGCGGGCGGTCGTGAAGGAGCAGGAAAAACGCGCCAAGCAGACCAGCATCATCGAATTTCGCGGTGAACAGGCGTTTAAGGAAAATGAACTGCGTGTCGCTCTGAAAGAGGAAATCACTACGATCGGAGATTTTGGATTGAGCCCCGCGCGCGCGGACGATCTCGCGTTCTTCCTTGAAGTGTTTTATCGAAAGCATGGCTACGCGAAAGTAGACGTGCACTACGTGATCGAATCGGGGGACCGATTGCGTCTGGACATTAACGAAGGTCCGCGCTTACTGCTGGGCACGGTGACGTTCGATGGAAACGCGCATGAGCCGACGGACAAACTCTTCGAATACATAGTTGGTCCGACACGCGAGCGATATTCACGCCTGGAAAAAAGGCTGCCCTTTGTGGGTGCAGACCTGGAGGAGGGCACGCATTTGGTGCAGCGGTTTTATGTTGCCCAAGGTTTTCTGAACGCCGTAGTCGATCCTCCGCGTGACAAATTTCAGGCTGAAAGCAGTGATGTCGATGTGACGGTGCCAATTCACGAAGGCCGACAATATTTTTTTGGAAACATCACGTTTGGCGGTCAGACGGTTTACGGTGCGGAAGCGCTCCGCGGCCAGATATCCGATCTCCTCCAACGCCCTTACACTGACGTGCGAGTTGAGGACATGCCGCGTCGTCTCGAAGCCTATTACAAGGCGCGCGGTTATTATGATGTCAAAATAGTGGCCGACGGCGCACCGGACGAGGCAGTGAATGGTCGTGTTCCGGTGCACATCGTGGTTTCGCCGGGGGCCGTTTATCACTTCGATGGTGTGACTGTTACCGGGCTGCGTCGACTGCATCCCGGGTTTGTGACGAAACGCTTCACCAGGTTAGAGGGCAAAACGTACAGTCCTGATGTTCTGGACGAGCGATTTCGGACGCTCATGAAGACTGGCCAGTTCAATTTGCTTCAGATCAAACCGGTCCCCGTCGATGGCCATTTGTTGCGGCTCGACATCTCGGCAGAGGAGGCCAAAAGCAAGGAATTTGGTTTTTGGGTGGGATTCGATACTTACGAAGGCGCACTCGCCGGCGTGCAAGTTGGCGATCGCGATCTGTTCGGCTACGGCCGTCCGCTCACCGCAACCATTGAGGTCTCGCAACGCAGCTATCGAGGCGAAATTTTATATGAGGACCCATTCTTCTTCGATACAGATTTTGTTTTCACAGCGCGAGTATTCGCTCTGACGTTTGATTATGATGGGTACTCAAAATTCGAACTGGGCGGACGATTCGAGCTCAGCCGCAAAATTAGCAAATTCGACGAGGCGTCGCTGACTTTTTCGGCGCGTCATGTGGACATCACTGACTCAGAGATAAGGCCGAGTTTTCTTCTTGGACCAGACAATTACCAGGTAGACACGATCGGGTTCACTAACACGCTTGATTTGCGTGAGAGCCCTTACGTGAACCCGCGCGGATTTCTCGTCGGTAACACCTTTGACCTCGCTTCGAGCGCATTGGGAAGTGACATCGAATTTATCCGCAGTACGATGCGAGTTGGTTACTACCTTCCATTTGGACCCAAACCGCTCACGCCGGGTGTCGTTGAAGATCAACCTCCCGGCACTCCTTTGCAGCGTTGGTTCCGCCAATCGTCAATCGCGTTCGGTGCGCGCGCCGGCGTTATTAATTCGCTCACCAGCAGCGGGTCAGACGAAGCAACTGCGATTCCCATCGACGAACGGTTTTTCAATGGCGGCGCCACTACCGTGCGCAGCTTCGCCGAGCGCGATCTCGGCCCGCATGATAATCACGGGCATCCAGTTGGCGGAGAATTTTTTACCGTGTTCAATGTTGAATATACATTCCCAATTTTCGGCGAACTGCAGGGCGCCGTATTTACTGACGCTGGCAACCTGTTACCCACCTCGGAGGACATCGGGCTGAACGACATGCGCTACGCGATTGGCGCTGGTCTGCGTTACAAACTGCCTGTCGGCCCGATTCGCCTTGATTACGGTGTAAATCCTGACCCGCACGAGTTCGAAGATTTCGGCGCGTTCCACTTCAGTTTCGGCTTTGCGTTTTGAAGCGACGCAGCCCAGGCAACCTGCGTTAATGAGAGCAGATACCATGCAGGAGCGGCACCAAGAATCGCGAAGTAAGTTAAGCGGATTCGGTGACACACCACCGGAGGAATTCCGCAAACAGTTGCATGAACTCGCGGACTGGATTGCGGATTTCCGCGAACACATCGCACAACTACGCGTCGCGCCTGACGACAAACCCGGCGCTATTCGCGAGCAACTCCCCAAGCGCGCACCCGAAGAGGGCGAGTCATTTGAGAAAATTCTCACCGACGTTGATCACATCATCGTTCCGGGGATGGTGCACTGGAATCACCCAATGTTTCTCGGTTACTTCGGCTGGACTAGCACCGCGCCGGGAATTTTGGGCGAAATTCTAACCGCGCCGCTAAGCGTGAACGCGATGACGTGGCGCACGTGTCCCGCTGCGACCGAGCTTGAAACGGTGGTGATCGACTGGCTACGGCAATGGGTTGGGTTGTCTGACGAATTCGAGGGCGTGATTTATGACACAGCGTCGGTTGGGATCATGCACGCGCTTGCGGTCGCACGCGAAGAAGCCGCGCCAGCGACGAGAAAACTTGGGCTCACCGATCGCGGTCTGCCGCGCTTTCGCATTTACACCTCCGATCAGGCGCATAGCTCTGCTGAGAAAGCGGCCATCGCCCTTGGCCTGGGTGAGGAAAACGTCATCCGCATTCCAAGCGACGATCAATTCCGAATCGACGTAAACTCGTTAAGCCAAAGTATCGCAAAAGATCGGCAGAATGGTCTTCAGCCAATGGCGGTCGTCGCCACGGTGGGGACGACATCGACTGCAAGCGTCGATCCCGTTCGCGACATCGGCAATGTTTGCCGCGAAGCAAAAATCTGGCTGCACATCGACGCCGCTTACGGTGGTGGGTTCGCGATGGTGCCGGAGTACGAATGGATGAGGAAAGGTTGGGAGCTGGCGGATTCGATCGTGATCAATCCGCACAAAACAGTCTTTGTGCCTCTCGATTTCAGCGTGCTTTATGTGCGCGACCTCGAACGATTGCGGTGCGTGTTCAGCCTTGTGCCGGAATATTTGCGTGGTGACACGGTCGAAGCGGAGAAGAACTACATGGACTATGGCATCCAGCTTGGCCGCAGGTTCCGCGCGCTTAAAGCGTGGGTGATCTGGCGCTCGTTAGGCCGAGCCGGAGTTGTTGCCCGCCTGCGCGAACAAATTCGTCTCGCGAACCTGCTCGCCGACTGGATCAAAAAGGACGATCGCTTCGAGTTATCCGCGCAACCCAGCATGGGCGTGATCTGTTTTCGGTTTCTTGGAGACGCGGCGCCCTCGCCGCGTGCGTTGAGCGCGGCGCGAGGGCGCGCCGGCTCCATTGATCAGATTGACAAAATCAACAGCGACATCGTAGAGCGAATTAACGCGTCCGGGCGCGCGTATCTCACGCAAACAAAATTGCGCGGACGAACAGTAATGAGAATCGGCCTCGGCAACGAGCTCACGACAGAAGAGCATCTGCACAAGGGGTGGGAGATCATTCAGGAAACGGCAAGCGACCTGTAGCCGCTTCGCTGTGCGAAGCGTAACCTGCGTATGTCTCCGACAGCGCTGCCCGCAGAGCGGCGGCTACAGATTTGCGACTGAGCTTCGCCACCGCTAATCTCCATCCGTTATGATGAAGTTACTGCGCAGGCACCGGGACTGGCTCATGATCGTGATCGCGATCCTGGCGATTCCCTTCATTTTCTATTTCGTGCAACGCCCGGATTACGGCGCGATAGGCAGGGACCAATTTGCTCGCATCTATGATCGAAACGTTTCGGTGCTGGAAGCGCAACAATTTGCAAGGCTGCTCAATCTGGCGCAGGCCCTCGGCATGTCTGATTTTGTGGGAACAATGACAGCAGGGGCCGGATTAAACCAGAATCAGGCAGCGGTCCAATTTATCGTTAACGTGCTTGTCCTGCGACACGAAGCGGGACGGCTGGGCCTACGCCCGAGTGCTTCGGAGGTTGCTGAGGTCGTGCGAAAGCTGCCGGCTTTCCAGGGTGATTCAGGCTTCGACATTAATAAGTTCAATGGTCTTGTGCAGAACGGGCTGGCTCCGCTCGGTCTGGCTGAAGAGCACATCGAGCAACTCGTGCGCGATCAGATTTGCCTGAACGAAATCCAAAAGCTTCTGGCAGCCGGCGTTTCGCTTCCCAAGAACGAGTTGGATGAAAATTTTCAGCGCGGCTACGACAAACTCTATGTCAGCGTGATTCGATTTCGGTCCGCCGATTTCGACAAAGACATCAAGATCAACGACGAAGATGTGCAGAAGTATTACGATGCGCACAAGGCGGAGCTGAAAACCGACGAGAAACGCAAGGTCGAGTTTGTTCAACTGACGTTGAATGAGGAGGAAAAGAAGTTGGCGGGCAGAGAACGGATCGAGGCGTTACAGAAATTGGCCGATCGCGCGACCGACTTCACGCAGGCGCTACTGGGAGAGGGTGCGGATTTCAACCAGGCGGCAGCGAAATTTCAACTGCCAATGCACGAGACCGGCGAATTCACTGCGGCGGAGCCCGATCCGCAGTTTAAAGGCGATCGGCAGCTTGGCGCCGCGGCTTTCAAGCTGTCAGCCCAGGAGCCGCACAGCGATGCCGTCCAGGTGGCGGATGGATTTTACATTTTGCATTTGACGGGGAAGACCGAGGCGCGGCCACTCACAGCCGAAGAAGCGAAACCAAAAATCGTGGACGTGCTGAAGAAGGCGCGGGGGCGTGAGTTAATGTCGACCAAAGGCGCGGAGCTGGTACAACAACTCCGCGAAGCCAAACAATCCGGTCAGCCGCTTGAAGCCGTCATCGAAAAAGCCGGCGTAAAACCTGAGAAGCTTGCGGCGTTTTCGTTGATCGAAGAAGAATCTGAAAAATCCGAAGGCGACGAGCAAAAAAAACAGTCACCTGAGCTTCTCACAATTAAAGATGCGGTGGTATTGCTGAATCCCGGCGACGTTACCGAGTTTGTGCCTTCTGGTACGGATGGACTAATTGGGATTTTGGAAAAGCGAGAGCCACTCGGGGACGCGAGTGCCGGGGAGAAAAAAGCAGCCTTTGAAAAGAGAATTCTTGAGAACAAGGAGCGCATTGTTCTTGTGGAATGGTTGCGCGACCGGCAGCAAGCGGCAGGCTTGGAATTCAAGAAAGGGTAGGGCTTACACAAAGTCCACAAAGGACACGAAGTAATCGTGGCTTTTAAATTTGTTGTCGCTATTTCTTTGTGACCTTTGTGGTCGTTGTGCGAGAAAAATGAATGGCAACGCCGGACGACATTTTTGACGACGCCAGCGGCGACCTTGCCATTGGCGATTTAGACGGCGCGGTCGAGAAGTACCGGCGGTGCGTGCAGCTTGATCCCAATTTTTTCGATGGCTGGCACGCACTCGGGATGGCGCTGATGAAGCTCGGCCGATTCGACGAAGCGATCGAGGCCGGCAAAAGAGCGGTAGAATTGCGGCCTAACGATCAGATTGGCTGGACAAGTCTTTCGCTGTTTTACAATCGCGTGGGGAACATCAAGGAAGCCGAAGCCGCTGGCACGAAAGCGAAAATTTTGAGCTGGGGCGGCAAAGTGGCGAAGGAGTAGGCTTCAGACGGTCGACTCGTTCAGACTAATTTCCTTGACACATTGTAGTTTCAGGATTTACTGAAACTACATGAACCACGGAAACAACAGCGGAACAGCTCTAGGTGAAGCGAGAGACCAGTTTGTAAGTCAGTGGGGCGTTATCGGAAGCGCCTGGGGAGTGAATCGCACCATGGCTCAGATCCACGCTCTTCTCATTACCGCGCCAGCAGCGCTTAGCACCGACGACATCATGCAAGAGCTCAAGATCAGCCGTGGAAATGCCCACAGCAACCTGCGCGACCTGGTCAGTTGGGGACTTGTTCGCAGTGTCGTCCGCAAAGGCGAACGGAAGGAATTTTTCGAGGCGGAAAAAGATGTTTGGAAAATGTTTTGCATCATTATTCGCGAACGCCGGCGGCGAGAGATGCGACCGGCGCAGACTGTCTTGAAAGAATGTCTCAGTCGAACGAGAAGCTTGCGGGGCGCTGAAGCAGCCGCTTTCAACAAACAGCTCAAACATCTCAGCGATTTTCTTGAGCTCACTGATGGCGTCATCACGAAAATTGCCCAGTCAGAGCAAAGCAAGATGGTTCCCTGGGCCCTCAAGTTTCTGAAACCAAAAGAACGTCCCCATTGAAGACAAAAACCAACGAAAGGAAACTTTCATGACTCCGATAGTTTGGACTTACATTGTTTACATCGCACTGAGCATTCCGCTCACCATCTGGGTTGCGCATACGCTGTATAAAAACGGGCGCGTTTTTCTGATTGATTCTTTCCGCGGCAACGAACGATTGGCCGATTCGGTCAATCACCTCCTTGTCGTCGGCTTTTATCTTATCAATATCGGCTACGTAGCGCTCGCGTTGAAGGAGCGCATCGCTCCCACAGACGTTCGAGAAGTGCTTGAAACGATCAGTCGCAAGATCGGCGTGGTCATGCTCGTGCTTGGCGCCATGCATTTCTTCAACATCTTGGTGTTTTCGAAAATGCGCCGGCGCGCACTTTTGCAAGCTGTGCCTCCGCCGGTTCTGCCGCGGGCCCATGTCAGCGTCGCAACTCAATGAAGTGCCTTTACGTTTTATTCGATGCTGACTGCGAACTTTGTGTGCGCTGTCGCAATTGGCTGATGCAACAACCTGCGTTTGTGCCGCTTGTCTTCATCGCATTTCAATCAGATGAGGCGCAACGCCGGTTTCCCGGCATTGATGGGCTTAAGCCGGAGGAACAACTGTTGGTGATTTCGGATGAGGGCGCCGTCTATCGCGGTGCGCATGCATGGATCATGTGTCTTTGGGCGCTCGAGAATTATCGAGAACACGCGCAACGCTTGGCGCATCCAGTTTTACTGCCGCTCGCAAAACTCGTCTGCGAATTGCTCTCTCGAAACCGCTTCTTATCAAATGTGCTGTTCCATCAGGAACCATATAACGCGGCGGGGAAGGTTGCTGCCCATTATGATTTACACAAAGCAACGTGGGCGAATGCGAGTTGCCGACGATAAAAATAGTAATTCCTGGCGGCACAGGCCCGGTCGGCAGAATTCTTCGTCGCGCTTTCGCTCCTGCCGGTGATGAAGTCGTTGTTTTGAGTCGCACAACCAGTCCCGGGTGATGCCCTGGGATAGTGTGAGAATTGTAATGGTTTTTCTTGCCGCCAGAAACCCGGGTGCTTATAACCGACACGCGTGATCCTACGGGTCTTGTTGCTCACCGGAATCATTGCGTTCATATCTCCGCTGTTTGGTCAAACGTCGTCGCCCTCGGCTGCTCCGTCGCTCGAGCAACGCGTGGCTGATCTTGAAGCGTATATAACCAATTCACCGCGCGGGGCGGATGTCGGTTCGGCCAGCAGCTCGAACATCGCCGCGCCCGGTCCCAGTTACAACGCATGGATGATGACGTGCGCCGTGCTGGTGCTTTTCATGACGTTGCCAGGCCTGGCGCTCTTCTATGGCGGCCTTGTGCGTGCAAAGAACGTGCTGTCCGTCCTGGCGCAATGTCTTGGGATAGCCGGGCTGGTTTCCATTCTCTGGTGGGCAGTAGGCTACTCCCTCGTTTTTTCGCGCGGGTCTGCCTTTATCGGTGGATTAAAGTTTGCGTTTCTGCACGGAGTCGACGCGCGACCGAACTCTGACTATTCGTATTGGGTTTCGCAGAATGTCTTCGCGATGTACCAACTGATGTTCGCTATTATTACGCCAGCTCTAATCATTGGCGCCGTGGCAGAGCGGATGAAGTTCGCTGCGGTTCTTGTCTTCGTAGGCATCTGGATGTTCCTCGTCTATTTCCCGATCGCACACATGGTCTGGGGAATTGACGGCTGGATGAATGGCGTGTGGAATCCCACCGCAAAAATTACCGCGATCGATTTCGCCGGCGGAACCGTCGTTCACATGACCTCAGGTTGGTCGGCGCTGGTGTTATGTATTCTTCTCGGACACCGTCTCGGATTCAGAAAGGAAATCATGGCGCCGCACAGCATGGTGCTTTGCATGGTGGGGACGGGTCTGCTCTGGGTCGGATGGTATGGCTTTAACGCGGGTAGCGCGCTCGCGCCTGATGGAATCGCGGCGAACGCGTTCACGACCACCACACTTGCGACGGCGGTCGCCTCGTTCACATGGGCCATGCTCGAGTATGCGCTGCGCGGTAAACCGAGCGTTCTCGGCTTTTGCTCCGGTGCGGTGGCCGGGCTGGTCGTGATTACACCGGCTTGCGGATATGTCGGTCCGGGCGGCGCGGTAATGATCGGGATTGCGGCTGGAATTGTCCCGTTTTTTGCATGCACAAAACTCAAGTCCTGGTTCGGCTATGACGATGCGCTTGATACGTTCGGCATTCACGCTGTGGGTGGAACAATCGGCGCGTTTCTCACCGGTATCTTTGCGACGGCGAGCGTAAATCCGAATCTTTTGCTTAACACCGCCGGCTCGCTCAATCCAGCCACGCAAAATGGCCTGGCGCGAATTGTTGGTCACGGGCTCTGGATCGAGCAACTAAAAGCAATCGTGATCACGATCCTGGTGGCAGTCGTGGGAAGCGCTCTAATCGGTGTCTTCGTCCGAGGAGTAATCGGTTTGCGCATCCCTCCTGAGATCGAGCGACAAGGCCTCGACATTAATCAACACGGGGAAGAAGGGTACATGACTTCGGGTTAGTTTCATGAAGCGAATTCCGGGAACGTTCATATCGAGTATCGCACTTGCGGTGATTGCCGTCGCGGGAAACGCTTGGTCATCGGATGAAATTGCAGCCGAATCGAAGCGCGCCAATGAGTTCTTTGATAAGTGCTGGGACGAAACT
>JBBQRI010000082.1:0-10033 GCA_038214915.1 Chthoniobacterales bacterium
GGGATCGTCTGGGCACTCGCGCTTTTCGGCGTCATCATGAAAGCGACACGGGGCGTGCTGCGTCATAGGAGACTTGCGATGACTCTCTACCTTGGAATGGGCTGGATCGGACTCACCTTGATACGTCCGCTCGCGCTGGCAATTCCGTTATCGGCCCTGCTTTGTTTAATCGCCGGTGGGATCGCTTACACAGCGGGCACTTTATTTTTCGCGAACGACCGGCTGCGTTATGGCCATTTCGTCTGGCATCTCTTCGTGCTTGCCGGCACTAGCTGTCACTTTGCAGCCGTGTTTATTTGTGCAATCTGAAAAGCGGCGCTTGGAGTTGGACAAGCGTGCCCGCGCGGCGGACTAATTGGCATGCTTCCCGTTGAGCACAACGATCCGATCAACGCGAAAATTCTCGCCATTTCGGAAGACAAGATCGAAGGGTTCGTTCGCGAGCCGTTCGAAGAGATCGCCAATCGCTCGGGTGCGGATGTCGAGGTTGTGATGGCGCGCATCGCCGCCATGTTGCGCGCGGGAACGATCCGGCGCGTCCGGCAAACTTTGCTTGCGACCAACCTGGCTGAGGGCGCCCTGGTGGCTTGGAAGGTTCCGGAAGAAAAGATCGATGCCGCGTTCGACTGGATGTTCCAGCGTGATCCGTTTTCGGGTCATGTGGTTCTCCGCTCGACCGACACCGCCAGCGCCGGATCGGACTACAAACTTTGGACGACTGTGAAGGCTCCTCAGGGATTCTCGCTCCAAACGCATTGCGAATTGCTGGCGAAAAAAGTTGGCGCGGAACGTTTTCGTCTAATGCCGGCGAAAGGCATTTTCACTCTCGGCGTTGGACATGTTCGGCGTAAAACGATTGAGCCCGGAATCAAGGCTGATGAGCCGGCGGAAATCATGCCGGTGCAACTCGTCGAGCTGAGTGAACACGAATGGGATGTTTTGCTTGCTCTGAAGCGCGAATTCACTCCGGAAGAGGTGAAGCCGTCGCCGTGGGTTTCTCGGGCAAGCGAAGCCGGCGTGTCGCTAGAAGAATTCTGTCGTGTAGCCGAAGATTTAAATACGCGAAAGATTGTCGGGCGTTTTTCAACTTTCCTCGAACACGTAAAACCATCCGTGGGCGGTGTGCGCGTCACACGTTTCAACGCTTTGTTTCATTGGGCGGTGCCGGCGGGCCGTGAAATTGAGACCGGAGGCGAGGTCGGCCGCCATCATATTTTAACGCACTGCTACTGGCGGGAGGCCGGTTCGGAATTTAGGAACGTCAACATCATGGCTGTCGCGCATGGTACGGATAAGCGACTGCTCCTCGAGCACAAGGCGGCGATTGATCAACATCTCCGCGCCTGTGAGATTCCGGTTTCTTACACCAACGTGTTCTGGGGTGGGCGCAGCGAGATCAAGCCGTCCGAAATTTCGCCGCGACTTTATCACGAATGGTTGTCGGAGCAGGGGAAGAATTAAAGGCTGTGACTGCTTTCGAGAACTTCTCGCGATACGTAAGATCAAGGTTTCGCAGGAGAGCGACGGCAAAATTCTGACGCTCGACTTGCCGGCCTAACGCCATCGCGAGAGATACGGCCCTGTCTTGAAGCGCGGCGGGAAAATCGTCGCGGAATTGGTTCACGTTAATTCCGATTCCTACCACAGCCAGATGGGGCGCTTTGTCTTGCGCGCGCATCTCCACAAGCACGCCGGCTACTTTGTGCCCATTAAGCTGAACGTCGTTAGGCAACTTGATCGCGGGTTCGAGGCCGAACTCGATGCGAATCGCGTCCGCGAGAGCTTCGATCGTCCAAATAGTGAGCCGTCCCGAGTCGCTGAGCTGGATTTCGGGTCGTAACAGAATTGAAAACCAAAGACCTTTTCCCGCGGCTGATTCCCAGCGGTTCCCGCGCTGACCGCGTCCGTCGGTTTGATGTTCCGCGAAAACAACCAAACCCTCCGGTGTGGAGGGCAGACCATTCGTCGATGCTACCCGCAAAATGGCGTCATTAGTCGACCTAGTTTGTTCAAGCACAATGATTTCCCGGCCGATCACAGCGTCGGGAGCTTCGGCCTTGAGTTGATCAGCGGCCAACCGGTCGAACTTCTCAACCGTGGACATTTGTCACTTCCAGCCCGAGATCGACCGCGCGCGCTGCGTTCGTCAACGCGCCGATTGAAATGTAATCGACGCCGGTGGCTGCGATCCGTCTGACGTTGTTCAGCGTGATGCCGCCGCTTGCTTCGAACTTGATGTTGTTTCTTCTCAGCGCCAGAGCTTCCCGAATTTGAGCGGGGACCATGTTGTCCAAAAGGATAACATCGATGCCCTCGATCTCGACAAAAGCCCGCGCCTGCTCCAAATCGTCAGCTTCCACTTCGATGCGGATGTTGGGTCGTTCCTTACGAAGCCGGCGAATTTGATCGGCAAACCCGGAAAGCTCTCCGAGGGCCGCAAGGTGATTGTCCTTTACGAGGACCATATCGTACAGGCCAGAACGGTGATTAACGCCACCGCCAGCGACAACCGCCGCCTTTTCCAGTACGCGCAGCCCAGGGGTCGTCTTGCGCGTATCGAGTATTTTGGCCGGATGATTGCCAACCGCGTCAACGAACTGGCGGGTAAGCGTTGCGACGCCGCAGAGGCGTTGAAGAAAATTTAGCGCAACGCGTTCGCCCTTGAGAATCGAACGCGCAAGCCCGCGCACTTCGATCATGACATCGCCGGCAACTACGGCTTCGCCATCTGCGTGGACGATCTGGACGTCAGTCGCGGGATCAATCCTCCGAAAAACTTCTGCAACTGTCCCAGTTCCTGCAACGACCGCTGGTTCATGCGCAACGATGCGTCCGCTGGCATGCAGCGCTTCGGGGACGAAAAACTCGGTGGTGATATCGCCATTCCCTAGGTCTTCCTTAAGTGCGGCAGCGATCGGATCGTAATCGTCAGGGTTCATGGAGGAGCAGAGGCCGCACGATACGTGTGAAATCCAACGGCGTCTATCGAACACGGCGGCAAGGCTTCGCTGCTCGCCGGCGAATTTTGGCAAAAAAATTGATTCGGGCAGCGCACGCTAAGGAGAAACAACTTCAGGAGAACTCGTGCAACCGCCCGAATCGCCTTAACCTGTTAGATTCGACAGCCTGCAGCACCGCGCGTTCGAACTTTTTTACGAAAAATCCGTGCCTGGTCAGATTTCCAAGGTTTCAGAAGCTTAAACGAGGCGACAGACGCGATCCGGGCCTAAAGATTGCCCGCAGAGACGTTCGTCGCTTTACAGAAGATTTGGCTGCACAAGGGTCGAAACTCGGGCTGCTTCGTCGCGCACCTCCTGAAGAAGCGACTTAAACTCACATTTTTCCAAGGCTGCTATCAGGGCGGGATAATCGGGCTCGATTCGCAAATCATCGATCGGCACAGGCAAATCCATCTCACAATCGAGATCGACCATTTTCCGGTTTTGCAGTATCTGCTCGCGAGCCTTAGCCAGTTTTTCGCGGGTGCGCACGCTTTTCAGCTTGTCGATATTGTTCAATAACGGTTCGAGACCACCGAATTCGCGGATCAACGCGGCGGCGCTTTTACGGCCTACTCCGATCCCGGGAATGTTGTCCACCGAATCGCCGGTCAACGCGAGGACGTCCCCAATCAGCCCGGGCGGGACGTCCCATTTCGCTGTAACTTGCTCTTCGCCGAGTAATGCATATGCGTCCTTGGACGACGCGAGATCCGCTTTCGCTGTCGTATAGACTTTCACGCAAGGACCCACGAGTTGAAACAAATCTTTGTCGTTGGTCGCGAGTACCACATCCATTCCGAATCGTTTGCACGCAGCAATGGCATAACAACCCATTAGGTCGTCGGCCTCGGTATTTGGAAGGGAAATATTTCGGAAGCCAAGCGAAGGGGTAAGTTTTTGAATGAACTCGAGCTGCGGGACCATCGGTGTTGGCATTTCTTTGCGCGTTTCTTTGTAAGCAGGTTGGAGCTCTACTCGCTTCTGCGGCAGACCTTCATCCCAGACGACCGCGCCCAGCTCAGGTTGTAAATGTTTCACCATTAACCGCAGCGTTTTCGTAAAACCGAAAATGGCGTTGGTCGGTTCGCCTCGGGAATTCGAGAGATTGGGGATGGCGAAAAACGACCGATAAACGTAGTAGTGACCATCGATCAGCAGGAGTCTCATTGCAGGCTAATGCTGGATTCTGAATGCATGATGCTGGATGATCAAGCGGTGACCGACGAATGGATCGTGCGTGTGCAGGGCACTGAATACGGCCCGGCGAACATAGAGACTCTCCGCGAGTGGAAAGCGGAGGGGCGATTGCTGCCGGTCAATGAGGCGCGCCGAGCCGACGTCGATCTTTGGACAACAGCAGCGGAAATCCCCGGGCTCTTCAGTGTGCCGCCGGTCGTGCCAATCTCGGAGCCTTTGCCGCGGCAAACGCCCATACCAGTCGCGCGGCGTACCTTTGCTGAAATCTTATTGGAGACAGTTCAGATTTATCGAAAAGGTTTTTTCCAATTCCTTGACCTCACGCTGCTGGTCTTATTGCCGTCGATATGCAGTCAGTTAACAACTGCGTTCGTGCAACCGCCGCAGGGCTCAAATGTCGATTTGCGCTCCGTTCTCGCCGCGGGCGTTGCGTTTCTCACGTTCATTGTGTCGATCGTGATGTGGCCGGTTTACATCGCGGGAATCCAAATTCTCACGGCTGATATTGCGCGGGGAAACCGACCAAGTCTGGTCGCGATGCTCAATGAAGCAGTGAGATTTTGGCCGCGAGTCGCTGCGCTGTGCATCTTCGTCTATGGCGTGTTTTTCCTACTCATGGTGTTCGGCTTGGCGATTGCAGCGATGGCTCTGGCCGGTGGCTCGTCGGTGTTGCTGGTTCTTGTCGCAATGGGTTTGCTCATCCTGCAGGTTTGGATGTTCGGCCGTTTTTTCGTGAACGTGTTGTTTTGGCAGCAGTTTGCCGTTCTCGAGAGGGCGGGATTCATCGAGTCGTTGCGTGAAAGTCGCGATCTGGCGCGCAGCGGACGTGATCTTCCGTGGTTTCAACGCCCATTGTGGCGCGGCGCATTCATCGCCTCGATCTGGTTTGCCGTTGTGCTGGCGATCACGCTCGGTGCGCAGTGGGGAATGCTGCAGCAGTACTTTAATCAATTGCTGACGACGCAGGACCCGCAGGCGCTGGTACAACAAATCACCGAAGCGCAGCAAGCCAGCGGCTTTAATATTTCCGCCTTCGCTTTGGGCATTGTCGAAAAGATTCTCCAGCCGTTGGTGGGCATCGCCTTCGTCGTTGTTTATCTGGAGAGCAAACTTCAACTGTCTTCACACGTGGAACCGATTGTACGCGCTGATGAAGGCGACGCGGTTCGCTAGCAGTCCCGAGACTGTGTTCGTCAGCTAAGCGGAAGTCCCATTAGTACGGCTTTTTGCCCGCCATTCCGCGCGCGCCTGTGCAATCAAGGGCGCGAGCTTGGTATAAAAGATCACGACGTATGACAAATATCCCCCGAAAGCGATCAGTTGCAGCGCGATCAGCCAGATATGTCCATCTCGAGCGAGAAAAAACTCGGGCCGCAAATGAATTGCGACCGCGCAGGCAACATTCACCAGAAAGAAAGCTGGCAACAACAACCCGAGGTTGAACCACTGATCGCGTGTCAGGAGAGCATACAACCGGTTGCTCACATCTCCGGTGCGATCCCGCACTCGCATGCGAATCAGGCGCAGATCATACGCAAACAGCAACCAACCGACGGCGAGAAATGCTGCTACGAACGCGAACCAGCGCGCAGGGTTGCCAAGCTGTGCGAATGAAAACGCCTCCACAAGCGCACAACCAATATAGAGAAAATTGTGTCCGAACTCTAACGGCCAACGTATGACCGTAAGAATGTGCAGCACAACACGCGACCAGAAGACCAGGATGATGATCAGACCCGAAAGAACGTACGGCCACATCATCCAGTCCAATTTGGCAATCGCCTCACGCGAGGTTTCGATCAGCACCGTGAGCGCGACACCTTGAATGATGCTCACCAGTGTGAGCTCGATGTCGGCGATCATTGCATCGAGTTCGGAGCAACTTTCGCTCAGCGAGGTCACAATGCGACTCGTAACCGTTTCACGATAAAATTGTCAAGCGGTTGACAGCGTACGCCAGGCAGGGCAGTGAAATTTTGTCTCCACGAAGTTTTAAGGCCGCGAGCATCATGCTCGCGGCCTTTTTGCTTGCTGTCGGTCGACGGCGATCGCTTTTGTGCTTGGCGAATGCTCGCCTGCATCGTAGTTAGATTATTCCTAATATGGCGACAAAGACCGAAGAAAAAACAGCCGCTGATAAACTGGCTGCAGCACGAAATAAGAACCTCGATCTGGCGATCCAGCAGATCGCGAAAGATTACGGCGAAGGTGCGATCATGCGTTTGGGCGGGGAAAGGATCGTTGATATCGATGTCATTCCGACTGGAAACATCTTGATCGATCGCGCCCTCGGAGTTGGTGGATTTCCGCGCGGACGAGTGGTCGAAATCTTTGGTCCTGAATCGTCCGGCAAAACAACGCTTGCATTGACGGTTATAGCTCAGGCGCAAAAGCGCGGCGGCCTCGCAGCGTTTATCGATGTCGAGCACGCGCTGGATCCTGGCTACGCAAAAAGACTGGGCGTCAATCTTGACGATTTACTCGTCTCACAGCCCAGCTCGGGTGAGGAAGCTCTGCGGATATGCGAGACGCTCGTGCGCTCCAACGCGCTGGACGTGATCGTACTCGACTCAGTGGCGGCGCTGGTTACCAAGGCGGAGCTGGAAGGCGAAATCGGCGATACGACCGTTGGCGCCCAGGCGCGCTTGATGAGCGCCGCATTGCGCAAGCTCACCTCGCTGATTTCAAAAGCGCGGACCTGCTGCATCTTCACAAATCAAATCCGCGAAAAAATTGGCGTGATGTTTGGAAACCCGGAGACCACTCCTGGCGGGAGAGCGTTAAAGTTTTACGCCAGTATGCGGGTCGATATCCGCAGAATCGGAGCAATTAAGCAGACCGACGGCGTTGTCACGGGTAACCGCACCCGCGTCAAAGTGGTGAAGAACAAGGTAGCGCCGCCATTCACCGAGGCCGAATTCGACATCATGTATAATGAGGGGATTTCGTCAGTCGGCGCTCTTCTCGACGTCGCGTTGGAACAACAGGTCATCGAAAAACGGGGTTCCTGGTTGAACTACAAAGGGACGCAGCTTGCCCAGGGACGAGACGCTGCGAAGGAAGCTTTGAAGAACGACACAGCGCTTTACGACGAAATCGAGGCCATCGTCAAATCGAAGCTGGACGAAGACAAGCGCTAGACAGTGGTGGCGGCGTTGCCTCTGAGGGGTGCCACATTCTACGTACTCGGCCAGCGCATTTCCATTTGGAAATGTGCGCAGTCTCCTGCGAGTTTCTCGCCATACGAGGAGTCAAAATGAAAAAATCCAGATACCTTTCGTTGATCCTTATTTCGATCCTAATTGGTTCCGCGAATTACGCGGCGGCGCAGACAAGCCGGACTGACATCTCATCGCAGCCTCAAACGACCGTAGACGGCGAGATAAAAAGTTTGGAGGAAGCACGCAATCAGGCGGTTCTTCATGGTGACGTCGCGGCACTCGATAGGATGACTTCTGATGACTATACATTTATTACTCTGCGAGGGGAGCTACGTACGAAATCAGACATTCTCAAAGGATTCGCTTCAGGATCGTTTCATTACGAATCACGGCAAATTTCTAATTTGAAGGTGCGGGTACATGGGGACACCGCCATAGTCACCGGCCGGTCAGTGCAGAAAGGAATGGAAAATGGCAAAGACTACAGCGGAGATTACCGCTTCACGAGGGTGTACGTGAGGGAGAATGGACGTTGGTTGACGGTGGCTCTGCAAACAACTTTGGTCCAGCAATAAGCTTACACATGATGGCTTCAGCGCAGATCCGGCAATCATTTCTCGATTTCTTCCGCGAGAAAAAGCACACCACTGTGCCATCGTCGCCGCTTCTGCCCGACGCCCCGAATCTTCTGTTCACGAATGCCGGCATGAACCAGTTCGTGCCGATTTTTCTCGGGCAACAGAAACCGCCATGGAAACCACCGCGCGTCGCTGACACGCAAAAATGCATTCGTGCCGGCGGAAAACATAACGATCTCGAAGATGTCGGGCTCGACACGTATCACCACACGTTTTTCGAAATGCTCGGCAACTGGAGTTTTGGTGATTATTTCAAGAAGGAAGCAATCGAATGGGCGTGGGAATTACTGGTCGAACGCTGGAAATTTCCGCCCGAACGGATTTACGCGACGGTTTACCAGCCCGGCCCTGGAGAGCCGAGCGAGTTCGATCAAGAAGCTTACGATCATTGGGCCCGTTTATTTCGCGAAGCCGATCTCGATCCAAAAGTTCACGTTCTCAGTAGTGGAAAGGCAGACAATTTCTGGATGATGGGCGATACCGGCCCGTGCGGGCCGTGCTCGGAAGTGCATATGGATCTAACGCCAGACGGCGACACACGTGGCGCGCTCGTGAACAAGAACGATCCGCGCTGCATCGAGATCTGGAATCTGGTTTTCATCCAATTCAATGCCGACACGGTCTTTGAGCCGCCGGGCGTGACGAAAATCGGTTATCTGCCGCTAGCTCAACGTCACGTTGATACCGGCATGGGTTTCGAACGCGCCGTAGCAATTATTCAAGGCACAAAGAACCTGACTGATTTCTCCGGCACAGTTTCAAATTACGAAACGGACATCTTCCGCCCGATCTTCGACGAGATCGAAAAACTGAGCGGCAAAAAATACACAAGCACGCTGCCGAAATCCGGCGCAGCCGGGGAGACCGAGCAGGAAAAGATCGACGTCGCCTTTCGCGTTAGTGCGGATCACATCCGCGCGCTCAGTTTCGCGATCGCTGACGGAATCATTCCTTCAAACGAAGGCCGCGGTTACGTTTTGCGCCGTATTTTGCGCCGCGCCGTCCGTTACGGCCGCTCGCTTGGATTTCACGAACCTTTCTTTTCCAAACTCGTCAACGTCGTGGCGAAAACGATGGGCGACGTCTTTCCCGAAGTCTGCGCGAAACAAAAAGCAATCGAAGAAACGATTCGTCGCGAAGAAGAATCGTTTAACAAGACGCTCGATAAAGGAATCGAGCTCTTTGAATCGGAAGTCGCACGCGGCGGGTCGAAAATATCCGCTGCGTTCGCGTTTCGACTTTATGACGAGCAAGGCTTTCCGCTCGATCTGACCGAGCTGATGGCGCGGGAGCGTGGGTTGACTGTCGATGTTGCGGGATTCGAAAAGTTGATGGACGAGCAGCGCGAACGCGCGCGCAAAGCTCAGAAAAAGGAAGCGATCGAAGTTAGCAGCGTTCAGCCACTTTGGGGGTCAACGAAGTTTGTAGGTTACGATCACTTGGCTTCTGAAGGCGGTCGCTTTGTATTGGAAGGGAATAAACTGTACGTCGAAATCTCACCATTTTATGCCGAGATGGGTGGCCAAGTGGGAGATACCGGCTCCGTAGAGAGCACCGACGGAAAGCAGACATTAGTTTCGAATACGATTCGCTCTGCCGGTGGTGTTCATATCTTGCGATTACGTGATCCCGAAATATTTGCTGCGGGAGCAGGTATACCTTTTCGACAAATCGTTGACGCTAAGCGACGACAATTGATCCAAGGTCATCACACGGTGACGCATTTGTTGCATTGGGGGTTGCACGAAGTGGTCTCGCGCGACGCGTCGCAAAAAGGAAGTTATGTCGGTCCGGACAAACTCACGTTCGACTTTTCAAGCGCACCGCTCACGCCGGACCAAAAGCGCGATGTCCAAAAACTAGTGAATGAAAAAATCTCTGAGAATGCGCCAGTCTCATGGGCTGAAATTCCCTTCGCAGAAGCGAAAGAGCGGAAAGACATCATTCAGTTTTTCGGAGAAAAATACGGCGAGACCGTCCGTGTTTTGCAAATCGGAGGAAAACCGCACGCGTTCAACGGCTATTCCATGGAGCT
>JBBQRI010000083.1:0-10023 GCA_038214915.1 Chthoniobacterales bacterium
TCCGGCTGCGACTGCCAGGGAAAGCTGCGTGCCGGAGGCCGTAATCAGCCAATGCTGATCGCCAGGCGCGTTGCTGCCCGAGTGAGTCGCGTGCCACCAGCCGTACAAAACGCGTGCTGCTATCGCGAATACAATGAGAAACGCGAGCCAGCGGCTAGGAGTATAAAAAAGCCCTTCGGGCCGGCTTTCCCAGCGAGTCAGCGCCAAGCCGAGCAATCCGATAATGGCTCCCGCGCCTATACCGATGAGCGCGTATTGAAAGGCTGACCCGACCCAAAAAGAAAGCAGGAACGTGAAAGAGAGAAAGAAAAGGGCCGAGAGACTGGTCATCCAGACATTTAGCTTGGCAACCCAGCGTCGCGCTTGCCGTCGAGCGGTGCCGGCGCGGTAACGCAAAGCAAGAGAAAGCAAAATCACGCCGGCCAAGGCGAGCACAACAAAACAGAGCAGCGCAAAGAGGATGATCGGCACCGCTGATAGTAGCACGAACCACCCGCGATGCTTCGACCCGCCGACAGTCAGGGACTGCCGCTACAACGCTCCACAATCATGAGAGCAAGCGCCGCGTGACCTCCGATTACAATGTGTGATCAGACGCTGTGTTTTTTTGGCGGTCGCGATTGGGATTGCGTTCGTCCGACCAGGTTCGGCAGACGAGAACGTGCGTGACGGCTGGGCCGAGGACAACGTGCGCACGGTGCAGGAGAAATTACGCGACGGCGGTTTCTACTCTGGCGAGATCGATGGTGCATACAGTAGCGATCTGGCTTTGGCGCTTACGCGTTATCAGATTCGCAAGGGGCTCCCAATTACCGGGCAGCTGGATGCGGAGACGAGTAAAGCATTGGATGCGAAGCCGGCAGTGGCGACAACGCCAACCGATCGCTCGCAGAGTTCCGAGACGTGGCGCCGATTGCGGGCGGGCGAGCAAGAAACATCTGGCAAAAACAATGCGCACGCGGCGCCTTCGCCTGGCGTCGAAGCATCGCGGGCAGGTGTTGCGTCCGCCCAAAGCAACCCGGCTTCTAGTGAGACGACGATTCAGCCTGAAACGCAGCCCATTGGTTCACCGTCAACGGAACGTTCGACGACGAATATGAGCACGGAACGGCTGCGCGATTATGTCGGTGCGTTTGTGCTCGCCGGGCTGGATCCGCACGTCGGCTCGGAAACGGACTTTTTTGCCGAGCGCGTCCAGTATTACGACGAGGGCGTGATTAGTCGTGAAAAAATCCGCAAAGATTTACAGCGCTACGCAGCGCGCTGGCCGGAACGAAGTTTCTGGCTCGACGGCGATATCACCGCGGAGCCGCAGAACCGGACTCGCGTGCGAGTCACGTTTTCGCTCCGGTACGAGTTACGCAACGGCGGCAAACATTCGTCCGGCAAGATCAATAAAACGCTTGTTCTGGAAGCGGCTGGCGACGATCTCCAAATCGTCTCGGTCAACGAACGGAAATCCAATTAGTTGGAATTCTGATCGTCTCATGTTTTCCTGGCTTCCTGATAATCTCCGAAATTTTCGCTGAGGACTCGCCACCGCGAGCAAGCTCTTGACGCTACGACAGCGAGAACGAACAACCGGTTCGCCGATTACGCTTGAGATTGATCTTTCGGCGCGGTGGTAACGGCTTCATTTTCGCGATCCGGCGGTGAAGTTTCACGCGCTATGTCCTCGGCTGGTGACTGGGGAGTGTTCTCAACTGCTCGAGCAGTTTCAGTTTTAAGACCAGGCTCCGCGGGTGTTTGCGGTTGAGCGCGCGATGAAGTGTCTGTTCGCCGCGTCCAAATGCTGGGTCTTGTCGATTCTTCTAAAGCGCGCTCTTCCCAAGGGTGCGCGTCGGCGGCATCGGTCCTCTCCGTCGCCGTTTCATCCTCGCCTTCGTGCGCACTGGGCTCTCCTTGGATCAACGCGTCATCTGGCACGACGATCAGATCCCTTCCCACGTGGAGATCGGCATCGGCACGCACGTAGCCGTGAATCTGGGGCCGCTGCGGATTGAAGATGTTCTCAAGCTTGTTGCGGACGCCTTCGCCAACGACAAAGCCGACAACTGTCCCATCTGCGCCATTGATGAGCATATCGTCGATTACGCCGAGCAGTCGTCCACTACGCGTGACCATCTTATGACCGATGATGTCAGACATCCGCGGCAGGTTCTCGAGCTCAGCCAATCCTTGTTTCATCGCAGATCCGCGCACAGTCATTGCATCAGGTCCGATCGAATACACGGCGGAACCAGGAATCATCTGCCGTGTTCCGCCGGTTCCGACGATCCTCTCGCCATACACAACAATAAAGCCAGCGACGCGCTCACCGTCACGTTGCACAATGATCTCCTTGATCTTACCGAGCCGCTCCGCCGCTTCCATGTCGATGACAGTGCGCCCCATTAATTGACTTCCCTTGATCATTTCGCCTCCTAGTTTTGTGATTCCCAACGCAACCCTTTAAGACGATTCGCAATTGCTGGCGCGTTTGCGTTCATTCGAAGTAACGGATGTGTCCTGAGAGCGAGCACCGCAGATTAGAGACCGATCTACAGAATATCTGCGGCTGACACAGCCGCCTCTACAACGCCCTATTTCTTGCCCGCCCGCGTGTATGCGATTTCCATGGTTTTCTTTTCCTGGCCGCCATGGGTTTCGTACCACTCCATCATCATATGATCTTTGTCGGTCATTTTTAGCACTTCGCGAACTGGCGTTTTCATACCGGGCATCATTTCCATTTCGCTGGTGAAAGTGAACGTCTTGCTTGCGGGATCGTACGTGCCCTCGGAGTACTGGATGCCGGTGCCCATGTTGTCGATCCATGAGCTGACGAATTTTTTCTTCACGTTGTCATACCCCTCGAGCGCCATGCCTTTGAATTGCATATCTTTCATTTCGCCGTCTTCACCGGGCATCTGCAGTTTGCCGGTCACATCCATCGTGAAGTAGCGGCCGCCCATTGCGCTCTTTCGAGTGGCGGTGCCCTTGGATTCCTGCGGCTTGGCGTTCGGGTCGGGGTTCATCCACATCTTGATAGTGTAATTCCAACTGCCGTTCATGTCCGCGAGCAGCTTGTGATTTTCGTTGAGCTTCGACATCTCCATCATCTGCTTCATCATCTCCTGAGGATTAGGCTGGCCAGTTGGGGCAGTCGCGGCGCCAACCGGGGCAGTGCCGATAGCCGGTGACGTGCCGGAAGTTTGCGCAAACGAAGGGGTCGCGATCAAAGCCGCGAATACAATTGTGATTAACGACGTGAAGGTTTTCATGGCGGCATGTTGCCAGCGAACAGTGGCGGGTGACAAGTCATAAGCGTCAAACAAATCAGGAACCCAGGAATCGAGGAAAGGGGCTTTCCGAGATAGAAGGTAAAGCTGCGAGGGCAGCAGCGAAGGAGCGAGGTAGCGACTGAGTCTCAAACCGGGAAAATAAAATCTAATCTGTGGGCGAATTGAGTTCGTTTCGGCGAGGCGCCGAATCCAGATACCACGACGATCACCCCAAAACATTAGCGTCATCCGAACCCCCGTCGTAGGATTCTGGCCATGAAACGAGAGAATCCGACGATTGAAATTTGCCCTGGAATCACCCGCCGGACCGTCGCACACGGCAAGACAATGTATCAGATGATCGCCACACTCGCAGCAGGGAGTCTCATGCCGGCGCACTCACACGAACAGGAGCAGATCGTTCACATTCTCGAAGGCAAAATGCGGCTGATTGTCGAAGGCGTGCCGCATGAGCTCTCAACTGGCGATTCTTTTTACCTCGCGAGCAATGTTCCGCACGGCGTGGAAACGCTCTCGGCGACACGCGTGCTCGATACTTTTAGTCCGCCACGAGCCGATTATCTCGCGATCGACGAAAAGGTTCTCCACGGAGCGTTGTAGCTAGCGCAGGCAGGAGAAAGCGGCCGATCAAACTGATTCGGCTATCCTTTCGGCTCGTCTGCGATCCGCAGCACAACTTTTCCGCGCGTGTGATGGGTCGCGGCTTGTTGTTGCGCCTTTACCGCATCAGTTAGCGGAAGAACTTCTTTTACGATTGGTTTGATTTTCCCCGCATCTATCAACTCAGCAATCTCAGTCAGATCGTCGGCATCGGCATGAGCGGAGATTCCCGCGCCGCGGATTTCATGTTTTTGAATTTCGGCAGGATCGGGTCGCGCGACCAGTGACATGACGATGCCGCCTTTCTTTACCACTCCATACGACTGCGCGAGTGTTTCCTTGCCCACTGGATCGAGCACGGCGTCCACATCTTTGGCGACGTCTTCAAATTTCGTTTTGGTGTAATCCACTGCCACGTCCGCGCCGAGCTGCTTGAGAACATCCTGGTTTGCCGTCGAAGCGGTCGCGATGACCCGGGCACCATGCGCTTTGGCGATCTGCACCGCAAAACTGCCAACGCCACCTGAGCCGCCGTGAATGAGAATTGTTTGTCCAGGCTGCAACTTCGCCACGTCCACCAACGCCTGCCATGCAGTCAACGCGCCCATCGGCACCGCCGCGGCTTCCACAAAGTTGAGAGACTTTGGTTTTGCAGCGACTTCCCATTCTTTGACTGTGACGTAATCCGCCCAGCCGCCGCCGAACGTTGGGTAACCATAGACCGCGTCGCCCACTTTAAGCTTGGTGACGTTTGCACCCGTTTTCTCCACGACTCCAGCGATGTCGTAGCCCGGAATCAGCGGCAGATGGGTGCCAAATTCCTTCGCATACTTTCCGCTGAGCGTAAGCGGATCCGCTGGATTGACGCTGCTAGCGATCACGCGCACGAGCGCTTCATCTTCATTCGGCTCTGGTCGCTGAACCTGTTCAATCTTGAGCACATCGGGCGCCCCGTATTCGTGCGCGACGACGGCTCGCATCTTTGGCTTTTCCTCAGCGCGCGTTATACAGACAGACAGGACTCCGAGAGCGGTGAAGCTAAAAAGCCGCAAAGTTGATCGAGCTAATTGCATGAGCTCACGTTCGCGCGCGATGGCCCCCGGTGCGAACTGGAAATCTTATTTCGCGCGTTGCCAATGTGAGGAGTCTTACCTACCTGCGGACATCAATGAAGATTTGCCAGCGCTTGACACTCTCCAGTTTGAGAACGCCATGCTTCATCCACGGATCGTTTTTCAATTTCTCTCGCACTTCTTTCTCGTCATCGGCATTGACGATCAGCATCGCGCCGTTTTCATCGACCAAAGGTCCGCCCATCAAAACAAAACCCTCGGCAACGAGTTGATCCATAAATGCGGCGTGCTCGTCCCAAAGTGGCTGTTCTCGCGTGCCCTTTGATAGATCGCGGTTAGGGCCAGCCGAAGAAATTGTGACGAACGTATTTTTCATCCCAGGAGTGCAATCTAGTTGCACAGATTACGCGAAATTGAAACTCGCTCGTCTCCCGACTCGCTCGCCGCTGCCCATCGCGGCTTTACCTTCTATGTCGCTGATCCCATCAGCTCCATTGCAACGGAGCAAACTCGGTGGAGAGTTACGCTGACAAATGAGCGCACATGCAGCAGATCAAAATTCGGGTCTAAGGAGAATCATCCTGGTGCTTCTCGCGCTCGGCGTGATTTCCATGCTGTCGCTGATCATCGCCGGTGCGGCGAGCTTGATCTCCTTCGCGGAGAGAATTCACCCGGTCGCTGGGACGGTTGTGTTCTGGGGCATCTGTCTGGCAGCGGGATTTTTTGCGCTCTATTGCCTGATCGCCTACGCGCAGTTGCCGCCAGCACTCGTGCCGCCGAACGAGACGTCGGGACCAAACCACGAGGCGTATTTGCAGACATTGCGCTCGCGACTGTCGAATAATCCGCGTACTCGCGAGTTGCCACTAGGGACAGACGCTGAGGTTGAGGCCGCCATCGCGCACCTGTCCAAGGAAGCGGACCTGGTTGTGCGCAGAACCGCAAGCACAGTTTTTCTCAGCACCGCATTGATGCAAAATGGCCGGCTCGACGGACTCATCGTGCTGTTCACACAAATTCAAATGATCGGCCGCATTGCGCAGATTTACGTGCAGCGGCCTTCGCCCCGAGAACTCTTGCGGTTGTATGCGAATGTTGGCGGCACAGCTTTCGTTGCCAGCGGACTCGAATCGCTTGACCTCGGAGAAATGGTCGCGCCGCTTGCGGTGTCGGTGGTACCGGCGCTCAAAAGCGGAATTCCAGGTTTAAGCGGCATCTCTGCGCTCCTGGTGAAATGCGTTTCAAACGGCGCCGCGAACGCGTTCCTCACATTACGCGTCGGCGAAGTCGCGCGGCGTTACTGCGCATTAACTTCGCGCCATTCACCGGAAGCGATCCGAAGATCTGCTACTTCCGCGGCCGTCGAGCATCTCGGGCGAATCGTTCGCGAAAACGGCGCACTCGTTGTGCGGAAGATTTGGACAAGTACCGGACGCGCGTTGATCGACAGCGGCGTGTCAAAGGCCGAGGATATCGCAGGCGCAACGCGTGATCTTTTTGGCAGAATTTCGCCGTGGCGATTGAAAGAAGAAGATTCGGTCACGCTTCCGTGATTCCGTGGTGACGCCCTACCTTCGAGCCGCACATTCCTGACATCTTTTTAAATCGAGTTTGCCTGAAGCAAGGACGGGGATTGCTTCGACGCGCTGCAGGTGTTTTGGAATCCACAAGTTTGGCACACCTGCTTCCTGCAATTTTTTGCGCAACTCGGAAACGTCGATATCTACAGCGCTGAGGAGCACGAGCGCTTCGCCCTTCGCCTCGTCCTGCACGCCAACGATGGCGATGGGGCGTTCGTCTCTTCCGGATAGTTCAAGCAACTCGATGATTTTCTGTTCGATCGCTTCGTGCGGCACCATTTCCCCGCCGATTTTCGAAAATCGTGAGAGCCGGCCTTCGATATAAAGGAATCCGTCTTCGTCGAACCGGCCGACGTCGCCGGTCTTCAACCAGCCGTCGCGCAGGACTTCGGCGGTTCGCTCCGGGTCGTGCAAATATCCTTCGAAAATATTGACGCCGCGCAGCCAAAGCATCCCGCTGTCGTACAGCGAAAGTTTCTGATCAGTTTCCGGTTCACGGATTTCGGCGGCGACGCCCGGCGCCAATCTGCCAACTGATCCCAAGCGGCTCGACGGTTGCACGTGTTCGCCTGGACTGGGAAGCTCGGGATCGGGCAAATTGACGCTCACCACCGGCGCAGTTTCGGTGAGCCCGTAGCCTTCGAAGACCTTTCTGTGGAAACGTTCCTCGAAATGGCTCGCAAGATCGAGAGGCAATTTTTCGGCGCCGGTGATGATGAGGCGCAAGGTCTTCAGCTGCTCCGATTCGGCTTTACGTAAATAGAGACGCAGAAAAGTGGGTGTTAGCAGCAGGAACGTCAGCTTGTATCGGTCGATCAGCGCCGCGCATTTGGCCGCGTCCAATGGGTTCGGATACGTAACGATTTGCACACCTTCGATGAGCGGATACCAAAGTGTGACCGTCGATCCAAACGTGTGAAAAAACGGCAGCGACGCGAGAATCGCGTCCGTTTTCTTCGCATCGAGTAGTTCCCGGAATTGCGAAACATTTCCCAGGACGTTGCGATGGCTCATCACCGCTCCTTTGGGTTCACCAGTGGTTCCGCTTGTAAAAAGCAACACTGCCTCGGCGTGCCCGCCCTTTTTCGGGATGTTCAGTAACCGCAAAAGCAAACGCGCGGGGAAGATCATCGACAGGATCCACCACAGAATAATTTGGCGTTTCAATTGCGGCATTAGTTCGTCCAGCTTCAAAACGCGTTCCGGCCACGGAAAATCTTTCGTGGCGGCGGCGCCTTCGCCGCCGAGGTTCTGCGACGGGGGCGTCGCAGCTACAGATTTCCGCAACCGCTCGATGAATGGCGTCGCTGAGATTACAACCCGCAGTTTGGCTCGCTTGCAGCAGGATTCATTCGCCGCGCGTCCTATTGTGAAATTTAGGTCCACCGGAACTTTGTTCGCCAGCATCACCGCCAAATTGGCAACCATCGATCCTTTGCTTGCGGGCAAAACGATCGCGATTCGTTCGTCAGGAAATTCTTTTCGCAAATAGCGACTGAAAGCCGCAGCCGCGCCAAGCAATTTTCCGCGGTTCAGCTCTGTGTGATCGGTTCCATCGACCACCGCAGTGGCGAAGGGCCTGCGCTTTAAACCGCGCACGCAATCTTCGGCAAGATGTCGATCCAATGACGGCCGGCGGCTGAAACAGAATTCACCCAGCTTGAGCAACTCCTCACGCACGGTCGCGACGTCGGCTGTTTTTGCATCGAGGGGTTTTCCAAAAGCGACCGTAACAGGGTACCGGATTCGCTTGGGGAACTTCCTGAAAAATTTCCCGCCCTGGAATGAAAAAATCGATCCCCAGAGTTGATCGAGCCAGACCGGAACGACCTGGGCTTTCGCGTGCCGCGCAATGACTTCATACCCGCGCTGCAAACGCAACAGGGTTCCCCTGCGTTCCAACTCGCCCTCAGGGAACACACACACAATTTCGCCTTCGTTGAGCTTTTCCGCAGCGACGCGAACTGCAGCATGCGATTGACGCTTGCTAATCGGGATGCACCCAATCGCGCGCAGGATCGGATGCAAAATCGGCTTGTGATAATATTCGTGGTCGATGACGTAGCGGATCGGCCGGGGACAGGCGAGCTGCAGGATAAGGGCGTCCACCCAGCTGATGTGATTCGGTACGAGAAGAAACCCGCCAGCCGGCAAGTTTTCCAGACCCAGCGCAGTGACCCGATAAAAGCAGCGAACCAGTAGCCGGCCAAAGAAATAGAGCGCGCTTTCGGCAGTGGATCGGGGCGACATCGTTTATGATTTACAATCGGCGGGCGGCAAACTGCAATCGGCAATTGCCATGGAATTAGTCCGCAAGCCGGTGAGCGGCGCGCGCACCGCGCTCTTCCTGCTCCTGGCCATCAATCTTTTCAATTACATTGACCGCCAGGTTCTCGCCGCGCTCGAGCCTGATATTCGCGCAACTTTTTTCGCATCTGACGACGTGAATGCCATGACCAAGACCGGTCTGCTGGGCGTCGCGTTTTTCGTGACTTACATGGTCAGCGCCCCGATTCTCGGTTTGCTCGCGGATCGGATCTCGCGCTGGCTCATCATAGGCGTGGCTGTGACCTTGTGGAGTCTTGCCAGCGGCGGCTCCGGTTTGGCGGCAACATTCTCCATTCTCTTCATGACCCGCATTTTCGTCGGAATTGGCGAAGGGGGCTACGGGCCGGCCGCACCGACGATTCTGTCTGATCTTTTTCCGATCGAAACACGCGGTCGCATCATGGCAATTTTCTGTGCGGCGATTCCGGTCGGTAGCGCCCTCGGCTATGTAATAGGTGGATTAGTGGGTGCTCACCTCGGCTGGCGTTGGGCATTTTACCTTGTTACGCCACCCGGTTTGCTGCTGGGCCTACTCTGCTTTTGGCAACGCGATCCCCGCGTCACTGGAGGTCATCTGACTCAGAAATCCCGCCGCAGCATCCGTGACTACTTGAACTTGTTCCGCACACGATCTTATCTCATCAACTGCATTGCGCAGACGTTGATGACTTTTGTAACGGGCGGTTTGGGCTTTTGGGTGCCGGCGTATCTGCGGTATCGAAATCAAGGTTCCGAAATAGGGATGACAATCTTTGGTTTGATCACTGTGGTCGCCGGTCTAGTGTCAACGCTTTTGGGAGGGATTATTGCGGACAGATTGCGCCCGCGTTTCCCTGGCTCCTACTTTTGGGTCTCGGGAATCGGGATGTTGATTGCGTGTCCTATTTTCATTGTGGCCCTTTACATTCCGTTTCCCGCAGCGTGGGTCGCAATGTTCCTTGCGATCTTTTTCTTGTTTCTAAACACAGGACCTTCAAACACGGCTCTCGCCAACGTTTCATTGCCGGCCGTGCGCGCAACGGCGTTTGCGGTAAATATCTTCGTGATCCATGCATTTGGTGACGTGCAGGCGTTCTGGCTCCTGGGATACATTGGCGGTCACACGAACATGCACGTCGCGTTTTTGTTTGTGTCAGGAATCATCCTCGCTTCCGGTAT
>JBBQRI010000084.1:0-10016 GCA_038214915.1 Chthoniobacterales bacterium
TTGCCAATGGTCCGTTCGGAATGGTCCTGCGTCTTCCCACTGCGCATAAGCGATTCGATTGCCTTGGCGGATCGCCACCCAGCGATCTTTGCAAGTGGAAACAGCCGGGCCGCGGTACGCTTCTTGAAACCACGGAACAACACGAGGCGCTTCCGACCGGTGGCCGGTACGTGCTTTATCATTGTAGGGAAGTGCACAGTAAAATGGGTTCTGCTGCGGTGTGAATTTTATCGGGACATAATTACGCCGATGGGCGGGATTTGGGTCGTCAAAACCACCGTAGTTTTTGGTCCATTGTTTGTCCCACGCACTTGTGCGATTCGGGACGAGATTATTTCCACCTGGCTGTTCGCCGATCCAAAAGACGGTTGTTACGATATTTGTTTTCCATGGAAACGGCCGCGCAGGCCGAGAGGCTGACGATTTTCTGATGCGGGCCTTGTCCTTTTCAGTGCCCGTCTCGATTTGGCCAGCAAAGGCCAGGTCTACTGCGATTAGGACCACGTAACAAAAAAGACTAAGTGAGCAGCGTTTCCCCATCACGTTCCAATCGGTTCCCATTCAAACGCTGCGTGAAGCCTCGAAGACTTACTCGCGTTTCGCAGTCTAGAGTATCACTTTAGACAAGATTACAAATCCATATTTTTTAGGATCAATGAGCACGTGATGCGATCACGGCACCGCAGACATCTCACCGGAACCTGCCGATAACTTTTCTGCTGCGTCCTACGTTGTGCCGCCTTAAGGCGTAAACTTGTAGACGGAACCGTCGTCGTCCGTGCCGCCGTGAACCGTGGCGCCGTAGAAGTTTCCGAATCGATCGACGACCATCCCGTTGTAGGAAAAGCCACCATCTGGCGGACCCGCGAACGGATGAACAACACTCTCAGTCCAGTGCCCGCCGCCAATACGAGCTAGCTTGAAGATTGTGCCACTTCCTAATCCGCCTTCACTCGTGGTACCATAAAGATTGCCGGCGGCGTCGCGAACAAGATTGCTGATCGGACTGTTGCCATCGCTTCCAGTTTGGAAGCTATAAATCACTCTTCCATCCCATTCCCCAACGTCATCGGGCCCGGGCGACAGTTCGTAAACAGCGCCGATACCGTTTTCACCACCGTAATAGGTGGTCCCGTAGATCTTACCCGAAGGAGCGCGGAGTAACGCGCCGTAAGGAAAACTCCCGTCGGGTTGGCCGTGAAAGGAATAGAGCACCCTGAAATCCCATTCCCCAACTGCTGTCGGTGTGAGCTCGAAAACAACTCCGCTTCCATACAAACCGCCGACAGTAGCTGCACCGTAGAGTCGGCCATGCTGCAGAAGCATCCTTCCAGCTGAACCTGTCGCGCCGTCATCGCCGCCAGTGAACGTGTGAATGACCTGAAATTCCCAACTCCCGGCATGTGGATGAATTTTGTAAATCGTGCCTACGCCGTATGTGCCGCCAGTCGGCGTCATACCATAGACATTTCCGCTCCGATCTACCGTAACTCTTGCGCCCGGGCCAGAGCCGTCGTCGCCGCCGGTGAACGCATGGATGATTGTCTGGTTCCAAATACCCCCGGATTTCGTCAGCTTGTACACCACTCCACAACCGCCTTCACAGCCACCTGAACCGCCCGTGACCGCCGTGCCGTACAAATTGCCGCGCCGATCTATTGTGACGCCTTTGTACGGCTCGCCTCCATCCGCGCCGCCGGTGAAACTGTAGAGCAATACGTGCTCCCATCCAGTAGGTGTAGGACTGAGTTGGAAAACTGTGCCGCCTCCAAACTCTCCTCCAAGCACTGTCGTGCCATAGATGTTCCCAGCGCTGTCCGTCTCCAAATCGGTGTCGGCGTATTCGCCTTCGCCCTCTTCGAAGCTAAAGATCACGTCGGTGGTCGTTGCGGTAGCCGTGACCAGCGACAATGCGATCACGAAAACTGGAGCTGCGTTTTTGATGCGAATCAGTGCATTCATTGCTTTTTCTTCCCTTTCCCGTCTGAGTTAATTTTTTAGAGCCGCGGGTCCGGAAGAGGCAAAGAACCTGGCGGTCGACAAGTCCTCCGCCTGATTCAGATCCGCTTAGCGCCGCCGAGTATCCGAAAATGCTTTGGCGTTTGTCAAAACAATTCGCTACAGACCAAATCGCCGATTCGAGTTGCATAAAGTAATTCGCTTTCATCCTCCACGTACGGCGGAAATCCATTTGGTGATCAGTATCCTCACGCATATTCAAAGCAGTGGGACAAATCATTACGGTCCAGACCGTCATGCAACTTACAATTGAGTAAATAGATTAAGACTGACTGAGGCGCGCAGTACCGTTAGGCCAAACACTGCTATGAAGTCCGAAATGTCTAGTCACCTTCGACGCGTTTTAGGCGTCGGCTTCGGTTTAGCGGTGAGTATCGGTGGTACGATCGGTGTCGGAATTCTCCGCACACCGGGCCTAGTCGCCGAGCAACTGCATGTGCCTTCGGCGATTCTTTTATTGTGGGTTGCGGGAGGTATATACACACTCGTAGGTGCAAGTTGCTTGACGGAGTTGGGCGTCATGCTCCCGAAAGCCGGCGGGTTCTATGTTTATGTGCGACGCGCCTTTGGCAACCTAGTTGGATTTACCGTGGGCTGGACCGACTGGCTAATGTACTGTTCCATCCTCGGATATTTGTCGATCGCCATTGCCGAGTTCATATCGGCGTTGGGGTTGGTACCCGGGGGTGCTATTCGAGTCGTCGCAGTTTTAATTCTTCTTGGCATTGTGGCATTGCAATGGCTGGGCATTCGTATCAGCAGTCAATTTCAGGAAGTGACCACCTCACTGAAGTGCGTTGCGTTTTTGGTTCTTGTTTTGGCGTGCCTCCTAGTACCAGCAGCCGAACATGGATCCGCGCGTATCCCACCGTCAGTGACGTTCAGCGGATTAACAGTCGCCTTGCAGGCCATTGTGATCACATACGGCGGCTGGCAAAGCCCCTTGTATTTCATAGAGGAAGATCGTGATCCTGCACGCAATCTTCCGCGCGCGATGATCGGCGGTGTGTTATCGGTGATTGGAATTTACCTGCTTGTTAATATTGCGCTGCTGAAAATACTGCCGATGTCGGAGCTCTCAGGCGCGACGCTCCCGGCGGCTGACGCTGCACGCTTCATTGTCGGCGCACACGGGCGGAATCTTATCATACTGTTGTCAGTGGTCTCCCTTGTGCCCCTGTTAAACGCAGTAACGATGATGGGTACGCGCGTCATTTTCGGCTTGGGACGTGACCAACTGTTCTGGTCTCGCACATCTACCGTGAACGCCGGCGGCACGCCGGATACTGCAACATTGTTAACGGCCGCGGTCGCTGTTGGTCTCATCGCAACTGGCACATTTCAGCGCCTTATAGCAATAACATCTTTCTTTTTGGCGGCTAATTACAGCCTCTGCTGTGTCGCGTTGGTTGTATTGAGACGTCGAGAACCTGACTTACGACGACCTTACCGGGCTTGGGGATACCCATGGTCGATCTGGTTGGTTCTGGCCGGTAGTGTGATCTTTTTGCTTGGAATGTTGGCGGGAGACATGTTCAACGGACTCGCGGCTCTTGGACTGCTCGCGATCGGTCTCATCGGACGTGCACTGTTTACTCGGAAAGCTACTCCGTCGTGATTTGCGGCAGCGTAGCTCCCAGCGCCGGCGAACATACTTGAGGACAAACGGAACCAGCGCTGGTCTATCCCTTTTCAGACACGAGATTACTGGGTGTCTTGGCAACGGGGCGGCGCTTTATCTGTTCCATAACGTCTCCGGCGATCATCTTGAGGAGGTCCTGCTCCTGCCTTGTTACCTCCCGTGGTTTTGTGTCGAGAATAGTGAGCGTCCCAATCGGAAAACCATTAGGTCCGCGCAAGGGAACGCCAGCGTAAAACCGCAGGCCACGCTCTTTCACAAACGGGTTGTTTGCGAAGCGGGGATCCCGCGCCAGGTCGCGCACGATCAACACTTCATCATTGGCAATAACGTGACCGCAAAGGGAAACGTCGCGCGAAGTGGACCGAGCCTCGGCAAGATCGGCCGGCAATCCAGTTTGCGATTTGAACCACTGGCGATCCTTGTCGATCAGAGTTAAAAGCGCTATCGGCACTTTGAAAAGTTTCGTTAGGCGCTCTGTAACCCGATCGAACTCTGCTTCCCTGGGCGTGTCCAAAAGATTTAATCCGTCGAGTTCCGCCAGGCGCTCTTCCTCGTTAGGCGGCGTGGGCGCGGGCTGCATTGCGTCCGTGATTGCCGCGCTCATTTTGTAAATCCGTTGCACGGCGTCTGTCAGGGAAACGGTTACATCACTGACGTGCGCTGCACGCAAACGTTCTCTAAGTTTCTCTGCATCAAATCTGGCACTCCACGCGCCAATGAGAATTCTTACGCTTCCAAGTCGCTCGTGAATCGCCGCAGCCAGATGTCGAGCCTGAGCTATACTTGTCGGCGGCAATACAGATACGCAGATGCATTCGGGTTGAATTTCAACTGTGCGTTCGATCAACTCCTCGTCTTTAAGCCGCGCGGGCAGGTTTTCAGCTTCGAACCCCTGGTTTCGAAGCAGCTGTGCAAGCATTTCCCCGGCAAGTTCGTCGCGATATGCACTCGCGGGAAGACATAGAACACGGCTGCCGATCGGAGGAGCGACTCTGGTGAGGTCGTCAGTTTTTTGCTCATCTTTGTCGTTACGTGAAGCCTCCCAGCCGCTGAAATCATCTATGATCTCGTGAATTCGCTGTAACGCGGAGGTCCTTTGCTCCGCGGTGAGCGAGCCGCTGTGCGCGTCGATTTCGACTGCTCCGATCGCCGGAATCAAAACCTTGTCATAGAGCGCAGTCAGTGATTCCGTCTCCACAGATTTGGTGGCAAACTCTTCTGCGCTGTCCATCGAAAACGACAAGAGCCGGTGGTAAAACTCCTCGTGAGGCGCCAGTGCTTGATCCTCGCTTAGCAAAGTTCCGAGAAACTCGAGCCGCGGAACATGCCGCCCTATCACTGCCAAACACACGGTCAGAGGAGTAGAAAGCACGAGACCAACTGGGCCCCAAAGCCAAGTCCAGAAAACGGCCGAAATGATTAAAGCAATCGGGGAAACGCCTGTGTTCGCTCCATAAACCCAAGGTTCGACAAAGTTCGATACGATCGCCTCGAGCACGATGAACAAAGCGATTGTTTTCAACGGTGTGAACCAGCTGCTCGAGATCGCAAACGAGAGTAACACCGGCAAGAAAGCACCGACCCATGGACCGACGTAGGGAATGAATCTCAGCACTCCGGCCAACACTCCCCACAACACCGCATTTGGGACTCCAATAAACTGCAGCCCAACAGCAACACACACACCGTAACAGGTGTTGACGAGGAATTGGGTGGAAAGGTAACGCGACACACGATGTCCAGCGTCTTCCATCGCGCGCGTGGTCGTGCTGATACGCCCCTGCCCCACCAAACGAATCAATCGGCCGCGAAGATCTTCTCTCTTCAGCAGCATGAAAATTACCAGCAACAGCACCAGCGCAGAAGTGCCGAGGGGACTCAGAATCGCGCTGAGAGTCTCCTGCATTAATTGTGGAATCGCGCTTCGCCCTTCGATGACCTTCACCGGGATAGGACTCGCCAGGGGCGGAGGCGTTCTGGTCGAAGAATCACCGCGAGCCCGGTCCGTCGACGGCGCAGGGCCGGGCGCGGCGAGTTCGCTTTGCAGCACGTGAACACTGGATGAAAATCGCGCCAGCGCACCGCCAACAGGAAATTTCAGTGACCGGATTTTGGCGACGATGTTCGCCTGGTAATCAGGCAATTTGTCAGCCAGATCGATAATCTGGCGGCCGATAACCCAACTCGCTCCGGCGAAAATGGTGAACATCGCAATGACCGTCACTAACACAGCCGCGATGCGCCCAATCCAACGCTCCAGGCGAGTGACCAACCTCGAAAGAAGAAACGTGATCAGCGTGGCCAGGGCGATTGGGACAAACACTGAGCGCCCGAAATAGAGCGCAGCAACGACAAATGCTAAAAGCAGAAGTCCCCAAATTGAACTCAGCGCAACGGCCGGAGTTAATGACGAAGATCGGGTTCGCATCCGTTAACGAACTAATCCGCCGCAGGGAATCTTACCTGCGCTCTCCAATGACTCTCGATCCGGAATGCAACGGCGAAGCATCTGTGGCCAAACACGTAAGCGGCTACCGCTACATTGCCGTAACGATTGAATTTTGTCTGCAATGTTTATGTGCAACCTCGCAATAAAAAAATCAGGATCAAAATTGGAATCGGGATGCCTAAAAGCCAAAGCAAAATGTACCCGGTTGCTCCCGCTTGTTCGATTTTCCGGGCTAAGTGCATCATTTCACCTCCTTCGCGGCATGAATCGCACCAAGCTATGGATGTGCGTGTGTTGATTTAATGCGCTGTAATCGGAGTTGCGCTGTACCAGACGCCTTGAAGTCGGTGCACGCGTCGAAACTCGACCGATCAGTGTCCGCCCGTAACGCTGTATCCGGCAGCTCGCAAATCTTCAGCTAATTCTGATTCCATCTGAACCGCGGCTTCAAACGGCATCGGATTCAAATGTTCGTAAAGATCCGGCATTAGTCGCACGCCGTATTTTCGAACGACCCAAGCCGATTTGTAGCCGTTTTTGTGATTTTCGAATCGATGGTCGACCGGAATTCCTGTCATCCCAACATAGACGCAAGGCTTCAGCGGATCGCGTCTCGGATTGACCCGCAAAATAGAAGAATGCTTTGCAACAGCATCGCTGAGCAGGACCACATAAACGTTATGGTGGAACGCCTGTTCTTTCTGAAGCGCTGGTTTCTTCCGTTTCAATTCGCAGGCAACAAAAGCGCGACACGTTCGAAGCGCCAGCCTCTCTGTGCAAGAGTCGCATCACTACGCGGACGGACCTAGATGGACGCCTTAGCTCGGTCGTGAAGACGAACGATTCACAAGAAATATTTGGCTAAAAGAGTGACTACCGCGCAACAATTCTTTGACACATCTGACATGAACTCCGCGATGTTTGCGACTCTGACTTTTCCTCCATCGAGGATACTTCGGGAGCGACAAGTCTACGCTTTTACTCTGCCGTGACTGGTCGACGCGGATCAAAGCCTAACGAATCATTTTCTCCAGCTTAAAAGCGACCAAAGCTAACGGCGGCAAGTGAATCACGATGGAATGTTCGCGGGCCATCCACTCTCGAGCTTCGCTGTGTACGCCGCCAAGATTGCCCACATTGCTGCCGCCGTATGTTTCGGCGTCGGTGTTGATGAGCTCGTGATAAAAGCCGGATTCGGGAACGCCTAACCGATAGTTGTAGCGCACGACAGGCGTTGCGTTCACCACGAATGCCACGATGTCGCCGTCGCGCGATTTTCGAAGGAACGAAACGACGCTGTTGTCGGCGTCGTGGAAATCGATCCAGTCGAATCCGTCGTAAGTATTGTCGAGTTGCCAGAGCGCCGGTTCGCTCTTGTATACGTAATTCAAATGCTGCACGAGACGATGCAGCCCGTCGTGGCGCGGTAATTCTAATAATTGCCAATCCAACTGCGTGTCGTGATTCCATTCGTTCCGCTGACCGAATTCGCCGCCCATGAAAAGCAGCTTTTTACCCGGATGCCCGTACATCCACGCCAGAAACATCCGGAGATTCGCGAACTTCTGCCAATCGTCTCCCGGCATTTTCCATAACAACGAGCGCTTACCGTAAACGATTTCGTCGTGACTCAGCACGAGAATAAAATTTTCGTGGAACGCGTAGAGCAGCGAAAAGGTGATGTTGCTCTGGTGATAGCGCCGGTAAATCGGATCGATGCTCATGTAGTTCAGGAAATCGTGCATCCACCCCATGTTCCATTTGAACCCGAACCCAAGGCCGCCGAGATAAGTCGGACGCGTCACACCAGGCCACGCGGTAGATTCCTCAGCGATGGTGATGATCCCGGGGAACTGTTCGTAACAGACTTCGTTAAACCGCTTGAGAAAATAGATGGCCTCAAGGTTTTCCCGTCCGCCATAAACATTGGGGAGCCATTGCCCGGGTTCGCGCGAGTAATCGAGGTAAAGCATCGAGGCCACGGCGTCCACGCGCAGACCGTCAATGTGATATTTGTCGAGCCAGAAAAGCGCATTGCCGATGAGAAAATTCCGCACCTCGTTGCGGCCAAAATTGAAAATTAGCGTGCCCCAATCCTGTTGCTCGCCCTGGCGAGGATCCATGTGCTCATAGAGATCGGTGCCGTCGAACTCGGCGAGCGCATGTGCGTCTTTCGGAAAATGTGCCGGCACCCAGTCCATTATCACGCCGATTCCGGCCTGATGGCATTTGTCGATGAAATGACGGAAATCATCGGGTGGGCCAAACCTGCTCGTCGGCGCGTAATAATTTGTGACCTGATAACCCCACGAGCCTTCGAACGGATGCTCGGCAACCGGCAACAGTTCAATGTGCGTATAACCCATGTCCAAAACGTACGGCAGCAACGTGTTTGCAAGTTCAAGATAAGTGAGCTGCTGATTTCGCTCCTTCCGGCGCCAAGAGCCGACGTGCACCTCGTAGATGCTGATCGGACTTTGTGGCCAATTCTTCTTCTGGCGCGCTTCCATCCATTCGGCGTCGCTCCAAGTATAACGTTCCAGATCGTACACCAGCGATGCCGTGGATTTGCCGTGCTGATTAAAGAATGCGAACGGATCGCTTTTTAGCAGTACAGCGTCGGTCTGGGTGCGGATTTCAAATTTGTAGTGCGTCCCTTGCTTGATCCCGGGCAAAAACAATTCCCACACACCTGCGTTCACCAGCTTCCGCATTGGATTCACGCGGCCACCCCAGTCGTTGAAATCGCCAACCACGCTGACGCGTTGAGCGTTCGGCGCCCATACAGCGAAATAAACGCCAGTCGCATCGCCGATCGTCCGCAAATGCGCGCCAAATTTTTCATAAATTTTCCAGTGTTGTCCTTCGCTGAACAGATGCAGATCGACGTCGCCCATGATCGGACCGTACTGATACGCATCTCGCGCGAGCTCTTCTGAGTCGTCCAGTTTTACGATGCGGAGATGATATGGAACGTCGCGTTCCGCGCCCAAAACAGTGGCGCAAAAGAAACCTTCCTCATCGATTCGTTCTGCTGCGATTGGTTTTTCCGGTTCTCGATCGAGCACGACCTCGACCGCGCGCGCGTCGGGGCGAAAGACCCGGACCTCCACGTCATCGCCGACCTTGTGCGGACCCAACACGCTGAAAGGATCAGAATGAAGGCCTCTGACAAATCTATAAACCTCGTCGCGCGGGACGCCGGCAATCTCGAAAGCTTTCATTATCCAGCGAAAATCATCAGTTTCACTCGAGGAACTAAAACTTAGCGCGCCTTGCCTGGTAGCCAAACATTGTTTGCGCTCGCGACGATCGACCGCTGCTCCTTGAGCGCACCTGGTAAGCATGCGAATTAACAGCGTGAGAAATCTTTGTGTCGCCGTTTGTAGTTTCGGCCTCAGTTCCGTTTTCGTGGCTCCCGTTATTCCCACCGCACCGGGTACAAGCTGGCGTTACAACATGACCGAGGAAATCGGAAAGGGATTGAATCTTCCGAACGTGAAAGCAGATGCCGACGGCAAGATCCGTATGGGAGTAACGTACCGCCTCGAGGGAACAGAGGACGTTGATGGGAAAGGTCTTCTTAAGTTTGAAATGCATCGGGCGGGGACGATCACCAACACCGATCTGCTCACGGTGGACGAACACGGGATTACCTGCTGGGCCCGGGTGAATCTCGACGGCGAATTGGTTAAGTTTACTCCGCCGCAGACGATGATCGCCGCTCCACTGAAAAAGGGGGCCGGCTGGAACTTCGATGGCCAGGCCGGCGACATGAAAGTGCAACAGCATTACGATGTTCTGGGCGAAGAAAAAATCGACGTGCCCGCGGGAAAATTTCAAGCGTTCAGGATTCATGGCGAGCAAACGACGCCCAACCGGATGACAATCGATCGCTGGTTTGCG
>JBBQRI010000085.1:0-10004 GCA_038214915.1 Chthoniobacterales bacterium
TGAGATCGGTGTGCGCCCGACTACTTCGTCAAGCTGGCCGCCTTCGATGAACTTCATGCTGAAGTAGCATTGGCCATCCCGCTCGCCTACCTCATAGATTGGGACGATGCACGGATGGTCAAGGCTCGCCGCGGACTCAGCTTCCAGTCGGAAGCGTTTGAGGTGTGCTTGTGTCGCCCACTGACCGAGGCCAATGACTTTTAACGCGACTATGCGATTGAGGCTTCTCTGCCGAGCACGAAAGACGACTCCTTGTCCGCCACGCCCGACCTCCTCGAGTAACTCGTAGTCGCCTAGCTCTCCCAACACCTTAATGGCTCGCGCGGGGACTCTGTTGGCAGGCGTGGGTGCGACATCATTGCGTGCGAGGTTATCCGAGGCGCCGGGGTCACCGACCCCGGCTACAGCGTCCGGGAAGCTCCCGAGCGCTGTTTCCAGTACGCAGCCGGTGCAAAGTCCTTCCGGTGCGTCGGAAAAGATTTTCGCGCCGCACTTTCGGCAGATTCTAGTTACGCTGGCCATAAGGCTTCCTCGCGCTACCCGCCCTTGGTTATCCGCGTAGGTCCATGCTTGGATTACTTCGGCGCGAGGGAGGCGACGATGTTTTCGAAGCACGGATTGCCGCGCAGCGGGTCCCACCACGGCATCAGTTTCAAGTCGCCATAGCTGACGCTGCTCGGAAGGCGGCTGGCGCGGACAAGCTGTTCGCAGGCGAGATCGTTATCGCCCACCCAGGCAGCGATTCTAGCCAAACACACGATCATCGCCGGACCGCTGCGCGCATCTTTTTCCACGGGAAGAAGCTCAACGGCTCGCCAACCCTCGCGCAGCGCTTCCTCCTTTCGCCCAAGACCGGCGTCGATTAAACCAAGTATGCATAGGGCACCAGCATCATCGGGATTGGCGTGAATCAGTTTCTCCTGCTCCGCGCGCGCGGCAGTGAAGGCTGCATGTGCTTTGGCATCGTCTTTAGCCATCCGAGCGATGAGACCTTCCATGAGACGCGGGCCATATTTTACTTTTTCAGTGCCTACACTGTTGTCACCAAGCGCGGCCAAAGCATTCGCAGCCGCGACAGGGTCGCGCTCTGCCAATGCGCACAAAAGCCAGTAATCGGCAACACCTGGAAGTGCAGCGGGGTCTTTCGCCTGGATTTCATCGATCAGTTGATGCACGGGCCAAGTATTAGCTTTCCAGTCGATTTCCACGTTCGCACGATCGACTTTCACTTCGAGGTCGTCGGGCCTGAGAGCTAGCGCACGGTCCAGGACGGCTTGTTGGTCGGCATACCGTCGAAGATCATCATAAAGGATCGCCATCTGTCGTAGCAGATTGAAGTTGCGCGGATCGAGATCAAGTGCGCGCTCCAAGTTTTGCGTCGATTCTTCCCAGCGGCCCTGGCGACGCTCGATGTAACCTTTGAGATCGAATAACCGCGCGTCATTGGGAAGGGTCTGACGAGCAACTTCGATTTCAGCCAAGGCGGCATCATAATCGCGGGATCCCCAATAAAGATTCCACGCACGCGCCAGATGCACTTCCCCCGCATCGGGACGAAGGCGAAAAGCCGCCTCGATAGCTGCCTCAGCGAGCGCCAGGCGCGCAGGTGTGCGATCCCAGCCATCGAAGTAAACGTTGTCGTGGGTCCAGGCTAGTTGGCAATACGCCTGGAAAAAGGTCGGGTCATGCGCGACAGCCTGGTTCAACAGATCGGCCGCCTTGAGCAAATTCGCTTTCCTGGTAGCGGTAGAGCCCACAACAGTATCCAGAAGAAAATTTTTGGCGCGGTTATAAAGATCAAATGCAGTAAGATCGGCTGTTGATGGTTGCTCAATGGCCAGTTTCTCCGCCGCTGATATTTTGGCATGAAGGCGCTTTGCGACTTTTTGCGCGATTTCGCTTTGGATGGCGAACATGTCTTTCAAATCGCGATCGTATTGCTCTGCCCAGATGTGCGTGTCGCTGCGCGTGTCGATCAACTGGGCATTTATGTGCAGCCAGGCTCCGGTTTTGCGCACGCTGCCCTCCAGCACGTGCGAGACGCGGAGTGCATCGCCGATCTGGCGTGTGTCTCGCTTGCCGCGATATTGCATCACGCTGGTCCGGCTGATGACTTTGAGGCTAGCAATTTTCGCCAGCTTGGTCAAAAGGTCGTCCTGGACACCGTCGGCAAAGGAGGCGTCTTCTCTATCGTTGCTCAGATTTTCAAAAGGCAGCACTGCGATGCCCGTTGTTCCCCGATGGCGGAGTAGTTCGCTTTTCCAAATGATCATGGTAACCGCTGTTATCAACGCGAGCGACAACGTGATCACGGCAGCAATAGCTGGCTTCCTTCGCACCCATTTTTTTCCACGAGCAAAAAGTCCAGTGCGTCGCGCTTGGATTGGCTCGTGTTTTAGCCAGCGCTCAAGGTCTTCGGCCAGCGCGAGAGCGGAAGCGTAACGGCGCTGCGGATCCTTCTGGAGACACTTCAGGCAGATCGTGGAAAGGTCGCGATCTACTTTCGGATTTAAGAGTCGTGGTTGCCGCGGTTCAGTTTCCAAAACCAGCCGGACAGTTTCGTAGGTTGTTCCCCCAGCAAAAGGGTGACAGCCGGTGAGCAGGTGATACAATACCGCACCGAGGCTGTAAGTGTCTGTCGCGCTTATTAGTGCCACGTTGTTGCCGCTTGCCTGTTCGGGGGCCATATAGCTAGGTGTGCCTAGCACTTCCGTCGTGCGGGTAACGGTACTTTCGGTTTCGACCAGCCTCGCCAAACCGAAATCGGTAAGGTGCGGTTCGCCCTCTTTATCAAGCAAAACGTTTCCCGGCTTGATGTCTCGATGCAGGATGCCGTGCTCGTGGGCGTAATGCACGGTGCGCGCCAGTTTCACGATGAGTTCCGCTGCACGACGGATGGAGATCGCCTCGCGCCTAACCACTTCGTCCAACTGGCCGCCTTCGATGAGCTTCATGCTGAAGTAGCAGTGGCCGTCACGCTCGCCTACCTCGTAGATGGGCACGATGCATGGGTGATCGAGACTCGCCGCAGCTTCCGCTTCCAAACGAAAGCGTTTAAGGTGGGCTTTGGTCGCCCATTGCCCGAGTCCGATGACCTTTACTGCAACTATGCGGTTGAGACTCTTCTGCCGAGCACGAAAGACCACGCCTTGACCACCACGTCCGATTTCTTCGAGTAACTCGTAGTCGCCTAGTTCGCCAAGCATCTTCGCGAGATGCGGAGTTGTTTCCACGTGCGGCTCGGACTTCGCATTACTTCTTTGCGGGTATTCGGCAGAGCTGCAGTCGAGACTTTCGGCTACAGCGTTCGGGAGGACCCCAAGCGCCGATTCAAGCGCGCACCCTGTGCAAAGTCCTTCCGGTGCGTCAGAAAAGATTTTGGCGCCGCACTTTCCACAAACTCTAATTACAATCGCCATATCAGGCGTAACATCAGACCTAAGCCCGGACCACGGCGATCAGATGCCGTAGTTCATCTTCAACGTCACCGGGGGTAGCAACCGTTTGGGCAATCTCTTCTCGTAATAACAATTGATAGCGCTGTCGAAATCGGTGGAACGCCTGCCTGACTGCGTTAGCGGTCATGCCTAATTGACCGGCAATGTCCGCTTGCGACGGAGAATCGGGCTCGTCCGGCAGCAGTTGCTTTAACGAATCAAACAACGCGCCATTACCTGCCGCAACGTATTCATTCTTCAAAAGACCAAGCACGTGTTGTAACGCTGTAGAAGCCCAGCGGCGCTCGTAAATTTGCTCCGCAGTTACGGTGTCTACAGATTCGATCTCGATCCGTTCTTCGCGGCTCAGTTCTTCGAGCGGTATAAGTCGCTGGCCTTTTCCCCGTTTGATTGCCATTGCGCGACGCCGCTCGTCGGCCAGAAAATATTTTAGTGCTCCAAGAAGATACGAACGAAAGCGTCCCTTCTCCTTGCGGACGGCAGTGAGATTTTTGTGCTCGAGTAAATCCAAAAAGAAAGCCTGAGTAACATCCTCTGCTTCCTCACGTGCAATACCCTGTCGTTGCATGAAGCTGTAAATCGGCCGCCAATAAATGTGGCAAAGTTTTTCGAGCGCTTCTTGTGCCACAGGTGATTCACCCTGTGCCTCAACTACGACGCTCCAGTGTGTGGTAGTAAACGGCACGAACCCTTTTTTTTTGACGGTTGCCCAACCCTTCGTGTTTGAGTCGCGAAACTCCGTTCGACAGGCCGACACGGATTCGTTCGAGCGTGAGCTTTTAGAGTGATCAGGACGGCTCACGCCGTAATTCAAGTAAAAACTTACTACGAAATCAAGCCTGCAGTTGTGCCTGGAAATCGGTGACGGTGGACGGCCGGAGTCTGGCGATTTTATTTTTGAGAGAATGTCAGGCAGTTAAGTTCAGCCTGGTTCAATGAAGCACACGTTTTTTATCGTCGGCCCGACTGCAACCGGAAAATCCGAACTGGCGGCCGACGTCGCACGCGAAATCAGCGCGGAAATTGTCAGCGCTGACGCGTTTCAAATCTATCGCGGGCTCGATCTGTTGACCGCAAAACCCGATGTGTCAACACTTGCGAATGCGCCACATCACCTGATCGGCACCGTGCCTTTCACCGAAGCAATGAACGCGGAAAAATTCCGACGCTTGGGCTTGCGCGCCATTGATGAAATCAATTCACGCGGCAAGCTCGCGATCGTCGTCGGTGGAAGTGGGCTCTACATTAAAGCGCTGACTCATGGACTGGCACCTCTGCCCGAGTCTGATCCGAAGCTGCGCGAGAAACTAAATGCGATGAGTTTAGATAATTTGCGCGCGCAACTGGTCGAGCTTGACCCCGAAGCGGCAAAAAAGATCGACATCAAAAATCGCCGCCGTCTCGTGCGCGCGTTGGAGATTTGTTTAATTACGGGCAAACCGGCTTCTGAAGTTGTAGTCCCGAAACGTCGGGATGACTCCGGTCGGCTGGGATCATCGATTCCGGCTACAGGCGTTTTCGTCCTCCGCGACCGCAACGAGCTTTACGAACGAATCAATCAGCGGGTAAAAGCAATATTCGAGCGTGGCGTGATCGAAGAGGTGCGCGCGGCCGCGGTGACGAGTGCGACCGCGTCGCAGATGATCGGTTTGCGCGAAATCCGGGAACTGCTCGCTGGAAAAAAATCACTTGCACAGTGTATGGCGGAAATTCAGCAGGCGACTCGCCGCTACGCCAAGAGACAGTTGACCTGGTTTCGGCGGCAAAGTAATTTCTTGCCGCTGAACCTGTCGTTTCTTACTCACAACGAAGCTGTGAAATGGATCTCGCTCCGAATACTGTCGGAGGCCGGCACAAGAGATGATTGAAACGCGTCCGCAAAAATCACGGGAGCGCGCGCTGCTGATCGGCCTCGAAAAGGAAGGCGTCTCCAAGTGGGACTTGCACGATTCCCTCGATGAGTTGCGCGAGTTGGCGAATTCGGCGGGGGCCGAAGTTGTCGATACGGTGACGCAAAAATTGCGGAAGCCGACCGCGCCGTATTACATCGGCCGTGGCAAGGCTGAGTCAATTAAGGAATCGTGCGAGGATCAACAAGTAACGTCGGTGATTTTTGATGATGAACTTTCACCAGCGCAGGGCCGAAACCTGGAAAATTTATTCGCACGGAAGGTGCTCGATCGAACGCAACTGATTCTCGATATTTTTGCGCAACGGGCACGCAGCCGGGAAGGCCGATTGCAAATCGAGCTCGCGCAGTTGCAATATCTTCTGCCACGCCTCACTCGGATGTGGGATCACCTGTCGCGCCAGACGGGCGGGATCGGCACGCGCGGTCCGGGTGAAACGCAGTTGGAAGTCGACCGCCGGCGTGTGCAGGAACGAATAGCGCGGCTCGAACGCGAGCTGGAATCGGTGCGGAAAACGCGAGCCATTCAACGACAGGGGCGAAAACGCCATCAGTGGCCGGTCGCAGCAGTAGTCGGTTATACGAACGCCGGGAAATCGACTTTGCTGAATCTGCTTACGGGCGCGGACGTGGTAGCAGAGGACAAACTTTTCGCCACGCTGGATCCGACGACGCGCAGCTTTGTTTTGCCTAACAAACAGCGGGTCCTGCTCACGGACACTGTCGGGTTCCTACGCAAGCTTCCGCACACGCTGATTGAATCGTTCAAGGCGACACTGGAAGAAGTCAGCGAAGCTGATTTGCTAATTCATATCGTTGATCTAAGTCACCCGCGCGCGGACGAGCAGATGGAAGCGGTGGATCGAGTGACCAAAGAACTCGACGCTTACGGCAAGCAAACGCTGATCGTCTTTAACAAGATTGATAAACTGGCAAACCGAGAAGTGGTTGATTCCTACCTCAAGCGATTCCCCGGTAGCGTGGCAATTTCCGCGCGCACCGGAGAAGGAGTAAACGAACTCGTGCAAGCTCTCGAGGGCGCACTCAGCTCATGGCGATTGCGGTCGCGATTCAGGATTCCCGCAAACGAAAGCGCGTTGATCGCGGAGATTCATCGGGTTGGTCACGTCCTCGAACTGCGATATGAGGGGAACGATGCTTTAATCGTCGTGCACGTTCCTCCTGACCTGGCGCAAAAGCTGGAGCGCTACGCGGAACAGTAGGTTTTTATTGTGCAGCCAGCTCGCGGACGCTCGATTCGAGGCTTCGCGAGATCTGTGACCAACCTTCACGATTGTTTGGAGTCGCTGCAAAGTTCAGAGGCTCTCCGACAATCAATTTGATCCTCACGGGTCGCGGAACTTTTCGGTTTGGCGGCAGAGCTTCAAAGCTTCCAATAAGGCCGCAAGGCACGACGGGAACATTTGTTTCCGCGACAAGCATGCCGAGCCCGTGCTTGAAAGGCATCATTGAACCAGTGCGCGTGCGTCCGCCTTCCGGGAAGATGATGAAAATGGCTTTTTCTTCCTGCAATTTGCGACGCAACTCTGCAAGAGCATGCGGACCACAGTTTTTTCGCCACATCGGCAAAGCGTTGAGCATGATTGCGGAGAACACACTGATTGCAGTGGTTTGAAAGAAAACGTCGCCTGCGGCGATCGGGAAAGCGCGTTCGCGATGACGCGGCCTGAGCGCTGCTCCCAGAATCAGCGCATCGAGATGACTGCAATGATTTGCCGCGAGCACGAAAGGCCCGTGTACGGGCAGTTTCTCCCGGCCCGTAATTGTGAGTCGATGAGCGATCGCGAAGTAAATTCGCAACACAGAAAAGCACGCCTGCTGCGCCACGCTTTCGAGCAGACCGCTTTCGCGTCGTACGCTGCGAAACCGCTCGGCCGGAGTCAGCCCAGTGTCACGCGCTGGTTGCAGTTGCCAAGGCTCCACCGGCATCACCGCCCGGAGAAAATTCGCTGCGGCTGTCCCGCAGTGAGATCGACAAAATAGCTAACGTAGTGAAAGACAGCTGGTGCGACCAAAATCAGGCTGTCAAAGCGATCCAACAATCCGCCGTGCCCCGGGATGAGCCTGGCGGTATCTTTGAGACCAAGATCACGTTTGATCGCAGAGAGCATCAAGTCCCCGAATTGGCCTACTATGCTGACGATGATCCCTAGACCACCTAGGCAGATCGGGTTGTCCAATGCGGTGTTGGTCCAAATGAAATGAGCGATCACTGCCACGAGCGGCGTGGTTAAAATGATCGCGCCGAACGCCCCGCCAACGGTCTTGTTTGGACTCGTGTTCGGCACAAATTTTCGATGACCAAACAGATAACCGCAGATGTAGGCAAAGATGTCATTTAGTTCCACGGCGAAGATGATTAGCAATAGGATCGGTCGGTAATTCCCATCGTTTGCCATGTAGCCAAGGTTACCGAACGCGCTCCCGAAAAGAGCGAATCCGAGGACACCCAAACCGACGCGTTGAATGTAGCCTTTCGGTTGATCAGGAATCAATCCGCCAATGGCAATCAACGCGACGGTCAAGGGAAACAACGCAACAAACAGCCGGTACCAGTTATCAAGTTCGGCGAAGGTGATCAGGAGAATGCCGATAACCACAATGAAACTGATGGTGCGTTCGCGGAAGAGTCCGGTGATTCGCGCATACTCCCGATAACAAAGCAGACTCAGCGTGGCCACAGCCAGGATCGCCCAAAAAGCGCCAGCCAGAATCGGAATCAGAATGCAGAGCGCCAGCCAAATCCACGAGCGATAACGATCCCAAAGTTCCTTTCGCTTTTCGGCAGTACTCTTTGCCGCTCGCGTTGTGATGAACATCAGGAGCGGTGCCAGGACGAGCAGAACAGCAGCTGTCAGCGTCACAACAACCGTCATGGGATGATCGAACGCGTGACGGAATCCGAACAGCCGCTGCCAGGTGGTGTCGTTCATCTCAAACCTCGCGCAATTCGCTGTAGCCTCCGAACGACTGTGACCAGGCAACCGGCGATTATCAGACCAAGAGCAAGGGCCATGACGCCAATGTCGAGATTAGCGAAATGGAAGATCTGCCATGATCGCGGAACGACTGCGGAGTACCCGCACGCAACGGTAATGACCAGCATGCGGTGTTGCTTCGCCATCGGTCCGCAAAACTCGTTAGGCGCACCCGCGATTTTCCCTGCAGCGGAACGTACGCCGTGAAGATCGCCAGAATCGTTGCGATATAACCAAGCGCAACGTTTCCGCCTCCGGCGTAGCCTGCGCCGATGAACACCGCCGCATCCGAAGCGCGATCGGGAACCTCGTTGTAAAGCTCCCCTACTTTTGAAGCGCGACCCGACACAACTGCGACCATCCCGTCCAGCATGTTTGCCGTTAGCCGCAATTGGGCGCCAAGCGCGGCGATGAGCCAGAAGACTCGTTTGTATTCAACCGAAGTCACGGCTAGCGCCAACCCCGCCGCGATACACGCGCACATGCCGGCAATCGAAATTGCATTCGGCGACACATTTCGTGAAGTCAGCCACGTCGTCGCTGACTGTGCCCATTTGCGATTTCGGGTGGCAATGGGCCGACGATCGATCGCTTTCACCGATGATTCGTTCATCGCGGACGCAATCCATAGCAGGGTTGATGAGCGATGACCAGATGACAACTCGGGAGAGCGTCACGCATTTGTCGCTATCCGAATGCGCTCCTCTCTTGCACACCGTGCCTTCCTTCGGGATGATGGAGAGCCATGCCTGCGACGCTGGAACAAACCGGACCAAACGCAGTAACGCGGCGTTCCGTGTTCATTCTGCGATTCATCAGCACCGTCGCCTTATGGTCAGTCGCGTTGCTGATCATGTTCTCCGGTTACGAGATACTGTTCTGGGTTTTGATCAGCGCGTTCGGAATGATTGGGCTTTGGGAATTTTACGGGATGCTCGATCACAAGGGACTGCCAAATTTCAAAATCACCGGAATGATTTGCGGGGCGGTGATGCTCGCCGGCAGTTTTTATTATTTCTCCAAAATCGGACCGGCAGGCTCGTACGATTTCGAAGTCGCTGTCCTGCTTTTTTTTCTGCTGACGGTATTCGGACGGCAAATGTTTGCACGGTTGCGGAACGACGAGCCTCTGCAGACGATGGCTTACACATTGTTCGGTCTGCTCTACGTGCTTTGGCTTTTTAATTTCATCACTAAAATTGTGTATCTGACTCCGCGCTCCAGCAGCGGTCAGGTCACCGGCCAGTTCTACGTGTTGTATTTGATCGCCGTCACCAAATTCTCGGACATGGGTGCGTATCTGACGGGCAGCGCGATTGGGCGGCATTTGATGGTGCCGCACATCAGCGCGAAGAAAACCTGGGAAGGTTTTTTCGGCGCCATTGTCTTTGCGTTGCTTTGCAGCCTCGGACTTTACAAACTCATGCCGGGCCATTTATCGGTGCTCAACTGGACACATGCGACAGTGCTCGGGCTGATGCTGGGGCTTGCCGCAATCCTCGGCGATTTGGCCGAATCCATTATTAAGCGTAGCACCAACGTTAAAGATTCGGGGAATCTGCTTCCGGGAATTGGCGGCGCGCTCGATCTCCTGGACAGTCTGCTTTTCACCGCGCCGCTATTGTTCTTTTACATGCG
>JBBQRI010000086.1:0-9945 GCA_038214915.1 Chthoniobacterales bacterium
CCGATTTCTTTCGCGATTTTCGCGGTGACACCATTCATCCGTCCACACTCGAGTTGATGTACGAGCTCGGATTGCTCGAGGAGTTCCTAAAGCAGCCGCATCAGGAAGCACGGGAATTACGCGGCGTCGTCAATGACCACGCTGTGCCAATCGCCGATTTCACGAGGCTACCCAAGCGCTGCAAATTCATCGCTTTCATGCCGCAGTGGGATTTTCTCAATTTCCTTTCGACGCACGCAAAGAAATTCCCGAGTTTCCAATTACTGCTGCAGCACGAAGCGGTCGATCTGACGTTCGATCGGCAGTGCGTGACCGGTGTGCGCGCGAAAACTCCACGGGGCGAACTGGAAATTCGCGCCGATCTGGTCATCGGCGCAGACGGGCGGCACTCGATCGTTCAAGCGTGCGCTGGGCTGGAGCGACAAGAGTTCGGCGCCCCGATAGACGTGCTCTGGATGCGGATCTCAAAGAAGCCGGACGATCCTCAGCAATCGCTCGGCTTCTTTCAATACGGCAAGCTGCTCGTTTTGCTCGACCGTGGTGATTATTGGCAATGCGGCTTTGTAATTCCGAAGGGCGGCTTCGATGAAATCAAAGCACGTGGTTCGCAGCAGTTTCAAAATGACATCGTCAGCTTCGCCGGATTTCTGCGCGACCGAGTGGCGGAGCTCGACGACTGGTCAAAAATCAAATTGCTGACGGTGCAGATCAATCGTCTTCGTGATTGGTGCCGCGACGGGCTGCTTTGCATCGGCGATTCTGCTCACGCGATGTCACCGGCAGGCGGCGTAGGAATCAATCTCGCTATTCAGGACGCCGTCGCGACCGCAAACTTGCTGGCCGGAAAATTGCGAACCGGTCCGGTTTCCGTGGACGATCTGCGCAAAGTGCAGGCGCGCCGCGAATGGCCGACGCGGCTCATTCAGACAATGCAGGTTTTCATTCATCGTCGCGTGGTTACTGGCCAAACTTCGCATCGCAAAGATTCGTTGCCGATCGTGTTTCGCCTGCTGAAATGGTTTCCAGTTTTGCGACAAATTCCCGCCCGGTTCATTGGAATCGGACCGCGGCCGGAGCATTTTCACAGCCCGAGCGCTGAATGAGGAATATTCTCGTATCTGAATCTCAACGGGATGTGGATGGCATCACACATTCAAGATGAAGGACGAATCATCTTCCATGCTCGTGTCACGGACTATCCCGTTCCCTTCGCGTAATCCTCTAGCGTCACGAGCGCTCAGCGCGATCGAATTCTGCTTCGGCGCTTTCATTGTGATTGGTCACAACGTTTTCCACATCGTGCCGAATGAAGTGATTGTCCTTTCTGTGCTCGGACTTATTTCAATCCGGCTGCGCGACAGGAACTGGTCTGCGATGGGATTGAAACAACCGGCATCATGGCGGCGGATTTTTCTAATTGCGCTTGTCGCTGCTATCTTGCGCATCCTGCTTGGGCAATTCCTGATCGAACCTGTGACCGGCTTTTTCTGGCCGAAGCCGATTGCGCCGGAACTGGCAAACGAGATCACCGGGAACGTGAAGATCGCATTCGTTGCTTTGTTGCTGGTGTGGACGTTTGCCGCTTTTGGCGAAGAGATCGCGTACCGCGGATATCTCCTGACGCGTGCAGCCGATATTGGAAGCCGATCCGTAGCGGCCTATTGGATCGGGATTGTGCTCGTTTCGATCTTGTTTGGGTACGGGCATTATTACAAAGGCGCATCTGGCGTGATCGACTCCGGCGTTGCAGGATTAATCCTGGGATCTGCTTACATGGTCGCCGGTCGCAACCTGTGGGCCAGTATTTTGGCTCACGGATTCATTGACACATTCGGAGTTATCGACGCCTTTTTCGGATGGTCGAACTAGTTGGATCAGTCAACCTGGATACGATCCGCGCAGCTCACGAACGGATTCGCCCATACATTCATCGCACACCCGTCCTGACGAATTCGTGGCTGAATGACGCGGGCAGGGCGTCCCTGTTTTTTAAGTGCGAAAATTTTCAGAAGGTTGGTGCCTTCAAGGCACGGGGTGCAACTAATGCCGTTTTTGCGCTTGATGAGGAAATCGCGCAACGCGGCGTGGCGACGCATTCTTCCGGTAACCACGGTGCCGCGGTGGCGCGGGCAGCGAAATTGCGCGGAATCCTGGCGCATATCGTGATGCCCTCAAATTCCGCGAAAGTGAAGATCCGCGCAGTTGAGAGTTACGGTGCGCAGGTTGTCTTTTGCGACCCAACAGAGGAGTCGCGTGAGCTCAAATGCGCAGAGGTGATCAGCGAAACAGGTGCAACGTTGATTCACTCATTCGAAAATGAGCACGTGGTAGCAGGGCAGGGGACAGCAGCAATAGAACTGCTGGAAGATATTACCGACCTTGATGTGATCATGTGCCCGGTCGGCGGTGGCGGTCTGTTGTCCGGCACAGCGATCGCCGCGAAATCGATGCGACCGCAAATAAAAGTGATCGCGGTTGAGCCCGAGAATGCGGATGATGCCGCGCAATCTTTTCGCGCAGGACGACGGCTTGTCACAGCGAAAAAATTCACGATTGCTGATGGACTCCGGACGAATATCGGCGAGCCGAATTTCGCAATTGTTCAATCTTCTGTGGACGACATCGTGACGGTTAGCGAAGAAGTGATCATCTCGGCAATGCGTACGATTTGGGAAACAATGAAGATCATTATCGAACCTTCAGCGGCCGTTCCTTATGCGGCGATTGCCGACGGCGTAATTAATGTAAACGGAAAACGGGCCGGAATTATTCTTACCGGTGGCAATGTAGATCTCGACACGTTGCCGTGGAGCGGTAACCGCGACCGGTAATCCCGACCGTGCCGAATTCGGCCAGCCGGCGGGTGCAGCTCCATAAGGAAGAGTAAGAAAAGACAACGATGCCCTACGTCTTGTTGTTCTTGGCAAATATCGTGGCGGGAACGATCAAGGCGTTGGCCGGTGGCGGCGGGTTGATCACATTCCCATTGCTAATGCTCACCGTTGCACCCGTGACCGCTGATGCTACGAGCGCGGTTGCCTTGTTCTGGACCTGAGGCCCTGGCACGCGTTTCGCCGAGGGCAGCGCACACCGGGGCAAGAGGACTACATATCGGTGGAGGCCCAGAACTTTGCGAAAGCGCGTGGCCAACTTCGGTCGGTAACACTCTCCCGAGCAGAGATCGCCATGCGCTTGCGCAGCGCTCGATCTGTCACGAGCGCTCGAATCGCGCGTGCGAAGTCTTCGACGTTATGAGACCTCGTGATCAGCCCGTTTGCCTTATCCGCCACTAATTCCTTCGGACCACCGGAATCGGAAACGACAACTGGCAATCCAGACGCCTGTGCTTCGAGGATTACATTGCCGAACGTGTCAGTGGTGCTGGGAAAAACAAAGATATCCGCCGACGCATATGCGATGGCCAAGTCTGTGCCCCTGAGATAACCGGTGAAAATCGCATCGGGCAAAATTTTCGCGAGCGCTTCGGAATATGGGCCATGACCGACGACAAAAAGTTGAACAGGTAGTCCTTCTTTGCGCAGACGGCGATAGGCGTCAGCCAAAAGGTCGAGGTCTTTTTCTCGTGAAATACGGCCGACGTAGAGCAAGCGAACCTCGCCGTTCGTCGCGCCGAATCTTTCAAAGAACGCGGAATCGCGTCGGGCCGGATGATACAGTTCAGTGTCGAGGCCGCGCGGCAAGATTTTCAGTTTTGCCGGATCGAATCCGCGGTTGATCCAGCTTTGCCTGTACTCTTCGGAATTAACGAAAACCGTGTCGAGTTGCCCATAGAACCAATGCATGTAACCCCATGCCACGCTTTCAAGAAAACTGTCCTCAGTCAGGATCCGAATGTATTGCGGGAAATCGGTGTGATAGATGCCGCTGGTTTGGAGGTTGAGCATCTTTGCCGCGAGCAGCGCGGTTAAACCAACCGGGCCGGGCGTGCTGATAATGATCTCCGTGAACCGTTCCCGCTGGACGTAATCGAGCATCTGCAGAATTGGCGGAAAACTTAGTTTTTGCAGTTCGTATTCCGGTAACTCAAATTCGCCGATCGGCGGGAAATTTTTTATTGGGATATCGGAGACTTGAAGGTTGCTTCGTGAAGCCACGACGACCAATTCCTTTCCCGCAGCGGCTCCCGAGGCGGTCATTTTACGGATCGTTGTCGCTACGCCGTTCACGTCTTCAAGAGTGTCCGTGAACCAGGCGCGTTTGCGGTTTTGTAACGCAACTGGAACCTCGTCGGTCAGCTCCTTGAAAAGACTCCGCAGCCATTTTCGCGAAGGTGCCTGACTGTGAAAGCCGTAGATGTATGGTGTCAGGATCACGAGGATCGGCGCAATCGCACTGAGAGCCTGCATGCTCTCCACCATGTTGCCGCTACTGAGTTGCTGGACAAATTTGTTAAAGAAACGAAACGCAAGCTGCTCCGCGACCATGTTCGCCATGAGAAAAGTGCGCCGTTCCGGTTCGCTGACTTTGTCCAATTGCGCAGCCAGCTTTGCCTTCACCTCCGGCCTCGCGAAATAGCCGGAAAGCTCTTTCCACAGCGAGACGTTTGCAGGCTTGGCAAAATCAAAAATCTTTCCCGATAGAACACCTTGCACGATGAATTCAGTTTTCTCCTTGAGCGTGAATTCGGTCGGGGCGCGACCTTCCATGAAACGCGAGAACATTTTCTCCAGCAGCGCTCCACCGGGGCCTAGCTTTTCGTGGAAACGGTCCTGGATGAAACACACAACGGTGTTGTAAAAGCCATGCGACAGAATTAACGGCGTTCCACCCTGACCGCATGGTGTGCAGTTACCATTTCGAACCAATTTCAGAAATTGTTCGGCAGACTTCGCAGCAGGAGTTTCTGTAAAAGCGGAGGCCACGAACTGCCCTCCGTGGTCGTCTGAACCGCCCACCAGGATCTTTCTCCACGGCTCCGCGTGCGTGGGCGCCAGCCGATGACGATTCGCGAGCATGTGGACCTTCTCAGGCGTCAATTGCTTAAAAAGAGCCTGGACCAGGTCACTTAAAAGCGCGTCACGCAAACCGTTGATACCTTCAAAATGTTTGAACAGAAGAATGAGCTGCTCGAGATGCGTCGCCTCGAGTTTGCCATTCACGCTGTATAGAGGATGCGCGACAGCATGCGTGATTTGCGCGCTCTGCAGGTACCGCTGCAGATCGAAGATGTTTTCGCGGACCCTTTCGATGTCGCGATGCTGCTGTTCTGAAATTCCCCATACCAAAATGTGCAGCTTGCAGCCGTCGTTCGGAAAATAAGTGGTGACTTGTTCGCTGATGAACGTCCGAGGCAGGTGCGCAATTTCCAGGCAACCATCGATCGAATCGTGATCGGTAATGGTAACGTAATCCATGCCACGTTTGCGCAGCTGTTCATACAACTCCTTTGGATCGGAATAGCTGTCGGGAAAATCGAAACGTCGGAAAAGCCATTCTTCCGAGCGCGCACTATGGCGCGAGTGGATATGTAAATCGCACGTGCTCACATTACATTCCTCGCTTCAACCTTTGTTCGGCGATCCAATCCTGATACGTCGTAGCGGTTCGCGCACTTTTTGTTGCCGCAATGAAGCCAAGAATCTGTTTCCAAATTGTCGGCTGAGAATAATCGGGAGGATGAATGCTTATCCGCAAGAGCGGTTTGGTCTTCAATAAACGGAACAGTGCCGCGTTCCAACTGCGACTAAGCGCGCGCCGCCAATTATTGTGAACACTGTAAACGAGCGTTCTCGCAGGAAAGATGGATTCGGAGCGGAGATCGCATACCGTGCGCAGGCGTGTCGTGTATTCCAATTGCGCATCACGAACGGCTTGCTCCGCTTCGTTTCCCAGTAACCACGCCGGCGCAATAAAACCGCGTGGCTTGAGTCCGAGCGCACGGAATTCATCTCGTGCTGTGGTGATGCGCCGCAGAGCTTCCTCATATTCCAAATCGTAAAACTCGCCTTCGTTTTGGGTGTAAAATCTAGTCACGAATTTGTCGCGCAAGGTTTCTTTTGTCTGAGACGGGCGTTCGTGAAAATAGCCGTGAATCACGACTTCGTGCCCGTCCGCTTCCAACGCTCGGAGCCATGTGACAAATTCGCGGTGCTTGGCGAACAGCCCCTCATGGTGATAATCGGGCACCACAAGAACTGAACAAACGCGCACGCCGTGCGCGCTCAATTCTGAAATGATCGCGCTTGTGATCTGCTGAGTGCAAGGAGAGACGTCGTGCAGCGACACGACGACGGAATCCGCCGCGGCACGGGCGGTAGCAACGATCGGAAGGAACTCCGTTGCCGCAATTGTACTCATGTCGCAAATTTTCTGTCTTCGAGCAGCTTTGAACAAGGCAAAAGGCAAACGACCTATTCTGAAGCGTGCCGTATCGATGCATTGACCGGTCCGTTCAACGCGTCGCCCGATACTAATCGTATGTGGCAGTTATTCGGGTTCCGAATATTTCATCGTGCTATGCGCGTCCATTTCATCGAGCCCCCGCGTTCAACGAGTTCTACTGTTCGCACATATTTACGATTTCCCGAAACTCTGGTTCGGCCAGGGGCATAACTGATAAACGCGATTGACGAACTAACGGAATTCCTTTCAAGCGCGAATTGGCCTTGATCTCGCGAAGTGTAACTGGCCGCGCCAGTGGTTTAACTGCGGCAAGATCGACAGTGGACCAATCGTCTTCTTTTGCGGTCGGGTCCGGATAGGCAGTTCGCGTCACTTTAGCGATGCCGACAACAGCCTTTTCGGCGCCGCTGTGATAGAACAGTACTTCATCGCCCGTCCGCATTTTGCGAAGATTATTTCGCGCAGCAAAATTGCGAACGCCGGTCCAGGTAGTTTTGCCGTCGCCAACAAAGTCGGACCATGAATAGGAAGACGGCTCCTGTTTCACGAGCCAGAAATTTTTCATGTCATAGCGTAACACAGGCTTCCAGCCTGCGCGGCCAACGGGCATCTTGCCTGTCAATTGGTGTGGCCGATGGCTTCTGCAGACAAGATGTTTGTGAAGCCCCATTCGACTTTTTAGCTGCTTTGTTTCACAATCGGCAAATGCCGCGACTGCCGTTCATCACGTTTGAGGGATCAGAAGGAAGCGGAAAGTCCACACAAGCCGACAGACTCGCGGCGCATCTTCAGCGACGCGGCGTTCCTTACATTCTGACGCGCGAACCCGGCGGCACGTCGATCGGCGAAAGTATCCGCGACCTTTTGCAATTTGCTCCGCATAACTCGAACATGACGCCCGAGACTGAGCTGCTCCTTTTTGAGGCTAGTCGCAGCCAGCTGGTGCGCGAGGTAATCATGCCCGCGCTCGAACGTGGGATGTGCGTGATTGCCGATCGCTTCTTCGATTCCACGACCGTTTATCAAGGAGCGGCACGCAAAGTGAATCGCGAGATGATCGAGCGCGTGAATGCGTTCGTCGTCGGCGATGTCGTACCGGACATCACTTTCGTGCTCGATGTCGATGCTACGACTGCTGACTCGCGAATGCAGCGTGAGCCACGCAAAGCTGATCGGATGGAACAACAGCCCGCCGAATTTTATGAGCGTGTTCGCGAAGGATATCGCGAGCTCGCGGCGCACGAGCCCAAGCGCATTGTCATGATCGCTGGCGCGGGCGACTTCGACGAGATCGAAAAACAGATTTGGAAAAGGCTTTCTTCTCGTTTTTCTGCGCTGGCGAAGACATCGAATCCTTGAAATGGCCTTCGCACGTACGACTGCACTCGAATTTTTGCGACGCGCCCATGAGCAGAACCGGCTCGCGCATGCGTATCTGATCACGGGAGCTCCGGGCAGCGGCAAGGAATTGCTCGCAGCGGAACTGGCCAGTTTGGTTAACGGCACCGCCACCAAAGATGTTTTTTCAGCCAAAGCTCGCGAGGTTTTTATTGCCCGTCCCGAATCGAAATCGCGGCGCATCGTCACCGCGCAGATCCGGGCGCTGGAGCACGCGCTTCAGATGCGAGCAGCGGATGGGCGGCGCAAAGTAGCGATCGTTCCCGATGCCGACCGGCTTCAAACCGAGGCAGCAAACGCATTTCTCAAAACACTGGAAGAACCGCCAAAGGATTCGCTGTTGCTTCTGCTCAGCGCATTGCCCGAGGCTCTGCCGGAAACGGTTCTCTCGCGGTGCATTTCCATTCCACTTGCGTCAGAGGGCGAGCCTCAGAGCAAGAAAGAGCAAGAGAAACTCGTGACATTGCTGCAACAAGCATCCCGCCAAACGACCTGGAATATTCAATTTGCCTATCGACTTGCTCAGGAATTTCAACAACTGCTCCGAGCAGTACGTGAGGAGGTGAAACACGAAACTGATGAGGCGTTAAAACGGGAGCAAACGCGTTACAAGGATGCAACCGACGGCGCGTGGCTGGACCAACGAGAGGAATACTACAAGGCGCTGACGGAAAGCCTTTACCTCCAACGACGCGCCGCGCTGCTCGAAACCTTGTTTGGCTGGTGGATCGACGTTCTGCGCGCGAACAATGCCGTTGCACAAAGGGACCTGCCAGCCGCAAAACAGGAAACGGCTGCGCTCGCGCGTCGCTTTGGCAATGCCGAAATTTTAAAGCGGATCCGTTTACTCGAAGAATTGCGCGATCACCTCGGCCGAAACATTCACGAAGGCCTCGCAATTGAAGTCGCCTTCCTGGCGATTTTCATTGCGTGATTTGCGCATCTTTGCGGCGTCTTCCGGGAAAGGCTTCGACCTAGATTCAGCCGATGGCAGGTTGACAAAACGCTGTCCAATCTTATCCAGTATCCGCGTATGCGACATCTTTACCGATTAATTCTGCTGGGTGCTGGCGGTTCGCTATTACTACTTACCGGTTGCGCGACAGGAAATGTGGCCACTGGAGGCTCTTATCATGTGACGGCTTACAAACCGCACGATCCGTCCAAGGTGAAAGTGAAACTCTCCACCTCGACGCAAAACCTGTTTGTGATGGAAGGGGACCGGGTGTTGATGGCTGTTCAGGCTAACGTGGGCAAACCAGGTGCTCTAACCCCGCATGGTCACTTCACGATTTACAGCAAACAAAAAGAGCGCCGACGGCAGAGCGAGCCGGACCGAGGTTACCCGATGGCGTACTGGTGTGAGTTCGCGCCAGCCTATGGATTTCACGAAGGATTTGTCTGGCCCGTGCCGCATACGCATGGCTGCGTTCGTCTCCATCGCGAAGCGGCTGCGCGACTCTTCGCCTTGGCCCGGATCGGCACTCCGGTGGAGATCGCAAGCTCGCTGCCCGAGGATCAGAAATATGGCAATTTAGTTCGCCGGCTCGATCAAAGCCGCGACCCGGACCCGCCGCGTTCGCAAATGATGTCCCCTAGCTGGTTTAACGATCCTCCTGGTCCACTGCTCGTCGATCAGTGATCGGCTCTTGGTGAGATTTCGGCCTATGGCCGATCATTGGAAAACGTCCAGTTAGGGTTACGTTAACCAAAGCCATGAGCACGAACCTGATTTCCAGCGGCACCACTGCCCGCCAGAAGGTGAACTTGCGCACGCCGGACGTGATGGCGGCCGTGCAGCAACAGGTCGAGTCACACTACCGCAGCGATATCATCGAAAAGGTCCGGCGCGCCGGTGGAACGATTTCTGTAGGAGATACGACAGTGCGTCTGGCGAAGCAGTTTGGTTTCTGCTACGGCGTCGAGCGCGCGATCGATCTCGCATACGCCGCGCGCAACGTTTTCAAGGATCGCCGCCTGTTCATTGTGGGGGAAATTATTCATAACCCGGAGGTCAATCATCAGATCGCCTCGTTAGGTATTAAGAATCTCACCGGCAAAAATAAGGAGGCGGACATTTCCGATCTCGGCCCCGATGACGTCGTCATCGTGCCGGCGTTTGGAACCGAGTTGTCGATCCAGCAACAGATCAAGGATCGCGGCTGTCAGATTGTTGATACGACT
>JBBQRI010000087.1:0-9788 GCA_038214915.1 Chthoniobacterales bacterium
TTCGGGCACACGATCGGCCACGCAATTGAGCGCGCCGGAAATTACAGGAAATTTCTGCACGGCGAAGCGGTGAGCCTTGGAATTGTCGCCGCGTGCGCGATCTCGGTAAAAAGAGCGGGACTGCGGCCGAATCAGCGCGACCTAATTGTTGATCTTCTTCGAGGATTCGGATTGCCGACGCGGTTGCCATCGAAGTTTCCGCGTAAGAAGATTCTCGACGCAGTAAAGTTCGACAAAAAATTCGAAGGCGGAAAAGTGCGTTTCGTTGTGATACCACGCATCGGCATTGCGCGTATCACGAACGACGTGACTCTCGATGACATTCATGACGCCGTGAAACAACTGTAGGGCGTCTGTGTCAGACGCCATGACGTTTCACAGAATGGAGCCGCGGGGACGCGAACGACATAGACGGGAAGCCAATGTGGCGAGAGAGCGGGAGCGAACGAGTCAAACTCCCTACAAATCGGGCCAGTGAGATCAATCGTCACTGCCGCGCGCTTTGGAATAATACTCGACCAACCCCTCCGCTACACTGTCAGCGTATTCGCGGAAGATGCTTTTGCGTTCAACGCCGTTGATGTTGCGCGTTCCTTCGTAATCGCCGGCCTGAATACGAGCGAACACGTCTTTGCTGTTCATGACGTACGGCTCGCAGTACACGACCGGGCATCGATAAACCCGCGTGGCGAGCAAATTCCGCGCATACACGTAACCGCTCGTACCGACTTTGGACGTGCTGTTCGTGGTGGGATATTGATACGGCGCCAAGCCGGTGCCACGCGCCATGGCCGCGGCAACGGTATCGGCCAGCGGCAACTCCTCGTCGTACGCGCGACTCAGGAGCCGCCGGATCATTTCGAAACGTTCATCATCGAATTCCAGTTCGTCTGCCAAATACGATCCGTTGATCAGCAGGTGAAGATGATTCGTGTCGGTCAACAGCGGACTAGTCGGGTCGCCCCAGCCTTCGGCGTTGAAATGCAGACAAAGCACAAGGTCAGGATGGAGTTTGAAATTCACCAGCGCCGCACGGCGCCGAATCTCGCTATAGCGGTAGAACAAGATTTCGCTTTGCCAACGGATGGTCTTCTCTTTCTCCGGGTCAGTCGAATCAAGAACATCGGCGCGCGGCTGCGGCACGCCATTCTTAATGAGAATTTTCCTGGCCAACTCGCGAAAATCATTCGAACGCTTGCCGGTTGTTGGCTGATCAGTACTTCGGACAAACGAAACTTTCGCACCGAGATCGCGCAACCGCAGGGCCAACAATCGCGCCACCCGCAAGGTTAAATCGCCCTCCTGAACCGGCTGGCTGTCGCCGACCTGAAACCAACGCTCCTCCATCTTCGCCCATTTCCCGCCGAGATGCCCAGGGTCGAGAGCGATTTTCAAACCCGAGAGCGGCTTGCGTGATCCCGCTGGCGGTAAAGATTTGGCCGGTCGCCAAAGTCGCGGCACGAGTTTCCGCTTTTCCGTGCCCTCGGCAAACCGCAGGATGAAAAATTCCTGCGCGTCGCGGTTCATGAGGATCCGCGCCGTGTCGTCTTTTATTTCGATTAAATCGGGCGCGAACCCGTGAGTGCCGTAGACATCATTGATCAGGTGCGCGAACTCATCACGCGTGATTGTTTGCTGGTAATGTTCGAGAACATCCCACCGCGGCTTGTTCCCAAGGACGCTAATGTTCTGCGCGGCCTGGAGACCTACTGCAAAGATCGCCGTAAATAAGCAGGTCGAAGTTCTAACAACCCGCCTTCGCCATGCTAGGGTATGCCAGGGGAATCGCTTCGCCGCGCTGAATCGGTGAACGTTTAAATCGTTGAATGGCAAATCCGATGTAACTATGTAACGATTCAACGAATCACTCCACGCATGCTAACGGTTCTTTTTCTTGGCGATATTGTTGGCCAGCCAGGTCGCGCCGCGGTAATAGCCCGGTTGCCGGACCTGAAGGCGAAATACGCGCTGGATTTCGTCATCGTTAACGGCGAGAACGCTGCGGGCGGCCGCGGTATTACTGGCAAAATCACCATCGATCTTTTGCGCGCCGGCGTCTCAGTTATCACAAGCGGCGACCATATCTGGGACCAGAAAGAGATTCTTTCGTTCATCGACACTGAACCCCGTTTGTTGCGCCCAGTGAATTACCCTGATGGCACGCCGGGTAGCGGATCGATCGTTCTTGAAACGGCCAAGGGAAAAATCGGGGTCATCAACGTCCAGGCGCGAACGTTCATGCAGCCGATTTTGGATAACCCGTTTCGTGCTGTCGAAGCAGTTGTCACGAAGATGCGCAGCGAAACGCCGAACATTATCGTCGATGCTCATGGAGAGACCACCAGCGAAAAAATTGCCCTGGGCCGATTTCTCGATGGCAAAGTGTCCGCTGTCATCGGCACCCATACTCACGTTCAGACAGCCGACGAGCAAATCTTCCCCGGCGGCACGGCTTTCTTGTGCGACGCAGGAATGTGCGGACCTATAAATTCCATCCTGGGACGCGCCGCGGATCCGATCGTGACTCGGTTTATTTCGAATCTGCCGTCATCTTTTCCGGTAGCCGGCGGCGAAGTACGCTTGCGCGGCGCCCTCGTTCAAATTGATGAGACGACTGGTCGTGCGATGGGTATTACGCGTGTGGATGAGCCCGCGCCCAATGCATCCGCCGCGTCGGAGCCGGAGCCAAAGATGCATATCGAAAATTCGCCATCGTCGGAACAGACTTGAAACTGTTGAACTTACAGCCAACTATTCACGCCGCTAGGTTCGAATTGTCTAAAGAGTATCAGTGTCTAACAGAAATCTATGAACAGATCCTTTACGTTTATTTTAATCATGTCTTTGGCCCTGTGCGGTTCACAGGTATGCCAGGCAGAGGCCAAAAAAAATCCCGAAGCGAACAGACTCGCCCGCGAAGGCGCTGAAGCCGCTAAGAGCCAGGACTGGGACAAAGCGGTTGACCTGCTTAAGAAAGCCACTGCCTTGGATCGCAAATATGGCGATGAGCTCTCGGCGGTCTATCAACGACGCGGATATGCGGCTGCAAACGAGCAGAGATATGGGGACGCCATAAACGACTACAACGAAGCCCTTAAACTCACTCCGCAAGACGCGCCGCGCATTCATGAGCAACGTGCAGCGGTCGAAATGAAGATACAGGATTACGATAAAGCTCTCGCCGACTACTCCGAGCTTATCAAACAAAAGCCGAATGAGATCCGATACCTCAATTATCGCGCGTACATTTACGAGCTAAAAAACGATCTTCAAAATTCTCTGGCCGAGAACGAAAAGATTTTGAAGCTGGACCCCAACAATAAGGATGCGAAGACGCGCAAGCAACGGCTTGAACAGAAGATTGCCGAAAGAACGCCGCTCACTCCGCCGCCGCGAACGCCCACTGCTTCGCCAGCCCATTCGCAAGCAGGCAAAAAGAAGCCCTGAGGAAGCGCTCTCGACACCTGGCGCCGCTGCGCCGTTTTGAAGGCGCGTAAATTACGCCTCGGTCAGTGCACCGGCTTCTTCGCTTTCCTCAGCTGTTTTTGGCGCTGCGAATTTTCGTTTCCGGCGGTTCGCCGGCAAAGGCGCCAGGGTCATCGTGATATTGCGACCGGCGATCTTCGGGTCGGTTTCCACCTGCGACATGCTGGAAAGATCGTCGCGAACTTTCTGCACCAGATGAATCCCAAGCTCCTGATGCGCCATTTCGCGGCCGCGGAATTGCAGCTGAACACGCACCTTGTTGCCGCGGTCCAGGAATTCTTCGGCGTGCCGGACTTTCGTCAGGTAATCGTGCTCGTCGATGTTAACGCGGAACTTAACTTCCTTCAGTTTCGAACTGCCCGGCTTTTTATCTTTCGAGTGTTTGGAAATGTCGTATCGGAATTTTCCGAAATCGACAATCTTGCACACAGGCGGATTCGCGGTGGGCGCGATTTCGACCAAATCTTCGCCGAGAGTTTGAGCTTTACGCAGGGCGTCGCTTAATCTCATGACGCCGAGCTGTTCGCCGGTGGACCCTATAATGACTCGGACTTCGCGAGCGCGAATCCGACCGTTTACACGAATTTGTGGTTGCAGATTAGTTCAATCTCCTTAACGGCGAAACGGGAGTGCGCCGTGCCGCCGTGTTACATTTATCGCAATTTCAGGCGTCAGCATTCGCAAACGCCAGGGCACTCTTTCTTCGCCACGGCTGCGATTCACCGCAACGAAGTGCTCGCATTAAAATTCGCAAGCCGAAGAGAAGTTGTAGGCAACAATTTCGCACTGGCAAGGTCAAACTCGTGACGATTAGGTATCGATCTCCGGGATTACTTTGCCGGCGGGTCGCCAAAGTGCGCTTTGTGGGCCGCGTACGCAGCCGCATCGTCTAGCATTGAATCGATTGTCGCTGGCAATGGCTCGAGTTTGACCACTCCAGAAAAAATGGCGCGATCCCCGATCTCAGTGTCAATCACGAACGCGGGTCGTTGCGTGATCTGTAACGCGCGGAATTCGGCCGTCGATGCTCGAATGCGCTTCTCAATCGCCGGCGATTTCGCGCGCTCGAGCAATTTGCCGACTTCGAGGCCGGCAGCTTCAGTCGCGATTTCAGCCGCGATATTCCATTCAGCGACGTTTTTGCCTTCGCGCAGCGCGGCGCGAGCAAGCGCGAGTCGGACACGATCATCAGTGAAACCAAAATCCTTTGCCGCTTCGGCCACGCAATTCGGCGCGAGCCACTCCGGAAGACTTGGATCGTACCAGTCAGTATTGAGCATAAACCCCGAACGCATCATCATCCCGCTGCGTCGATAGAACCATTGCTCCTGCTCGCGTGAAGTTGGCAAACCACTGGGGTCCATCAGCGCGATTTTCCACTGAAACTGAACCCGCCCGTCATAGCGCCTTTTCAATTCAACCCATGTCGGCTCCGACCAGAAACACCAGCTTGAAACGACATCGATATAATCAGTGACAGTAATGGTCATGCTTGAATGTTAGAAAGGATACCAAAGTTACAACGTCAAAATGATTACAACTTTAACCGGCAACCCATTGTAACAATGTAACTGTTTAACCTTTTAACGCTCCGCTTGAATCTCAATCACATCTTTCTTTTTCTTGCGATCGTTTCGCCGCTGCTCGTCCTGGCTCGTGGGTGGCGGCCCAGCGCGCCTTATCACGGCTGGCGCCTCGCCGCGCTCATTGTGCTAGCAGTTACCGTTGTCGCATGGCTTCTCTGGCCTGATGTCAGCGGGTATGTCGGCGGCGCGGCATGGTTCCTTCTGTTGTTTCTGCCGGCGATCGCATTGCGAAAAATAACGCAACTCGCTGCGCAAGGAGATTATGAATCGGCTGGGAGACTTGGTGCGGCTCTCCAGATTTTGCATCCCACCGCCGAAATCCGCGAGCAAGTCCGATTATTTCGCCATTTGCAATCTAACGCTCCACATCCACGTGCGTTTGGTTCCGTTCCCGCCGATCACGACATTGCCCCTTCCACTCGGCGAAGTCAGCTTCGAAGCGCGCCGGCGGTGTTCGTATTGATTCTGGTCAACGTGCTTGTTTTCCTGTTCGAGATTTATGCTGGGGACTGGAACGATCCAAAAGTTCTGCATCGGATTGGGGCGCTCGAGCCGCACGCGGTTGTTGCACAAGGCGAATACTGGCGTCTTTTCACTGCGCTTTTTCTACATGGCGGCTTTTTGCATCTCGCATTCAACCTTTTCGCCCTTTACGTTCTCGGTCCGCCGCTGGAGCGCTCCATCGGCACGATTCGATTTCTCGCGTGCTATTTAATTTCCGGGCTCGCCTCCAGCACAGGGGTGGTTGCTTTAAACGAGATCGGGCTGGTTCACGTCGCTCAAGTCATAGGCGCTTCAGGCTGTATCATGGGCGTGGTCGGCGCGTGGGCTGGATTTTTGCTGCGACGTCATCATGCACCATTCGCGAAACAACAGCTCGCAAACGTCGGTCTGATCGTCGCGATCCAGATCGCATTCGATCTTTCCACGCCGCAGGTCAGCATGGCCGCGCACATGTGCGGATTAGTCGCGGGATTTTTTCTTGGGCTAATTCTCGCACCAGGAGCTGCAAGAAGTTCGCGATGACGAGAGCGTCACGTCCCGGTCTCCGCAGCGACCGCTTCCCGGAGGAGACGTCCAACGCGTTTTCTTGACCGGACAAGCCGTTCGAGATTGATTACGTCCCCGCTGTCCTTCGTCGATTTGTTCACCATGCCGACTTTCCAAACTTACAACGTCACTCCAATCCTGCCGGCGACACTCGAGCCGCTAAGGGAGCTGAGTTTCAATCTCTGGTGGACATGGGAACCGGCGGCCCGCCGATTATTCCGGGAACTCGACCCCGAGCTTTGGGACCAGACCAATCATAATCCGGTGCGCATGCTGCAGCTTTCGCGGCAATCCCGCCTTGAAGAGTTCGCACAGGACAAGAATTTCTTGCGGGAGCTCAAACAGGTTTTCCAGGATTTTGAGAAATACCTCGGACGCCAGGACACGTACGGGAAGACAGGGCCCGGTGCCGCGATCAAGAATCAGATCGCTTACTTTTCCGCCGAGTTCGGTTTTCATGAATCAATTCCGAATTATTCCGGCGGCCTCGGCATTCTGGCGGGCGATCATTGCAAATCGGCGAGCGATCTTGATCTGAATTTCGTTGCGATTGGTCTGCTCTACCGACACGGCTATTTCCGGCAACAGATCGATAAGGACGGCGTTCAGGCGGCGATTAATCTGAACCAAAATTTTTATCACCTGCCAATCCGCGAAGCTCGCCGGGGCGAACTGAAGCTTCTCATTTCGGTACCGATTCTGGATCGGGAAGTTTTCGCCAAGGTTTGGGAATTGCGCGTCGGGCGCGTGAACGTCTATCTGCTCGACACCGACATTCCTGAGAACAGCCCGGAGGACCGGCGCATCACCGCGGAGCTTTACGGCGGCGATCTCGAGATGCGCATGCGCCAGGAAATCGTGCTCGGGATCGGCGGCGTGAAAGCTCTCAGCGCGCTCGGGGTCCAGCCGGACGTGTTCCACATGAACGAAGGACACTCAGCCTTCCTCGCGCTGGAGCGGATCCGTCTGAACGTCGTCGAGAAACAGCTCAATTTTTATTCGGCGCTCCAAGTCGTCGCAGCGGCGAATGTTTTTACCACACACACGCCGGTTCCCGCCGGCAACGATTCCTTCTCGCGGGAGATGATGCAAAAATATTTCGGGAAATTCGCAAAGGAACTAAACGTTCCATTCGACGAGCTGTTCTCATTCGGCCACACGCGTCTCAACCCCGACGAGCCGTTCAGTATGACTATCCTGGCGTTGCGGCTCAGCCGCCATGCGAATGGCGTCAGCAAATTGCACGGTGAAGTGAGCCGATCGCTCTGGAAAGATGTGTGGTCGGGTGTTCCGATGCACGAGGTGCCGATCACCAGTATCACCAATGGCGTGCACACCAAGACATGGATGGCGCCTGAGTTTGCGGCACTTTATCGCAAGCATCTCGGCGATTGGGAGGAGCACCTGGCTGAACCTGATTTTTGGCGCGGCGTCATCGACATTCCCGACGCGCAACTGTGGGAGACGCATCAACAACTCAAACGCCGCCTCATCGATTTTGTTCGCGACCGCGAACGACAGCGTCGTGAACGATTGGGTGAATCGCCGGAGTCAATCCGCAAAGTCAATCGCATTCTTGATCCCGAAATTTTAACCATCGGTTTCGCGCGGCGGTTCGCGACTTACAAGCGCGGAGCACTTTTGTTCAGCGACAAGGAACGATTGAAGCGATTGGTGAACGATGCGATGCGCCCGGTGCAATTCATTTTTGCAGGCAAAGCACATCCGCGCGATGAAGCAGGCAAGGCGCTGATCCAGGAAGTGTATAAATTTAGCCGTGAACCAGGTCTGGAAACTCGCGTCATTTTCGTGGAGGACTACGACAGCTATATCGCCCGGCGCCTCGTGCAGGGAGTCGACCTCTGGCTGAACCATCCGCTGCGCCCGTTGGAAGCAAGCGGCACCAGCGGAATGAAAGCGGCGCCGAACGGCGGGATTAACCTTAGCGTCCTCGATGGTTGGTGGCGCGAAAGTCACAGCGGCAGCAACGGCTGGGCCATTGGCGCCGAGATCGATAACGGCACGACGGAATTTCAAAACGAGGTGGACGCCAGCAGTCTTTATCACTTACTCGAGAACCAGATCGTCCCGCTTTATTACGCCAAACCGGACGGCAAACTTCCCCTCGCCTGGCTCCAATTGATGCGCGAATCAATTCGCAGCGTCACGCCGGTTTTCAACACGCAACGCATGGTGAAGGAGTACACGGAGCAGCTTTATATTCCTGCGGCACAGGCGTACGAGAATTTCTCCCGCGACGGCTGCGATGCTGCAACGCATCTCAGCCAATGGAAAACCAAGATGCGAAAGGATTGGCCGCAAGTTCAGGTGTCCGACGTGCAGATAACCAACAAAGATCGGCAAAGCGTTTCCGTCGGCGAATCGTTACAGATCAGCGCGCGCGTTCACTTGGGCGCAGTCGACCCACAACACGTGCGGGTCGAAGCATATCACGGCGAAGTGGACAACGGCGACCTCCTTAATCCAACCGCCAGTGTGCTCAATCAAAGTAGCCAGGCCGACGGCAACGGAGATTACATTTACCAAGGCAGCGTTCCCGCGACCGAAAGCGGTACCTACGGCTTTAGCGTGCGCGTTGTGCCCACGCATCCCTGCCTGATGCAGGCGCACGAACTGCGCCTAATCACCTGGTCATAGCGGCCGCCTTAATTAAACAGCTTACGCGAACATTGTCCGGTTATCGCTGCGGCGACCGTCTCTTGAATTCATCCGTGACATCCCCTCTCTGCCCACCGTAGACTCGTGGAGCCGGCTCATCCGTGGTTTGAGGGCAGATTCGGCGTTCATAGACCACCGTTACAGAATGACTGGAATTCAGCAATCGATTGAAGAACGAATCGACCGGCTGCAGTCCGGAGGGATCATCGACATGCATTTCGATTTGCCGATGGATTTGTACGAAAAACGCCAGCGCAGAGATGTTCTTGAAACAGAATTTTCTGCGGAATTCGAAGCGGGGAATACTTCTGTTGTCGGCGCGGCGATTTATATCGAGGACCGCTACTTGCCTCAGGACGGTTTGCGCGTGGCGCTCGATCAAATTGCGCGCCTCTATGCCGAAACAGCAGGTTCAGAGCGCTTCGCGATTTGCAAAAATTATCGTGAAATTCAGGCGGCGCGGGAAACGGGCAAGATCGCCTTTCTGATCACGATGGAAGGAATCGAGCCGTTGGGTACCGACTTAAATCAATTGCGCGTGTTTTACGAACTCGGTGTACGCGCAATCGGACTCACGCACGCCCGAACCAATGCGGCGGGCCACGGCGGAGTTTTCGCGGCGAGCGGCTCGCCGGCTGAGGGTTTGACACCATTTGGCCGCGAGGTCGTGCGTGAATGCGAAGCCCTCGGCGTGATTATTGATCTTGCGCACATCAACCCGGCTGGGTTTGAAGAGATTCTCTCGATCACAACCAAGCCGCCGATCGTGTCGCACACGAACGTCCGTCGATACTACGACATCGAGCGCAACATCAGTGACGAACAGATCAGGATGATCGGTGAACGGCGCGGTGTTATCGGCGTCAACTCCATCCTCGTGAGCCCGCGAGAAGAAGAAAGCACGCTCGACCATTACATCGATCATATCGACCACATCTCGGAGTTAATTGGCATCGACGGCGTCGGGGTCGGCTTTGATTTCTTCGA
>JBBQRI010000088.1:0-9709 GCA_038214915.1 Chthoniobacterales bacterium
CCCGGTGATGATTGTGCTCCCGCAGGCGCAGGTGAGGTTTGCGGAGCCGCCTGGTTTTTCATCAGTTCACGACGGAAGGCGCTGCTGGCTGTGCTCTGGTGCGCATAAAGGACCGATAGCGCAAACGTAAGCGCAAAAAATATTCCAGCCAGCCACGTGGTGAACTTCACCAGCACGTTCGTGGTTTGCGCGCCGAAAATGTTCTCCGTGACGCCGGCGCCAAACGCTGCGCCGAGACCTTCACTCTTTGGTCGCTGCATCAGGATGACAAGCACCATCAGTGTGGCGACTAGCACGAAAAGCACCAGGCAAAAGTTGATCAGCAGGTTCATCGGGAGGCGAAATATGAACGCTAAATCACGAATGTCGAATGACGAATGGCTCCGCCAGTTGATCGTTACATCGTGAATAGTTGATACGTGAAAACCAATTACCAGTGTGAAGATTCAACGGTTCGCAATGCCGCGCTGGACTCCTTCATTCTTGATCTCGTCCCAAATCGCATCCATCTCGGCCAACTCTACTTCGCCCAATTTCCTGCCTCGCGTTTTGAGTTCGTCCTCCAATCGATTGAAACGGGCGACGAATTTGTCAGTGGCAGATTGGAGCGCGGTTTCTGCGTCGATTTTGCACTTCCGCGCCAGATTTACGCCGGCGAACAGCAGATCGCCAATCTCGTCTTCTATTCTTTGCTGCTGTTGTGATCGGATCGCCTCTTTGGTCTCACGAAGCTCTTCTTCCACCTTAGCCATCACATCGCGTAGTGCTGTCCAGTCGAAATTCACGCGGGCCGCTTTGGATTGCGCCTTTTGCGCGCGGACCAGCGCGGGCAAGGCTTTCGGCAAACTGGCGAGGTAATGCAAATTGGCGTTTTTCTCTTCGCGCTTGATCGCTTCCCATTGTTTAAGCACGGCGCCGGCGTCGCGTGCTTCGCTCGTGCCGAACACATGCGGATGCCGCCGGATTAGTTTCTCCGACACCTGCTCAATCACCTCCTCGATGTCGAACCGGCCGGTTTCGCACGCGATTTGGGCATGCATCACTACGAGCAACAAAAGATCGCCGAGTTCCTCGCGAAAATGTGCATCGTCTTGAGCGCGCGCGGCCTCGACCGCTTCGTATACCTCCTCTATGAGCGCCGGCAACAACGACTGGTTGGTTTGCTCGCGATCCCACGGGCAACCGTCAGGAGCGCGAAGCTTCGCGACGATGTCGCAGAGCTTCGCGAAGTCCTCGCTGAGTTGTGATCGAACATCAGGCATAACGAAACCCGTTCGAACGTGCAGCTCTTCACTGAGCGTGTCGCCTTACCACGATCGCATTTTGTTCTTTGCGTGATAGTGTGCGTTTAGAGCACCACATTCCGCGACAAAGCGATGAGACAGCCGATTTTTAGGATACTGCGACTGATTGTTAGCCATCCATCAATGGCCCGTGGAGCCTTGTGTGGCTTCGCGGATTGTCTGTGCACGAATCTGCCTCAGTTTTTGGTATTGCTCAGGTGAAAGAATGGCCTTCATCTCAGGATCGGTCTGCTGATGAATAGCCCTGAGTTGTTGCATTTTCTGCATAGTTGAAATCGAATTGTTGTTCTTGATGGCGTGCACTTTTGGCACTTCGGCGGCAAGAATGGGCAGGATTTTCTCCTTTTGTTGGGGCGTGAGGTTAAGCTGTTGTGCTATCGCCTGAGCCTTTGACATCGCATCCGTTTTTTGAGCAAACGAAGCGGATGCCATTAGCGCGAAGATCGCAACGGATAAAGCCGACGTAACGAGGTGAATATAGTTCTTCATATTTTCTTCTTTGGTTTGGCGCGCATGCTGGTAAGCGCGGTTTATTAAGTCAAGCCCAATTGCGGCAAACGGATCGTTCGGAAGGAATTTCTCTTGAAACCGTCTCTAATTTTCTTGTGACAACGATCGACCAAGATCGCTGAAAGCCCCAGGGGAATTCCGCTACAACAGGTGCCACTTCAACTCGCGAGAATTGCGTTTCCTTTCCCATAAACGGATGCCACCGAGGAATGCGTTTTCATTTTGGCCGCGCACGATTCCCTTCGGCAATCGATCGAACCGATGCACCAGGCCACCGCCAAGGACGACATAATCGGCGATGAACGCACGGTTTAATTGGCCGACGGCATAAAGGACTTCACGTTTCCATTTTCTCTTACCCAATTTCGCCAGGCCGGGGACACCGAGATGGTTCTCAACGATCTTTCCGTTCGGGTAGGGGAGGTCACCTAGCTCGAGTGACATAAGATTTCTGTCCCACACCAGCGCGGATCCAAGCCCTGTTCCGAGGCCCAGAAACAGCATGCGCCCGTCGCCGAGATAACTGCCGAGCGCTTGCATGGCTGCGTCGTTAACGATGCGTACGGGTATTCCCAGCGCCCGGGCAAAATTAAAATGGACCCAATCCTTACCCAGGTGCTTCGGGTTTCGAAGAATTCGTCCGTTGCGTACAGGCGCCGGAAAACCAATCGACACAACGTCGAATTTCCAGCCCCTCACTGTCTCCTTAAATTTGGCGAGAAACTGTTTTGGAGTCATTCGTGGACCGGATGCAAATTCGCGTTCCACGCGCTCAGACATGAGCAGTTTCACGAAGCTGCCGCCGATATCGACGACGAGAATTCTTCTCTTCATGAGCGCGCGTCCGCGCGGGGGACGCGAACTTATCGGCCGCGTCCGAACAATCGGCCCATGCCGGCCTTCGGTTCAGCCTTTGCAGTTGTGCTGCCAGGCCAGCACTCTACGATTTCAAGCGCTACGAACCGGAACAGCAGTTGCCGGGCAGATTTCAAATCGAGCCGCAGATTTTTTGCAATCTGTTGCACAGACCGGGCGCCATTGAACTGCGAGCCGAATTGGGCCTCATCCGAAGTCAGCTTCAACTTCTGGACGCGATCGAAGCCTTCTCTCGTGTAAGCCGGGATTGATGCCGGATCGAAACCTCCTGGTTGCTCGGGGTTCTGGACGAGACGCAAAGTTTCCAGTGACCAGTCGTCCACATCGGGGTCGCCGGTCACGTCGCCAAACCCGCCTAACAGGTCGGCGTTCTTTTCAAACATGATCCATACATTTGGCGCCGACCACAGTTGCGAAAAGAGCAGTTGCCCCTGGTGGCGGATCAAATCCAGCGCCAGCTGCCGCTCGATCGACTCGTTGCGGGCGAGGGTTAATAGAAAAGGAGTTCCGTCTTCTTTCTGCTGGGCTCGAGCATTGGTCACAACGTCTGGATCAACGTTTTCCAGGATAGATGGAGTTTCCGGGCAATAGAGATCCAAGTCCCGGGTTGTGGCTAAAATAATCTCGCCGTCACGGGCGAGAACGTCGATCGGTTCATGATCCCAGGAGGCTCGGAGCAACCCGGTCAGGTTCTCTTTCCCGATGGCTCGTATCGCAAGGTTCAACGGAAACAGATTTTTGCGGCCGCAAAAATAAACATCAGCCGTGCCGAATTCCTTCCGCTGCCCGATTTCCGTGGCTGCAGCGTTTGCGACGGGCTGGGCCCAATCCGACTCGGGCGCGGATTCTCGCCACCAGTCGTCGGACTGGAAAGCCTCGGAACTCGTGCCGGGCTCGGACGCTGCCTCGTCCTCGCGCGGGGCCGGTGGCCGGTCGATCTGGTCGCGCTCTTCGCTTTTCGAACTTTCCATTTGTGCTTTTGGTAGCCTGGGTTTGCGGGCTGCTGTCGCCGTAACCTTTTCGGTCCCTGTAAGCAAACCCCTTATCAAGGCTTTATCAAGAAGCCAATGTTCGCAACGGAGAACTCCCATCCCGTCCTGAGAATCGTCGCGCCAGCTCGCGTCTGCTAATTTTGCCGCGCTCGTTTGTCGGAATTATGTCGACGATAAAGATTCGTTTCGGGACCTGCCATCCGCTCAACGCAGTGCGGCAAAATCGTAAAAGGTCGCTTTCGCTTACGTCCGGCGATGCCCGCACGCACGCCGCTACTTCTTCATTTCGTAATCCTGCACCTGTGGAGCGGCCGAACACAACCGCCTGCCGAACTCCCTTAAAACGCAGCAGATGCGCTTCTACTTCCGCCGGATTCACTTTCTTTCCGGCGACGTTGATTACGTCCGAAATCCGACCCACGATCTTCAGCGCGGAATCGTGTCGCTCGAGCAGATCGTCCGGAACAAAAAGACCGTTGCCAAGCTTCTGATCGTTGGGCTCGGGAAAATAGCCGTCGCTCACTGCCGCGCTGCGAACGCGAATCTGGCTGGCGGACTCCGTTGGATCGATAAGCTCAACTTCGACACCCTGCATCGGCTGGCCGACAAGACCGTCCTCGAACGTTGTGCCGTGGCGATCGTAGCAAATTCCGCCGCATTCCGATGCGCCGTAGAAGGAATGGATCGGTTGCTTGAATTTTTCGAAAAACTTTTTCGCGACGGCGCTGGAGAGCGGGGCACCAGCAGAAATGCACAGGCGAAGTTTTGGTAACGGGGGCACATTACCAATGTCGCAAAACGCCTGATAAAAGGCCGGCGTGCCGGGAAAAACCGTCACGCCGTTGCGCGCAAGATCAGCAAGAACGGCTCGCGGTGTTCTGTCGCGGCTCACAACCATCGGCACGCCGCACGCAATCAATGGTGTAAGCAAATTGCTAAACCCATACGAGTGTGAGACCGGGATCACGCCAAAATTCAGATCGCCACCTGAAATGTCCATCGTGTCGCAAATCTGATTGCAATCAGCCAGCAACTGATGGCTGCGAAATCGAATTGCGCGCGGTGCTGCCGTTGTGCCTGAGGTAAGTTTTAAGAGCGAGGGTACACTTTCGCCCCAATCTGCTGTTGTGTCGGCTGTCCTCAGCGGAATGATCTGCGCAGAATTTTCGCCGGGGACCGCGGACACCAGAGCGCTCGCTCTGCAAATCTCCAACGCTGCGTCGCGTTGTTGCTCCCCAATGGACTGGTCCAGTGGCAGAACAACCAGCTGCTTGCATAGACACGCGATGAAAACCGCAGGCCAATCTTCGTGATTGCCAATTTGCACAGCCACGACCGCTCCGGGGAGGAGCTTGTCCATTTTGGCTTCGAAAGCGCGTGCGTGCCCTTCAATGTCCCGAAAGGTCCTTGCGATCCTGCCAGTTGCATCGAAAACGGCGGCGTCATCGCCTTTGCGCGAGATCGTCGTCTGCCAAGCGAGTAGCAGTGAATCGCCATGTTTCATCGCTTGCAAAAACCGGCGGTCGCGAATACATTCTGCGCTCCATTTATAAGATGAAAGCAGGCATTCATCCAGAATACTACGAAACTGATATGGTGTGCGCATGCGGCGCGGTGTATCACACTCGCTCCACGTGTCGCGATATTAAGATCGGCATTTGTGCCGCTTGTCATCCCTTTTTCACTGGCGAACAAAAGTTTGTCGATACCGCGGGCCGGGTCGAGAAATTTGCCCGCCGTTACGGCAGCACCAAAGCTGCCCGCGCTGAGAAGAAAGCTTAGCTGAACTGTAGCTGGGGGCGGTAACCCCGGCTGTACCGAGCCGCGATCGGCGATCGCGGCTACAGTCATGGACTTAAATTCCCTCATCCAACTCAAACGCGAACGCTTCGAAGAGCTCGAGCGCGAGGTGACGGACCCGCGCCTGTTCGATAATCGCAAACGCGCTGAGGAGATCATGCGCGAACACGCGAGTCTGAAGGACTTGCTCGAGAAATGGCGCGCGCTCGAAACCACGCGCAAGCAATTAGACGACAATCGCGAGCTGGCGACGTCGCGCGATGTCGAGATCGCGGCCATGGCTGACGATGAAATTCCGGAGCTCGAAAAACGCGTCTCCGATCTTGAACGCGACTTTCAGATCGCGTTGCTGCCTGCGGATCAAACGGATGAGCGCGACGCGATCGTGGAAATCCGCGCCGGGACAGGCGGCAGTGAAGCCGCCATCTTCGCCGCCGATCTTTACCGGATGTATCATCGCTATGCAGAAGCGGCGGGACTAAAGACTGAGGACCTCGAATCCAGTCCGTCGGAGCTTGGTGGGTTCAAAGAAGCGATCTTCCGGGTTTCGGGCGAATCGGTCTTTCGAAAGCTTCGTTACGAAAGCGGTGTCCACCGCGTGCAACGCGTGCCTGCCACCGAGGCTCAGGGCCGCATTCATACATCCACAGCAACCGTGGCGGTCTTGCCGGAGGCGGAAGATATCGACGTTGAGTTGAAACCGGAAGATTTGCGGATCGAAGTCTCGCGCGCGGGCGGTCCGGGCGGGCAAGGCGTGAACACGACCGACTCAGCGGTACAGGTGATGCACATTCCGACTGGCATGATTGTTCGCTGCCAGGACGGTCGCAGCCAAATTAAAAATAAGGACCGCGCGTTATCAATTTTGCGGGCGCGGTTGCTGGAGCGCAAGCAGCGCGAAGAAGCGGAGAAATACAGCGCGCAACGCCGAGGACAGATTGGTACCGGCGGGCGCGAAGAAAAAATTCGCACTTACAATTTTCCGCAGAACCGCGTGACCGATCACCGCGTCGGCATCACGCTTTACAATTTGGATCGGGTAATGGATGGCGATCTCCGTGAATTGATTCAGTCACTGCAAACCACCGACGTCGCCGAGCGATTGAAGCAATCAGTCGCCGCGGCATAATCGGCTCAGCATTTCGCTGAAGGGCGCTTGACGTAACCACGCCGCTTTGTTGTACTGCGCGTCTGGACGCGCGTCGCGTCAATCCTATGGCTGCATCTGATCGGCGAGGGCAAGAGGAAGACGGAATAAAGCGGTTTGATCCGCGGATTCTCGATCGCAGCGTTATTGCCATTCCGCTGCTTGAGGCAATCAGCAAGGACGAGAATCAAGTTCACTCGGTTATCATCGATGTGAATCTTGACTACGATGAAGGTCGCGAGGCAGGCCGGAAATGGATTCGAGAGGCGATCAAAAACGCCATAGCCATAATCGCACCGTCCGACGGAAAGCAAGGCGTACGAGAGAAGAAGTCGGACTTGAGCAATCAATACATCTTCGCCCGTCTTAGTGGAAAAGTAATTCGCGAACTCGTCCGGCTGGACGTCGAGCACGCTGGCAGCCAAGCCAAAACGGCCAAAAAACCGCGGCAGCCGAAGAAACGCGCAAAAGCCTCAGTGCAGTCGGGTACAGCGGCACTGTACCGTTTTCGTGCCATCTACCGTATTTGGCCCGATTTCAAGATTTCACCCTGCATTACAAAGTCGCTTGGGACAGTGAAAGCAGATGCGGCGCAAACTTCGTTCTGCGCGCACGGCGTGGATATCACTTGGGCTATTATGGATTCAGGCATCGACGCGAATCATCCGCACTTTGTGCGACACGGGAACGTGGATCCCACTTCTCCGCTTCATGCGGATTTTACCGATACGCCCAATGTTCCGAAGGGCGGTAACCCTGCGTTGATCGATCGCTTTGGACACGGCACACATGTGGCGGGAATTGTGGCGGGAGAACAATTGGCTGATGGCACCAAAGCGCAGGCGCAAAAAATGCGTGCCGTCACCCGGTCGGTTAAGGGCTACGAAGACGGGGATTCGCCTGCAGTGGAGACTCGTGAGGTTGTGCTCAATTCCATTCGCGGAATGGCGCCTCGTTCTCGTCTCGTTAGTCTGAAGGTGCTCGACGACGAAGGTAACGGCGAAGTCAGCAATCTGATTGCGGCAATCGCGCATATCCAGGAAAAGAACGGCCACGGTCGTCTGAATCTGATCCACGGCGTTAACATCAGTCTCGGATACGATTTCGATCCGGAGTGGTTTGCCTGTGGACAAAGTCCCCTGTGCGTTGAGATCAATCGCCTGGTGCGATCGGGCGTGGTAGTCGTAGTGGCCGCAGGCAACACCGGTTATGGCGCGTTGGCGGCGCAACAGCGGACAACGAATGCCGGGATGCAAGTCACAATCAACGATCCAGGCAACGCGGAACTAGCCATCACCGTCGGGTCCACGCATCGCGAGATGCCGCATGTGTATGGCGTTTCGTATTTTTCCTCAAAGGGCCCCACTGGCGATGGACGAATGAAGCCGGACATCGTTGCTCCGGGTGAGAAAATTCTCTCTGCCGCCACGGGAAAGTTGTTAATAGATCGGGCAGAGGGGAAACAATGCGAATACGTCGAAGACAGCGGGACAAGCATGGCGGCGCCGCACGTCAGCGGTGTTATTGCGGCATTTCTGTCCGTGCGACGGGAGTTCATCGGCGAACCGGAACGGGTAAAGCAGATTTTTCTTGGGGCAGCTACCGACTTGAAGCGGGAGCGCTCTTTTCAAGGCGCGGGGTTGATCGATCTCATGCGCGCCATTCAGTCTGTGTGAATACATGGTGCAATGATTTATGAATGATATCGTAGGCATTTCTTATACAGCCGCACGCTTCGATAAAGACGGCGCGGCCTTAAACAAACAAGAAATCACACTGCCTCAAGGCACGACGGACGTTATCGTCGCGACGCACGGGTGGAATAACACCGAAGAGCAAGCAGAGCAGCTTTACATCCCGTTGTTCACCAACTTTGCAGCAGTCGCGTCGGATCAGCTTCAGAATAAAAAGATCGCAATCGTGGGTGTCATCTGGCCGTCGAAGAGATTTACTGATGTCGTTGACGCTGCTGTTGCGGAGCAAGCGCACGGCGGTGGAGCGGGATTCGGAATGAGCTCCACCGCGGCGGACGAAACCATCAGGGCCAAGCTCGACGTCATTGCGACAATGTTCGACAAGAAAGCGGCGAAAAAGATCACCGCTGCCAAGAACCAGATCGGCAAGCTGGAGAGTGATCTCGCTGCACGACGAAAATTTGTAGACGAGCTGCGAAGCTTGCTCGATGACAGCGCCGCGCACGAGGAAGACAATTCTGCGCTCTTCTTCAAGCTCGATGGATCGGTGATGCTGGAGAAATTAAAAATGCCTACTCCGCTCGTCTCTTCTGGCGGAGGAGGTGGAGGCGGCGCCGCGTCGCTTGGCGCTCATCGAACAACTACGCCGGCTGGCGGCGCAGCCGGACTGGGTGATATTTTTTCTGGAATCAAATCCGGCGCAATTCGGTTCCTGAATTATTTGGCTTACTACGAAATGAAAAAGCGCGCTGGAACAGTAGGTCAGAAAGGCGTGGGACCGCTACTTGATCGGCTGGCCGACAACGTGCAGCGGATCCATCTGGTGGGCCACAGCTTTGGCTGTCGCGTCGTGACTGCGGCCGCGGCGACATCCACGACAGATAAATTACAAAGCATGTCGCTTTTGCAGGCGGCTTTTTCGCACAATGGATTCTCGAAATCGATGAATGGATTTTTTCGCAGCGTAGTGGATAACCACCGCATCAAAGGTCCGATCGTCGTTACTTACACGCCGAACGATCGCGCCGTAGGCATTGCTTATCCGGTTGCCTCACGGTTGTCCGGCACGGTCGCATCTGCTCTTGGCGCCGCGAACGATAAATTTGGCGGCCTCGGCCGAAACGGCACACAGAAAATGGAGTCGGGCGAAGTTGTGCAGGGTGTTGATCGGCTGCTGGCGGTGGGCGGCAGCTACAGCTGGCAGTTCGGCCGTTTTCACAACCTGGAAAGCAGCAAATACATCATAGATCCAAGCGGCCGCGATGCGCACGGCTTCGTCACGGGCAAAGAAGTTGCCTGGGCCATCAGCCGCGCGATGGCGTAGCTGTAAAATTCGACGATACGCAAAGCGGTTGCGTACGGCGCCCGATCTGCGCCTAAGTTGCC